>CAYZJE010000461.1:0-1955 GCA_964478485.1 uncultured Syntrophobacter sp. | reverse complement strand
GATCGCAGCCGGCCGTTGATCGACGGGCGGGTGTGGGCGCGGGATATTGATTTGGTCATTCACGTCAACTCTGATGACCGTAGCCGGCAGCGCGATATTCGCGAGGGCAAGTTCGACATCGGCGAGTTTTTCACTGGCATCTACCTGGCCGACTTGGAGCACAAGACACTCGGTATGACGGCGATCCCGATTTTCGTCAAGCGCATGTTTCGCCATTCGTATATTTACATCAACAAGAAAGCCGGCATCCACACGCCAAAGGATCTGCACGGCAAACGAGTCGGCATTCAGACTTGGTTTACGACAACCGCGCTGTGGGCGCGGGGCATTTTGGCTGACGAATACGGTGTCGATCTGAGCGCGATCACTTGGGTCGCCAATTGGAATGAAAAGATCGGCAATTGGCAAGCGCCGCCCTGGCTCAAATTGGCAATCGCGCCGCAGGGCGCGAAGCTGCACGATCTTCTTATTGCGGGAAAGATCGACGCCGGCATCACGACGGAAACTTGGGCGCCGTTCGGCGATCCGGAGGTTGATTTCTTATTCCCGAATTATGCGCAAGAAGAGCGGGCGTATTATCGCAAGACCGGCTTCTTGCCGATCCAGCACACGCTGGTGATCAAGAACGCGGTGCTGGAAAAAAATCCGTGGGTGGCGTTGAGCCTGTTCGACGCCTGGCAGGCATCAAAACAGGAGTGTTACCGTTGGCTCGATCGCCAGCGCGTACACATGACCGGTCTGTGGTATCGTTCGCTCTGGGAAGAGGAGCGGGCGATGACGGGGCCTGATCCGTATGTCTGGGGATTCAAAAAGTCACGTGCGGAGGTCGACAAGATGATCGAGTATGCTTTGCGGCAAGGCTTGGTGACAAGAAAATTTCAGCCGGAGGAATTGTTTCATGTGAGCACGCTGGATACTTGATGTGACGATGGGGAGGGCGCAGCATGCTGCGCCCCTACGGGAGAATCGACGAGGTCGACGATGGATTTTGACGAATTTGTTCACACGGGAACTGAAACTATTGCCGGGCGTTATCTGCGCAGGTTTTGGCAGCCGGTTGGTTGTTCGCATGAGCTTTCGCCGGGCCAGGCGTTGCCAATTCGTATCATGAGCGAAGACTTCACGCTTTACCGTGGCGCTAGCGGCACGACCTATCTTGTCGGCAATCGTTGCGCCCATCGCGGCACGCAGCTTTCCGCCGGCTGGGTCGAAAACGATTGTATCCGCTGCTTCTATCACGGCTGGAAATATGACGGCGCGGGGCAATGTGTCGAGCAGCCGGCAGAAGCGGAGAGTTTTGCGCAAAAGGTACAGATTCCTAGCTATCCCGTGAAGGAATACATTGGGCTCATCTTTGCGTATTTTGGGGAATGGGAGCCGCCGCCGTTGCCGCGCTATCCGGTATTTGAAAGTCTCGACATTTCTCTCGACGTCGCGGCATTGCGGCGCATCTGCAACTACTTCAACAACATCGATAATTCCTTGGACAACGCCCATGTGCGCTTTGTGCACCGGCGCCACCGCGACGCGGCCGAGGATCATGTCGTGCTCGGCGACCCGATCATTTCCGTCGAAGAATCAGACTGGGGCATCCGACGCTACGTTAAATATCCCGACGGCAAGGACCTGACTTTTTTCTTCGGCATGCCGAACATCAACTTCATCAACGGCCAAGTGGTCGATCCGGTGATCAAGCGCGCCGATGTCATGGTATTCAAAGTCCCGGTGGACGATGAAAATCACATTCACTTCGAAGTTCGCGCCATCGCAATGACGGGCGACCGCGGCCGGCAGTGGATCGCAGAGCGGCGCGAGATGCGTGCCAAGGCAGAACAAGACCGCCCCGAGTTGGTCCGAGCGATTCTTGCCGGCAAACTGCGGCTGAGCGACATCGATCCCAAGCGCATCGACTTCGTCATGTTAGAAGACGAGATCGCCCAAGCCGGCCAAGGCGC
>CAYZJE010000460.1:0-12596 GCA_964478485.1 uncultured Syntrophobacter sp. | reverse complement strand
ACTGCCAAATCGTCAAAGACCAACGAAAAATCAAAGTTGGTCGGGTCACTCTGGCGATCGCTGGCCAGCCTCGGACGATCTTTGTGAAACGCTATAATGCCTTTTCGTTGCGCTATAAGTTGGCCTCACCGTTCATTCAATCGGGCGCCTTTCGCGCGCTCAGCGGGGCGGCGATACTGCGCGCGGCGCAAATTCCCATCGCTCTGCCCGTGGCGGCCGTCGAGCACCGCCGGGGCGGCGCGTTAACCAAGAGTTTTTTTCTCGCGGAAGAGATCGCCGGCGGGGAAACCGTCGACGCTTATTGGCGTGGCCGGCTACTTAGCATAAATGGGCGCGCGGGGATGGTGTTGCGGCGGCTCTTTTTGGCTGAGCTGGCGCGTTTGTTCGAAACGCTCCACCGTCAGCGGATTTATCATAACGATCTCAAGGACGCGAATATTGTGGCGGCCGCCGATGCCGGTGTAAATAAATTCCGACTCTTTCTCCTCGACTTGGAGGGTGTGACGCGCTTGGACCAGCTGAGCGAGCGCCGTAAGATTAAAAACCTCATGCAGATCAATCGCACTTTGGGCCGCTATCTTAGGCCGTCGGAAAAACTCTTCTTCGTCAAAAATTACCTGGATTCTAGCTTTGCCGATCGGCGCTGGCGCCGCCGACTGATGGAAAAGGTCATGCATGAGTCGAGGCGGGTCGATCGGTTGCAGGCGCACCATGATTAAGCCGGTTGTCGCGCCCGAGCTGGCGCAGCGCTGGTTAATCGGCGCGCTCGTCGTCGCGGCGCTAATTCGTGGCTATTTACTCGGTCGGTATTTGCTCCATCGCTGGTCGATCGTCGGGCAAAAGCAGTTCGAATGTTTTCCCGCCCGCTATCGGCGCGCCGAGTGACGATCGTGGACGCCCCTGCGCTCTCCTACGAACTCAAGCGGTTCAAATACAACAGTCACTACTGGATCCTCAAGCTCGTCGAGGACGCAAAAAGGCCGTTGCGAATCCTCGATATCGGCACCGCCGATGGTTACTTGGGGGCGATCTTGAAAGCGCGCGGCCATTACGTGGCGGGAGTCGAGCGCGACCCGCGGCTCGTCGAGAAAGCCCGGCCAATTTACGATCGCTTTTTTGAGGCCGATGTCGATGGTTTCGAATTTCCCGAGCGCAGTGAATATGATTTTATTATTTTCGCCGACGTACTGGAGCATCTCCCTGAACCATCCAAGGTGCTTCGCCGGTGCGTCGCTTCGCTCAAGCCAGATGGCAAAGTTATTATTTCGGTGCCCAACGTTGCCAATATTGTCGTCCGGCTGAGCTTGTTATTGGGTCGCTTTGAATACCGCGACCGGGGAATCCTAGATCGAACCCACCTGCGCTTTTTTACCCGTAAGACGCTTACGAGATTACTCGATGAATCTGGGTTTAACTTACGGCAATTGGTCGCGACGCCCATTCCGGTGCAATTGGTCTGGCCGGTGACCAACCGCCAGTTCTTCGCGCCGCTGCACGATTTTCATTACCTGTTGGTCCGGCTTTGGAAGACTCTGCTTGCTTATCAGTTTGTCGTTCAGGCCGACCGCGCTGGACACGCTGCCGTTGCCGACGAAGCATCTCAGCGCGGGCGGGGTGCTGGGTTTTCGCGATCTCGCGTTTCAAGTTTATTTCAATGGCCCTGCTTATCTTGATAGGATCACCCAAAAGTTCGGTGTGGAAACGACCGAGCAAATCCGCGCTATGACGTCCCATAAGCTGGAACGTAAATTTATTGCTTAACTGGGACCCTGCGAGTTTCGGCAATGGACATACTCTTCGAAAACCAACGGTCAACAAGGCCGATAGTGAGCATCGTCTTAATCGACTGGTCTTGTCGAGAAAGTTTCCACATCCTCGAGTATTTAGCGAATCAAACCGTCGAACGCGAGAAATATGAGATTATTTGGATTGAATATTATGATAAACGGGCACGGGAGATCGACCTCGCGATTGGGAAATGCCGAGTTCTCGACCAGGTCCCGCCATTAGATAAGTGGATCGTCTTAGGTATGCCGCAGAGCCAGTATTACCATAAGCACCTAATGTACAATGCGGGCATACTCGCTAGCTCTGGAGAGGTGGTTACGTTTTGCGATAGTGACGGGATCGTTAGCCGGACATTCGTCGGTTCGATCATCGACTCGTTTGCCAAGGATCGTAACATCGTCCTGCACATGGATCAGGTCCGGAATCGAGAAAAACAATTCTACCCTTTCAATTATCCGTCGATTGCCGAGGTCACGGGCGACGGGAGAACAAATATAATTGACGGGAAACCGGCCGGTTTACGGGATACCAGCGATCCCATCCACAGCCGGAATTACGGTGCGTGTATGAGCGCCTTTCGGCAGGACCTTTTAGCCGTTGGCGGCGCGGATGAGCATATCGATTACCTGGGATACGTGTGCGGACCCTACGAGCTGACTTGGAGGTTGGTAAATTGGGGCAGGAAAGAAATCTGGCACGACAGCGAATGGACCTATCATGTGTGGCATCCCGGTCAGTTGGGCGCTGATAATTACTTCGGACCCCACGACGGACTTCACGTTTCGTCAACCGCGCTTGCGGTGCGACAATCAGGACGGACATTACCGCTGTTAGAAAACCCTGTCATCGAGGCGCTGAGGCGCTCGGGACAAATTGATAGTGAAAATCCCATGGTCCTCGATGCCGCAGTATCGAAGCGGGATTTTAGCCAATGGAAGGTGTCAAAGACTCGCCTCGAGCTGTTGAGCATGGGTAAGGCAGTGACGAGAAAGTTCCTCCCTCGGAAAATAAAAACTTACCTGCGATCGCGCTTCCCTAAGGTATTTAAGTTTGCATAACCTCCTTTTGCCACACTGTGACGCTTATGGATGACCCCATTGTCACGGTCATACTTTTTGTCCACGCCCCCTACGCCAAGTTTCTCGGGCAGTCGCTGGGCTCGATTCTGCGCCAGTCCCATTCATCTCTGGAAGTGATCGTCTTGGGCGATGGCTCGGTTGAAGTTGAACGGGCGGTCGAACCCTTCAGCGCCGACCCTCGCTGGATGCTCTGTTCGCAGGGGAACCTGCCGTTTCTTCAAGCCACCAATGAAAAAATGCAGCAATGTCGGGGAGCCTATATTGGCACCTGGAACAGCGACGAAATTTACAACCCCGACCATGTGAGGGTCCTGGTTGAAGCGCTGGAAAAAGATCGCGAAGCAGGCGCCGCATTTGACAACATGGATCAGTTCGTCGATGGCGCCGCCGCTGCGGCGGGGCGCGAGCCGTCGCTCATGATACCCCATGCCCGCGCAAAGGCGCTGGCGGCGTCGCGACTGACCGTGAGGCAAATTTTTGATGATAATTTTATGACCGGCCCGTCTTCGCTCGTCAGGAAAGCGGCGATCGACCAAGTGGGCGGTTATGACCAAGAGATATTCCTCAATTGCGACCTGCAGTGGTTTTATCGCATCGCCGCCTATTATCCCATTCGATTCGTGGATTACGTCGGCGTCCGTAGACGCATTCATCCGTTGAATACGACTAGCGTAAACCCCCATTACGAGTACGGCGCAAAAGAGCTTGAGAATATCCGCGATAAATACCCTGACGTTTATCAGCGCATTGGTAAGAACGTGTTTAACAAGAAGCTTGGCCGAAAATATTACCGCCTGGGATTATATTATGAAAGCCTTGGCGAAATCAGTAAAGCGCGGGAAATGTACAAAAAGACCATGCTCCTTCGCAAATTCAGCCTGCGCTATTATTGGGAGTACTTTCGTTCTTGCGCGCTCCTGTAACCTTGGCTACGTCGATTAAGAAAATCTCGGTTATTATTCCCACGCTCAACCGGGAGCAAAGCCTTGTGACACTGCTCGACAGTTTGGCGCTGGCGCAATGTCCTGAAGGCGCGGCGATCGAAATAATCGTCGTCGACAACGGCTCGACCGATGGCACCGCGGTGATGTTGCAAAAACGAATTTCGCTTCAGAACCGGTATCCATTGCGCCTTTTCAATCAGCCAATGCCGGGAAAATCCAATGCGCTCAATTTGGCGCTGGCCAATTGCGATGGCGATTTGCTGGCGGTGTTTGACGATGACGTGACCGTCGAGCCGCGCTGCTTGGTTGAGATCGCCGCCGCTTATCAGAATAGCGAGTTTGCCGCGATGCAAGGGCGGATCTTGCCGGGAAAGGACTCTGACGGCCGAAGTGCCGACGTCAACCGGTTGCGTGAGTACAACATCCCGTTGGTCGATTACGGTGATGAAATACGCGAAATTCGCGGCCTGACCGGGACTAACATGTCATTTAAGCGAGAGGTTTTGCATACGGTCGGATGCTTCGACGCCCGTCTGGGTCCCGGAGCTGCGGGATTTAGCGAGGATACAGAATTTTCCATGCGCATCCGCAAGGCCGGATTCAAGATCGGCTACACGCCCCGTGCGGTGGTGTACCATGAGCTCAATCCCAATCGTTACGGCAGGGTCTACAACCGCGATGTCGAGTACCGCAAGGGAATCAGCCGCAGTCTTTACCGCCGTGACTCCATGGCATTCAATGTCATGCCCAATCTGATTGCCAATTGTCTGCGCCTGGCCGTTTATCGATCCTTGGGCAAGCAGCAAAAGGCCTATAAAACCGAGGGGCGATTGTTTAAATGTCTCGGATATATTGCCGGGAAGTTGCGTCGCATCCCCGGCACCAAGTGAAGATAGCCTGACCGCACCTGTCATGAGCCAAGCACCGGCAGTTTCGGTTGTGATCGCGACCTTCAATCGCGCCGAATATTTACCGGCGACCATCGATTCCGTGCTCCACCAGACTTTCCGGGATTTCGAGCTGATTGTGGTGGACGATGGCTCGACCGACAATACGCGCGCGCTGTTGGAAGGTTACGGTTCCCGCCTCAAGTATCTTTACCAGTCCAATGGCGGCTCCTCGTCGGCGCGGAACCTCGGCGTCAGGCACGCGAAGGCGGCCTGGATCGCCTTTCAAGATTCGGACGATCTGTCTCTGCCCAACCACTTGGCATCCTTGTATGGTTACGTTAGCAAGTCTCCCGCATGCGGGATGGTTTTCGCCAACGGTAATTATTTGAGCGGAGCGCCACAAAGCCGCGGCAAACAGACCATCATCCAACCCAGCAAGTCGCGTCAGCTGGCTGAACGAGGCGTGCGCTTGGTGGATTTGTTCGAAAAAAGCATTCTGCGCGTGCAAGCTGCGCTGATTTCTAAACAAGCCTACGAGCTTGTCGGTGGGCATGATGAGTCGTTGCGCATCTGTATGGATCTGGACCTTGGCTTACGGATGCTGATGAATTTTCCCGTGGTCTATCTCGATGAAGAATTGTTTTCCTACCGGATCCACCAGGGCAATATCGGCCGCAACGAAGAACTTCGCTTGACGGAAAACATCCGGGTTATCGAGAAACTCATTCGTGAGTATCCCGAGGCTCGGGACCTGATCGGTAAGAATCTGCTCGCCCGCCGCCTCGCCTACCGTTATTACCGTTTGGCCAAGGGGCGATGGCGGCAAAACCATTGTGAGGCAGCGCGTCAAGCGATCAAGCAAGCGACCCGGCTCAGACCCGGCCACCTAAAGTATTGGTTTTATCAAATTCACTGGGGCTTGGCCGCTCGCTAATTTGTCCTTGCCGGGCGTTGTCGGTTTCTGAAGCGATGTCAAAGATTCAACCTCAAGTGTCCGCCATCGTTGTTTGTTTCAACGAAGAGGATCGCATCGAAGATTGCCTAGAAAGTTTAAGTTGGTGCGATGAGATCGTCGTGGTGGATTCCTTTAGCACGGACCGGACGGCGGAGATTTGCCGGCGCTACACGGAGCGTTTTTATCAACGTCCATGGGTCGGCTACGGCGATCAAAAGGCGCATGCGCATTCGCTGGCGACCAAGGATTGGGTCCTGCTGGTCGATGCCGATGAGCGGATCAGCGCCGCGCTGCGCCAAGAAATTCTCGATGCGCTGTCGGGCGATAGTAAAGAGTGCGCCGCCTATTCAGTGCCGCGTTTGGTCTATTATTTGCGCCGCTGGTGGCGGCGCGGCGGGTGGTATCCCGACTACGATATTCGCCTGTTTCGCCGTGAGCGGGCGACCTGGGGCGGTAGCGAACCTCATGACAAAGTCCTCGTCGATGGTCAGGTCCGGCGGCTCAAGCATCCTTTGGAGCATTACACCTACAGGAATATCGACGATCACATTCAGCGCATCAACCGTTATACCTCAATCTCGTCCGGGGAACTCAAGAAAGCCGGCCGCCGCTGGCATTTGAGCGACGCGATCCTGCGGCCGGCGGTGCGCTTCGTTCATTCGTATATTTTAAAGCGTGGCTTCATGGAAGGTTTCGCCGGCTTTTATGTCGCGCTCACCTCTGCCGTTTATGTATTCCTCAAGTATGCTAAGTTGTGGGAATTGGAATTAGAGGAGAAAAACAAAATTGAGCGGAAGCGGTCATAGCCGCCCCCTCAAAATTTTGCACGTCGATCCTGAGCGCAATTGGGGTGGCGGTGAGGCGCAGGTTTTCGGACTGCTAGGCTATCTTGTCGCCAGGGGCCATCTAAATGAATTAGTCGCCCATCCAAACGGCCCACTATTCGCTAAGTGCGAAAAATTAGATATTCAGCGCCACCCCATCGTGATTCGTAACGATCTCGATCTCAGATGTGTGCCAACACTGCGCCGGCTTATACGAATTGGCGATTACGACATCGTCCACTTTCACACCAAGCGGGCGCACGCGCTGGCGCTTTGGCTGCCGCGCGGCGAGCCCAGGCCCAAGTATCTGGTGACCCGGCGAATGGATTACCCAGAGCGCCGCACTGCCTACACAAACCATCTTTACAATCGGCGGGTCGACGGGGTGGTGGCGATTTCTCAAAGCATCGCCGGATTGCTGATCGACGCGGGCGTCGATGGGAAAAAGCTTCGGGTGATTCCGAGTGGCATCGATATCCAGCAATTTTCTAATGTTCCAAGCTTGCCACGGTCGTCGCGAGGTTTGGATGGCGCAACGGTCATCGGCTGCGTGGGAATTCTTGAAGATCGTAAGGGCCATTGTTTCTTGTTGCAAGCGGCGGCCAGATTGAAGGCCAAGGGACTGCGACTGCGCTACCGTATTGCCGGTGCGGGATCTCTCAGGCAACAGTTGGCGCAGGATACCGCTATCCTCGGCTTGAACGATGACGTTGAATTCTTGGGATTTATCCACGACACCCCGGCCTTTCTCGCCGAAATCGATCTGTTTGTTATGCCGTCGTTGTTCGAGGGCTTAGGGGTGGCGGCGCTGGAGGCGATGGCAGCGGGTAAGCCGGTGATTGCCAGCCGCGTTGGCGGCTTGGTAGAGTCGGTCATCGATGACGTGACCGGATTGCTGGTCGCGCCGGGCGATGAGGCGCAATTGGCCGAGGCGATCGAAAAACTTCATTGTGATCCTGCGCGCGCCGCGGCCTTGGGCCGTCAGGGGCGTGAGCGCGTGCAGCGGCACTTTAGCCTGGAGCAAATGGCGGCGAAGAATGAAGCCTTTTACTACGATTTGCTCGCTGGGGTAAATTTTTATTGACCACGCTGCTCGCAGCGTGAAACCATTAAATGGGGTTTCCAAAGGGGGCGAGCATCCCCTTTGCGATATTTTAATAGCGCCGGGGTTAAGACCCCGGCCGCGAAGTGGCCGCGTTTAATTTGACTATCCGATTTCGCTCCATGAATAATCTTTTAGCTCTCGTCGAAAAATTCTCCCGCGCCAACCTGTTGGTGGTCGGCGATCTCATGCTCGATCGCTTCATCCGCGGCGAGGTGGAACGAATTTCGCCGGAAGCGCCCGTTCCCGTGCTCCAGGTGGTCTCGGAGCATTCCAGCCTCGGCGGCGCCGCCAACGTGATTCACAACGTGCAATCGCTCGGTGGCCGAGTCACCGCTTGTGGTATCGTCGGCAGGGACGGCGCCGGCAAGAGAATTGTCTCGGCATTGCGTCAGGCGGGCGCATCGACTGCTGGCGTGTTCGTCGACAGCGGTTATCAGACCATCCAAAAGACCCGCATCATCGCCAGTCCCCGCCATCAACAAATCGTCCGGCTCGATCGCGAAAATCGCCAACCGGCGGCGCCGGCGGCGCTCAGAAAATTACGCGAATACATCGCCGCTCGGGTCGATCGTTTCGACGGCATCGTGCTGTCGGACTATGGCAAGGGAGCAATTCATCAGGAGTTGCTCGATGTTGTCGCCGGCCGGATCCGCCGGAAAAACATCGTCTGCGTCGTCGATCCGAAAAAGGAGAACTTCGAGCGTTATCGCTTTCCCACACTAATCACGCCGAATAAAATCGAGGCGAGCGAAGCTTCCGGGATTACGATTGTCGATGACGCGTCGTTGCTCGCGGCCGGCGCCAAGTTGGTGCGCAAGTGGCAGGCAAAGGCGGTGCTCATCACCCGGGGCCCCGACGGCATGAGTCTGTTTCGCCCGCGCCGGGCGGTGCACCATTTTCCGACCGAGCCGCGCGGCGTGTTTGAAGTGACTGGAGCCGGGGATACGGTCGTGGCGGCGTGTGCTTTGGCTTTGGCGTGCGGTGCCAGTTTTGAAGAGGCGGCGGTATTGGCCAACCTGGCGGCCGGCTTTGTCGGCGATGAAGTCGGCACGGTCGCAGTGGCGAGGAACAAGCTTAAACGGCGCATCGAGGATAAACTATGAAGAGCATGACAGGCTACGGCGAAGCAACGCAGAATATCAAAAGTGGCAAGTTGACCGTGCAGATTCGCAGCGTCAATCATCGTCACCTCGATTTGCAGGTGCGCGCGCCGCGGGAGTTTCTCTCTTTCGAAGAAGATATCCGCAAGTTGGTGCGCGAGAAGATATCGCGCGGCCGAATCGACCTATTCGTCAACCGTTACGTCGCCAAGGGGCAGAGCCGAAAGCTTGAGATGGACGACGCCCTGGTCGGGCAATACATCGCCGGAGTAAGCCAACTTAAAAAGAAATACAAACTGGCCGGCGATATCGGCGTATCATTGTTGTCGACGATCCCCGATGTATTCCATGTGCGTGAAGTGGAGATCGATGCCGCCAGTGAGCGCCAAGCCGTGCTCAAAGCGCTAACCGTTGCCCTAAAAAAACTGGAGCAATCACGGCAACGCGAAGGGGGACATCTGCGCGCCGACATGGAATCACAGATCGGCCACTTGCGGGAGATCGCCAGCGGGCTGGAGGCGCGCGCCGCGGAGAACGGTATTCGTCCGCAAAAAAGTCTCGCGGCCGATGGTGACAGCGGCGAACGTTCCGACAGGGGAATGGGGGAGATCTCTAATGTCATTTTCAAAGGCGATATCAACGAAGAGCTGGTGCGCCTTAAGACTCACGTGGTCGCGTTGGGCAAAACCGTGCGCGAGCGCGAGCCGGTCGGAAAGCGGATCGATTTTATGCTCCAGGAAGTGAATCGCGAGCTCAATACGATCAGCTCCAAGGTTGCTTATCTACCGGTGACGCAATTGGTGCTGCAAGGTAAAGAGCGGGTCGAAAAAATTCGCGAGCAGACCCAGAACATAGAATAATTCTGCTGAAAAACTCACGTTCACCCTTCGACAGGGCTCAGGGCGAACGGGGAGAGGATTGATACTCTTAAGAATTTTCCGTTCATGCTGACCCCTCGACAGGCTCGGGGCTAAAGGCTGTCGAGGGGGCCTGCCCTGAGGCCCCTCGAAGGGTCGAAGCATTCCTAAGGGTTTTTCAGCGGCGCTACTGCTAAAATATGCCACAACTCAATCGGCCGTTGGCGACGCGGCAAGGGATTATCTTTATTCTTTCGGCCCCCTCCGGCGCCGGCAAGACGACGCTCTATAACGGGTTGCGCGAAGTCTATCCGGATATCGAACTCTCGGTGTCATGCACCACCAGAGCGCCGCGGCGCGGCGAACTCGCCGGCAGGGATTACCGCTTCATCACGGCGCGTCAGTTCGACGATCTCAAACGCGGCGGCCAGTTCGCCGAATCGGCCAAGGTGCACGATTACCACTACGGGACGCTGAAAAAACCGCTCGATCAGGCGATCAAGGCCGGACGGGATATTCTGTTGGACATCGACGTACAAGGGGCACGCGCGATTAAACGGCGTTATCCCAACGCCGTCGCGGTATTCGTCGTGCCGCCGTCCCTCGCCGAGTTGAAACGGCGCTTGTCCGCGCGCGGCACCGACGATCGAAAGATAATTCAGCGCCGCCTCGCCAATGCCCGGGGTGAAATGCGCCAGATAATCCATTATGATTACTACGTGGTCAACCGGCAGGTTGATCAGGCCGTCGCCGTGCTCGGCGCCATCGTCGAAGCGGAGCGGGCGCAAATTTCCCGGGTAAGCCGTTGGCTCATCGAGCCGCTACGCCAGTGAATTCGGTCGCAGAAATTATGAAGGAAAGCAAAATCAACGATCTGGTGGAAAAGGTTCAGTCTTACTATCCCGCCGCGGATGGTGAGATCATCCGCAAAGCTTACGAATTTACCGCTCGGGTGCACCAAGGTCAGACGCGGCTGTCCGGCGAACCCTATTTGATTCACCCCATGGCGGTGGCCGACATCATTGCTGAGCTGAAGCTCGATGTGCCGAGCGTCGTCGGCGCGCTGCTGCATGACACGGTGGAAGATACGCTCGCGACCTTGGACGAGGTTAAAGGTTTATTCGGCAAGGAAATCGCGGCGCTGGTTGATGGCGTGACCAAGTTGGGAAAGCCCAATTTCAGCACTCACGAAGAAAAACAGGCGGAGAACTTTCGTAAGATGTTGCTCGCCATGGGCAAGGATGTGCGAGTGATTTTGATCAAGCTCGCTGACCGGGTCCATAATATGCGCACGCTGGATTACTTGCCGCGCGACAAACAGATCGTCACGGCGCAAGAAACCGTGGATATTTACGCGCCGCTGTCGGATCGGCTGGGAATCGCCTGGATCAAGACCGAGCTCGAAGATCTGGCGCTCAAGCATCTCCATCCGGAGATCTACTACCAATTGAAGCGCAACGTTGCCAAGAAGAAGACGGACCGGGAAAAGTATATCGAAGAAGTCAGCTCGATCATCACCAAAAAACTCGAAGCGGAAGGCATCGAGGCCGAAGTGAGCGGGCGCCCCAAGCATTTCTACAGCATCTACCAAAAGATGGAGAGCCAAAACCTGCTCTACGATCAGATTTACGATTTGGTCGGGTTTCGGATTTTGGTCGATACCGCCCGAGAGTGTTACGAGACTCTCGGCGTCGTCCATGAGCAATGGCGCCCAGTGCCGGGACGCTTCAAGGATTACATCGCGCTGCCAAAACCGAACATGTATCAATCCTTGCACACCAGCGTGATCGGTCCCTACGGCGAACGGATCGAGATCCAGATCCGCACCCATGAGATGCACCGGGTCGCCGAAGAAGGGATCGCTGCGCACTGGCGCTACAAAGATGGCGAAGACTTTCAGGTCAGCGATTTTCGCCGCTTCGCCTGGCTGCGTCAGCTCCTTGAGTGGCAGGAGAACCTGCAAGATCCGCAAGAATTTTTACATAGCCTCAAGGAAGATCTGTTCTCGACATCGATGTACGTGTTCACGCCGAAGGGCGACCTGTTGAATTTTCCCAAGGGCTCCACCGTGATCGACTTTGCCTACCGCATCCACAGCGAGGTCGGTCAGCGCTGTTCCGGCGCGCGGGTAAACGGCCAGCTGGTTTCGCTTCGCTATATCTTGCGCAGCGGCGATACCGTCGAGATCATCACGACGCAGCAACAAGCGCCGACCCGCGATTGGCTCAAATGGGTGAAGACTCCGCGGGCCAAATCGAAGATTCGCAATTGGCTGAAAGCGCAGCAACGGGAACGCAGCGTCATGCTGGGCCGAGAAATTCTCGATGGCGATCTGCACCGCTATCAGCTCGACTACGCGACGCTGCGCGGTGAAGAGAAGTTTCACGGCTTGATGAAAGAGTTGGGCGTGAAGGACGAAGAAGCGTTGTTAGCCGCTATCGGCTACGGTCGTTTCACCACGCGCCATGTGCTGGCGAAATTAGTTCCGCCGGAAAAATTGGAAAGCAGCGTGAAAAAGGCTGACGGCTCCCTGCAGTCGCTCTTCCGCATGGTTTCCAAGGAAAGACGCGGCTTGGGCATTCGAGTCAAAGGCGTCGACGATGTCTTGGTGCGCTTCGCGCTGTGCTGTCATCCGCTGCCCGGCGAACATATCGTCGGATTTATCACCCGCGGGCGCGGCGTGACCGTGCATACGGTGGGCTGCCCGACGATTCTGGAAAGCGATCCCCATCGCAAAATTGAGGTCAATTGGGAAGACAGCGGGCAGGCGCTAAGGCCAGTCAAAATCGAAGTGACCTGTATCGATCAGCCCGGCTTATTGGCGGCGATAAGTTCGGCGATCACCAGCGCGGAGGCCAACATCGCGCGCGCCCAGGTGCGCACTTTCTCGAGCCAGCGGGCGGTCAATACTTTCGAGGTGATGATCAAAAGCTCGGAACACCTAAAAGTGGTGCTGCAAAATATTTTGAAAGTTAAGGGAGTCTATAAAGCCGTACGCGGCCGCGGCCGCGCGGGCGGGAAAATTGAATCAGATCAGGCAGCGAAGGAAGATCC
>CAYZJE010000459.1:0-8487 GCA_964478485.1 uncultured Syntrophobacter sp. | reverse complement strand
GTTCCGAAGTGCCGATTCTTATCATCATCGCAGTTGCCCTCCCAGCCTCAGTCTCTGCTCCTCTCTTACACCCGCCACCATCGCGCTGCAAATAAATTCTGATCCGTCTGGGTTTAGTGTCGATGGCTTGTCTCCACAAACAACCCAGCGCGGCGGAGCCGCTACCGAAGAAGATTGGCCGCAAAGAACGCAAAGAACACAAAAGGGACGTAGGGGCGACCGGCTGGTCGCCCTTCGGATCGGCCATACAGAAAGTTTGCGCAAGCCGTGCAAACTTTGAGATATTGCAATGCAAAGTACGCAAATAGGAATTCGGGTTCGTAGGGGCGCAGCATGCTGCGCCCGTCCTCTTTGCACCCAGCGCCTGTGGTGAGCGCGGTCGAACCACGTCCCGATCGCCCTGAGCCCGTCGAAGGGTGCGGTTAATAAATCCGATGCCGAATCTTCCTGCTTCGTGCTCTTCGTAGTGAATGAGAATAATGCAATGATGCAGACGGGAACCTGAAGTAGCAATCACTGAAAGGAATCATGGCGATGCGAGAATATTTGTCGGGCGACGCGCGCCAGCGCGAGCGCGCCTATTCACCCGCTGTCAAAACTAGCGGCGGCACGACGCTTTATCTCGCCGGTTACGGCGCCTTTCAGGATGAAGCGGGGAAAAGTTACGCCGGCGATTTCGACGGCCAGGTGCGCTTGAGCTTCGAACGTATACGCCAGACGCTGGCCAAAGCCGGCGGCAAACTGGACGACATCGTCACCATGACCGTTTTTATCACCGACATGGCCAACGGCACGCGCTTCACCCAACTACGCAAAGAATTTTTTAAGGAGAACCATTACCCCGCCAGCGCGTTGATCGGCATCAAGGAGCTGGCCCGTCCGGAAATGATGGTCGAGATCCAAGCAATCGCGGTGGTGGACTGATGGAGTCGCTTTTTGTTCGTCAAGATTTGGATTGGAGACAAATGTCACGCTGAATGACCAAATTCCGTTCGCCCTGAGCTAGGTCGAAGGGCTCCGAGGCAGCGTCTCGGTGGCGGCTGATGACACCCTTCGAGAACCTCAGGGTGACCGGGATGGAAGTACGCACAGCAAAACTAGGAGAACTTTCCCCCCTTGGCCGAAAATTAACCTCACCCATCAAAGGAGGACGATCATGACTTCACCTTTCAAAGTGACCGGCATCGACCACGTGGTCTTTCACGTCAAAGATCTCCCGCGCGCGAGAAAATTCTATGTCGATTTTCTCGGCATGGAAGTCGACCATGAAAGAGACTGGCAATGTTTTCTGAAATGCGGCAGCCAAGGCGTTGCATTGTTCGAAGTCGACGATAATGAAGCAGTCCACGCCGGCAGCGAAGTCAATCACATGGCGCTGCGCCTAGCCGCCGGCGATTACGCTCGGGTCAAAGCGACGCTCGAAAACGCCGGCATCGAAGTGCACGGCCGCCAGGGCGACCCGCACTGCATCTACTTCGCTGACCCCGACGGACACCGGCTGCAACTGTTAATGCCGAATGAATCACTGGACCTTGCGGCCGCTTAGCCCAATCTTAGGTTTAGCGTTGACGCCGTGCTAACGGGAAGAAATGATGAGCACCTCGACCGAAAAGAACATCTGGGCGAGTGGCAGAGCCTATGAGCCCTATGTCGGCCGCTGGAGCCGACTCGTCGCTCGCGAATTTGTTGAATGGCTGGCGGTTCCGCCTGCTGCTTTGTGGCTCGATGTCGGGTGCGGCACGGGAGCGCTTACTGAAACCATCCTTCGTCGCGCGAATCCCGCCCAAGTCGATGGTGTCGACCCTTCCGAGGGTTATCTTGCTCTTGCCCGGGAGCAGGTTCGAGACCCGCGATCTCGGTTCGAAATCGGCGACGCTCGCCGCCTCCCGGTCGACTCGGCACGGTACGACGCCGTAGTGTCGGCGCTCGTGCTCAACTTCATACCGGACCTTCCCACAGCAGTGGCGGAAATGGCACGCGCGGTCCGGCCTGGCGGTATTGTCGCGGCATACGTCTGGGACTACGCCGGCAAGATGGAGCTAATGCGTTACTTCTGGGATGCCGCAGTCGCACTCAAACCCGAAGACCTAGAGCGCGACGAAGGCCGCCGATTTCCGATCTGCAAGCCCGGCCCATTGCAAAATCAGTTTGAGAGCGCTGGGCTAAAGGATGTGGAAACGCGCAGCGTTGACATCTTGACTGCGTTCCGAAATTTCGACGATTACTGGACTCCGTTCCTCGGAGGGCAATTCCCCGCCCCCGATTATGCAATGTCACTAGACGAAGAAGACCGCGCCGCGCTCCGCGAACTTATCCGTGCACGTTTGCCGGTCACGGCGGACGGTTCGATTTCGCTTATCGCCCGCGCATGGGCCGTTCGTGGAACCCGCAAAGCTTAGCGCATGAGAGATCAGTATTACGGACGGTGAGGCGCCGCGCTGGTTTCATGGGAAAACAGCTCGGCGCCAAGACTTGCTTTTCGTTTCGCAAAGCCGGACCCTGAGCGCATATGAGTCAACGGTTCGATCCTCTCACCGTCGCTCTCACCGGCCAATTCCCTTTAGTCCTCGTCGTTTCGGCGCTTCTCGCCCTGGTGGTTTCGCTGTTTCTTTTGCGCCGCTACCGGCGCGCGGTGATCCGCTCGATGCGGCGGCGCAGCCGAAGCGAAATCCTAGAGCCCAAGGGATTCTTGCCAGCCGAGCCGGACCATAAACCACCCAAAGCGCCGCTGAGCTTCAGCGTCGTGACGCGCGATTCAGAAAACACCAAGATCGGCGGCGCGGCAAAGCAGCTCTACAACCGCGCCATGCGCGGGCCCTGGCTCGGCGCGTTGGTGTACGGCATCGCCGGTTGCGGTTTCGCCGCCGCGATGACCGCGGCCTATCTTCTCTCGTCAAAGATGGAGTTCTTACCGCCGCGCTTTTTATTTCTCGCTTGGGTCTACGGCTGGCCCATCGTCTTCACCACTTATTACGCCGCGGCGATTAGCCGTCGCGCCACGATCATCGTTGCGTTGGCCTATCTCGTTCTCGGCATCGGCCTGGGCGCGCTGCTGTTAGCCCGCGGCCCCGACGCCACGGCCGGCCGGCTCGCTCTGCTTTGGCTCAGCGCCAACGTTCCACCATCGATCCTGCTGCTGATTTTCTGGCATCGCCGCATTCGCGCCGTCGGCCCGCTGGTGCTGCTGTTCATGATCACCGGTGTCACCGGCGCCAACCTAATCGTCAAGCTGGTTGAGAAAAATCCGAAACTGGTCGGCGCCATCAGCAAATTCTGTATCTCCATCGGCGTCGGCCCCGTCGGCGCGGTCTTGGCCCTTCACCTCATCGGTTTCTTTACGTTCGCGGTCTTGGGATGGTTCGTCCTCGGCTCGATCCGCACACTCTATCAGCGCAAGCAGATCAGCGAGCAAGCGGTGCTCACCGATACGATCTGGCTGGTATTCGGTATCGTCAACTCCGTGGGGCTGGCCGTTCAAGGCCCGTGGTGGATGCTGAGCGGACTGGCTGCCTTCGCCCTATTCAAGCTGCTCGTCATTGCTGGCTTCCGAGCGCTTGGCCGGAAAAAAGTGGCGGAGCGATCCGGCCTGCGCCTGTTGTTGCTGCGCGTTTTCGCCCTCGGCAAGCGCAGCGAAAAGCTCTGCGACACACTGGAGAAAACTTGGCGCACCGTCGGCAGCACGCAATTGATCGCCGGTTCGGACTCGGCAACCTCGCCCATTGAGCCGCACGAATTTCTCGATTTTCTCGGCGGCAAATTGGCGCGCCGCTTTATCGACTCCGGGCAGACGCTGGATCTGCGTATCGATCAAATGGATTTGGCGCCGGATCGAGAGGGCCAATTTCGCATGACCGAATTCTTCTGTCACGACGATACTTGGAAGCTGACCTTGGCGCGCCTCGCCGATGAAAGCGACGCGGTGCTGATGGACCTCGGCGGCTTCTCGGAGCAAATCGCGGGGTGCGTCGCTGAAATCAACGAGCTTTTCAATCTCGTGCCGCTCCGCCGCGTGGTCTTCGCCGTCGACGAGACCACCGATCAGCCACATTTGCGCCAAACCATGCAACAAGCCTGGGCGCAATTGAAGGACCGATCGCCGAATCATCGATTATCGGCCGGGCAAGTTTCGCTCGTTGAACTTTCAGGAATGAGCGCCGATGGTTTTCACAATCTGCTTTACGCGCTCTGCGCGGCGGCCAGCGTCAAGCCTACTTGAATTGGGTCAAGCCGGTTACATCATTTAAGCCTAGGTGTCATCGCTTTCCTGTGATGCACGGCTCGGAGATTACACCGCTGAGGCGCGGAGGGCGCGGAGACAAGAGTTTTTGATTAAGGAATTCTCCGAACTCTGCGAACTCTGTGCCTCTGTGGTGAAGTCTTCTAAACAGGAAACCCGGAATAACCACGTTTATTACGGACGATTGCTAATGCCGATTATGCCCAAAGGTCTTATCGTAATCGCGCTGCAACTCCTTGGGAATGAAGTCGTCTTCGAGCTTGATGATTTTCTGCGCCGGCAGGATTGGGTCCTGGGTGCGCGGCACTATGCCATACTTGCTCGCCTGCGCTTTCTTGTTCCACTCGTCTAAGACCACCGGGCCGCGCTCCTTGAACTCGTGCAACACTTCCCAGGTCGATTGCAGGCCGTTAGCCGTGGTTAAACTCGGATACAACACTGCCGCCGCGCCGAGTTTTTGAAATTCGGCGAAATCTGGCGAAGGCCGCGGCCCGTAGTACGGCGCGATCACCGGCGCGGGGATGCGCCGGCAGGCTTCGGCAATTTGCCCGCGCTCGGTCATCGTGTTCATCCACACCGCATCGACGCCGGCTTCTTTGACGTAAGCGATGCCGCGCTTAACCGAGTCTTCGAAGCTGCCGCCTTGCGAGCCGATGGAGTCGCAACGCGCGCACACGACGAAGTCGGCGTCGAGATCCTTTTTCGCCGCCATGGCAGCCTTATATTTGCCAACCGCTTCTTCGACGGAGATCAGACGCCGACCCGCCAGCGTGCCGGATTTTTTCGGCGCTTCTTGATCTTCGATGTGCAGCCCAGCCGCGCCGGCGCGAATGTAGGCTTGCACCGTGTAGTACACGTTGACCGCGTTGCCGTAGCCAGTGTCCGCGTCGGCGAAGACGGGAATTTCGGTGACGTTGGTGATCCGCCGCACGCATTCAACCATCTCGTTCAGGCCGAGCAAGCCAACATCGGGATAACCATACACGTAGGCCGCCACCTGCGAGCCGGACATGAAGAACGCTTGGTAGCCCAACACTTCCGACATGCGCGCGTGCAGCGGGCTAAAGCCGCCGGACATGACGAGGATCTCGGGCCGTTTCAACAATTGCTGTAGACGAGTGGTCGGTTTTGTTTCCATAATGGCTTCCCATTATCACATCGATGCGGATCGGGAAACACGAAGCAGAAATTTCCCTTGACGGCGGCACCATAACTTGCGCTAAATTACTTTCCGCCTAAATTCGTAACCACGGAGGCATGAAATGTTTTTCCAGCGAACTAACCCGCGGAGTTTCCTCGTCGCATTTTTAGTGTCGCTTACCGTAGCCGTTTCGATTGTTTTTACAAGCGCTGCCGCCGAGCACATTCGCATCGGCTACACCTCGCCGGGTCCGCAACACGGACTGCTCTGGCTCGGCGACACCGCCGGACTGTTTAAAAAAAACAATCTCGATATGGAAATTATCTACATGCCCGGCAACATCTCGGCGCCGTCGCTAATGTCGGGAGAGATTCAGTTCGGCCAGATGACCGGCGCACTGATGTCGCCGATTCGCCTGCAAGGCGGCGACCCGGTAATGCTGGTGAGCGTGCAGGAGCTGCTCGACGACCGCTTAGTCGTGCGGCCCGGCATCAATAAGCCCGAAGATCTCAAGGGCAAGCGCATCGCGATCTCGCGCTTCGGCGCGGCGTCGCACATGCGCGTGCTCAACATGCTGCCGCGCTTCGGTTTGAGCGATAAGGACGTGACGTTTTTACAAATCGGCGACACTTTTGCGCGCATCATCGCCATGGTGGGCAATTCGGCGGACGCTTCGAGTTTCTCGCCGCCGGATCATCTTGCGCCGCAATTGACCGGTATGAAGATCATCCTCAACATGGCCGAGCTGAATATTTTTTACCAAGGCACGGGCCTGGTCACCACCCAACGCTATATCGCCAAAAACCGCGACATCGCCCGGCGCATGGTCAAAAGCTACGTCGAAGCGATTCATATCGTCAAGACCAATCCCGAAGTCACCAAGCGCGCGTTTGTGAAGTATCGGAAGACCAAGGACGAAAAGCAGTTGGAGGACGCCTATCAAACCCTGCGTGAAACGGTAAAGCAGAAACCCTATCCGAATCTCGAAGCGTTCAAGACCATTTTCAAAGACGTGAGCGACCGGATTCCCGCGGCGAAGACGGCGAACGCAAAAGAATTCGTCGACATAAGTTTTCTCGAAGAACTGGACAAGTCAGGCTACATCGACGGGCTGTACCGATAAGGGGAAAATGGGGTGATGGAGTATTGGAGTAATGGAATGTTGGGTGTGGATGGGGCCCATCACTCCAGTACTCCAGATTTCCAACACTCCAATTGTCTTTATTCCGCTCCCAACAATTTTTTCATCCGTGCGACGATATCCGGCGGTTGGCTCATGACTTCTTTGACGAGCCTTTCAAGCTCTTCGCCCTTGACCGGATCGAGATCGAAATTCCTTTTGTCCAAGTCGGCCAAGAACTCTTTGTCCTCCATGGTCTTGTTGAACGCGTCGCGCAACACTTTCACGCGCTCCGCCGGCATTCCCGGCGGGCCGAGCATGGGCCGTCCGAGGGCGCCCGAGGCTAACATTAAGTTGGCGAGCCGGCGCGGCGCTTCGGGGGTTTTGTATTTATCCATCAACTCCCAAATGGTCGGCGTCTCCGGCAGCTTGCCATCGCGCTTCTTGCCGGTCTGGATGATGTTACGGACGAAGCCTTTTTTGCGCCAACTATGGTACGGCTCCCGGGACAGGAACGCTTCAATGGTGAACGCGCGGCAATGGATCTCGCCCCGCTCCACCGCCAAGTCGATCTCCGGCCCGCCGGGATAGCCCTGCACGAGATTGAATTTCGTGCCGATCAACTCTTCGAACAACTTCGGCAAATAGTAGGCCGTATCCGATGTCCCCTGCGCGCCGCAGCGGGGCGGCTCCTTGGCGCTGCGCACGTCTTCAATAGTTTTGTATGGCGTGTCCGCGCGCATGTACATCTGGTACTCACCCTGCACCGGCGAGCCAATCCAGGCAAACTTTGCCCAATCGTACTGCGCCTCTTTGCGCCCGACCAACTGATCGAAATAAAGCGACGGCACGATCGAACCGATGATCGTCAAGCCGTCCGGTTTGCTCTTGCCGTAAAGATAATTCGCGGCAATCATGTGGCCGGCGCCGGGCATATTTTGAACCATCATTTCCGGCCGTCCCGGAATATGCTTGCCCATATGTTGCGCCAACACCCGCGACCACTGATCGTAAAGCGCGCCAGCAGTAGTCCCCGCAATCACGGTAATCGTCTTGCCTTTGTAGAAATCGGCTTGGGCAAAGGCTTGGCTCGACCAAACCGAAATGACTAAGGCCATCGGCAACACAATCGTTTTATCGAACTGTTTCATATTGATTTCCTCAAGTTCATCAGATGGAAAAGGGTAACATGATCTGCCGAGCCGTCAAGTCGTGCGCTGCGATCGCAACGATCGAGAACATCTAGCGGCTGAGCAGCCCGTCGATCGAAAAAGCGCCGGCGCCGCCGGCCATCACCGCTAGTGCCATCAAGAATAACGCCATCGTGTATTCGATGCCGCTGCCTTTGCCCGGCGCGGAGGCGAGGAAAAAACCGTGGCTCCAGTGGCTCAAGAATAATGCAAAGGCGATGAAAACGGCTAAGCAAAATGCCACCGGTTTGACCAAGAAACCGAGTGCCATCGAAACCACCGTAGAAAGCTCGATCACCAATGCCAACACTCCCATCGGCACGGGAATATGATACTTGTCGCGCCAATTGGTCACCTGCGCCTTGGGCCCCTTGCCGCCATGCCAACCAAACGCATGCTGCGTGCCATGCATGAAAAAGGTCACTGCCAGCCCGAATCGTAAAAAGATAAACGCGAACGAATCATGAGTTTGAAAAATCCACTCCACTGTTTGCTCCCCCTTCTCTTCTAGATAAGCAAATTAAAGCAGCCGTTTTTAACTGGCTCCCTTCATCCCTCGCCAGTCGCCCGACCATAGCAGAAGCGGTGAAAAGATTGCAAAGCACCGGTGAAACAGCGTAGATTTCCGGCTGAACGCAGACAACTGAATACTGATCGTTAAGGAGCGAATGCCATGCAGATCATTGATGCCGACGGACATATCAACGACCACGCCCATGGTGAGGAGATCGCCCAGTACATGCCCAAGGGCAACCAGATGGCGAAGTTGTTTCCGGATCTCGACCATCTGCATTTTCGC
>CAYZJE010000458.1:0-3970 GCA_964478485.1 uncultured Syntrophobacter sp. | reverse complement strand
AAAAATCCAGCTTCCTGACAGAGAAATGCATGTTGGATATGAAAGGCGTGCCAGCACGCGTTGCCAATTCTCAATTTCACGATTCACCTCGATGGACAAATTTTGTCTAAGCTAACAAAGCGTGTGGCAACGCGTCAAGTTGAGCTAGCCACCGACGGTGCTTCTCGGTTCTTTGCGAGAATGGTGCAGCGATGTGATCGCAGTTTAACCGCAATAATCCAGGCTAGAGAGTTGGGCCTGAAGTTTTGCTTAAAGCGGCTATCCGGCGGATTCGGCGAAAAACTTTCCCGGCATTTCAATGGGCGGCAGCGAATGGTTTTCTGCCGAGCCGCCCAGGATGGGAGTGCCATCGGGCATTAATCGCACCGCCTCACCCTTTTGCGGCCGGTCCGGCGTGTACGCGCCAAAGCGCAAGACGACCAAATTTCCCGCCCCGGTATTGAGATAGCGATAATACGCGCCCTTGGGCAACATCACTCCCTGATATGGTTTTATTTTCATTTCCTCGCCGTTTTCGTCGAAAACGCTCATCTCACCCTCCAAGACGATAAACGCGTGGTCCTGGTTAAGATGAGTGTGAATCTCATTTTCGCCGCCTTCGGCGTTGATCTTGGTCGCGATCCACATATTTTCGGTCTTCGCGACGGTTTGGGTCACGCGGCCCTGTGTCATGTAGGGGGTTTTCAACGAGAACAGTTGCGCCTTGGGTGCGTCCTTCGCTGCTTTCTTTGCGGTTGCTTCCATCGGTTCCTCCTGGTTAATTCTATATTAACCCCGCCTCTCGAAACGGGAACAGCTAAATGGGGTTTCCAAAGGGGGCGAGCATCCCCTTTGCGATATTTCAATAGCGGCGGGGTTAAATCCCCGCCCGCGAAGTGGCTTCGTTTATTTGATAGCGGGCGTTGCGCAGCACGCGGCCCGGCGTGGCGCCGGTGTGGGTGCCGTTGTCAATTAACACCTCGCCGTTAACCACGGTGCAGAGCACGCCATCCGCCAGCGCGCGCATGCGCCAGCCGTGGTTCGGCAGATCATGCACGACCTCTTGTTTGCGCGGCTGTACCGTATCCGGGTCGAATACCACCACGTCCGCCGCCATCCCCGGCTGCAACAGCCCGCGATCGTAAATGCCAAAGGCCGTCGCCGAGTCAAAAGTCAAACGTCGCACCGCTTGCTCCAACGGCATGATGCCGCGCTCCCGCACCCAGTATCCCAGCATGCGCGTGCTGTAGCCGACCTGGCAGTGGAACTGCACATGCGCGCCTCCATCGGAGAGGCCGACGACTGTGTACGGGCTGCTAAGAAACTGCGTCATCGCCTCGCGATCGGTGTTGTTCTGGCCCAGCGCGAACAGCGTGTTTAGCTCTTCGTCGACGACGATATCCAAAAAGACGTCCAAGGGGTCCTTTCTGCGCGCCGCCGCTATTTCCGCAATGCTCTGGTTTTTTAACCCCTGATTGCACTCCAACGCCGGCTCTTCGACCAGCAAAAGGTCCCAGCGTTTGGCCCACCGTGAATCCGGGCCCAATGGCGCTTGAACTTCTTCGCGCAGCTTTTGGCGCAGCTTGGGGTCGCCGTAAGCGCGGATCTTCTCCTCATCCGGCGAATTCATAATCGCCAACCAGGTCGGGAGCTGGCGAAACGTCTGGCAATTTTTCATGGTAAAACGTCCGACCACGCTGTTCGGACTGCACAGTGGCATCGCCCGATTTCCCTGGCGGCAACTCTCCTCGACAAAATCCAAATGCTGCTTCCAGCGCATGGGCGCGCGCGCATTCTCCGCTAGAGTGTTGTAGATCACGCGCCGGCCGCTGGCCGCCGAGAGCCGGCTCATGAGCCGGTCCTTAAGCTCCGGAGTCGTGCCTCCGCCGCTCTGAATTACCCCAGTGCCGAGCTCGCCCAATTGCTCGGCCAAGGCAAACAATTCAGGCTCAGGGGCAAAGGACGCCGGGATGAGTTTCCCATGCACGTCAAAATGGCTCGTATTGCGCGACAACGATAGTCCTAACGCACCGGCGTCGATTCCCTCGCGCACGAGGCTGCGCATGACTTCGAGCTCGTCCTCGCTCGCCGCGCGCTCCTGG
Source organism: uncultured Syntrophobacter sp. (assembly GCA_964478485.1). Taxonomy (GTDB): domain Bacteria; phylum Desulfobacterota; class Binatia; order UBA9968; family UBA9968; genus DP-20. Next base: position 1,889 of record CAYZJE010000458.1, on the reverse strand, counting down.
CTCGCTTGCCCCATGGCGTAAAGCCGTATCGCGGTGTGCCCCATCAGCGCACCGACGTTGACACCGAGCTTGCCGTCGAGCGCGTCCATGTACTGCGGAAAGCTCTCCCAGTTCCACGGCACTCCCGCCTGCAAAACATCCATTGGGATCGCTTCCACCTGCGACAACATGCTCAGGAGCTTGTCATGATCGCTCGCCCGCACCGGGGCGACAGCGAGGGAGCAGTTGCCGATAATGACGCTGGTGGCGCCGTGATAACATGAAAAGGTGCACAGCGGATCCCAGGTCACCTGCGCATCGTAGTGACAGTGATTGTCGATAAATCCCGGCGCAATCACTTTGCCGTCGGCATCGATGACGCGCTCGGCGCTGCCGTTCAACCGTCCCACTTCCGCGATCTTGCCGCGTTTCACCGCCACATCACCCTTGAATGAAGGCATCCCCGAACCGTCGACGATCCGGCCATTCTTGATCAACAAATCGTAGACCATTGGCGTTCTCTCCTTTATCACCCAACCGCGGATGGGCCGACTATAAGATTCGCTCTCAATGCTGTCAAACGACTCATCTTGATTTCGCGCTGTCACGGGAAGGTCAAGAGATATTGAAGTCCGTCGGGCGTTTTTCAACCAGAATCGACGTTGAACCGATCTCTGACAGAGTACGAAAGTTGAAGCTGGGAAAAATCGATTGGCAGGTTTATTTGAAAAATTTTCCGAAATATATGGAAGAGTACCAAAGGTATTTCACCAACTGAAGCGCCGGTTATCGGTTGCAGTGAAAAGGATTGTGAGGATGTCCTTTTGATTCTGCTGAAAAACCCACAGTTCATCCTTCGAGAGCCTCAGGACGAACGGGGAGGGGATTGATTACGTTAAGAATTTTCCGTTCTACTGAGCCTGTCGAAGTATGAGCCCGTCGAAGCATTCCTAGGGGTTTTTCAGCAGAATCTCCTTTTAACGCCACGCTCACTCGCCGGCAACTCGTACGTCACAGATTCGCCTCAACCGGTTCGTAGTGGCGGCCGGTGCAGCGTGTTGGTTGGACGCAACTCTCAGGCAGCATAGCGGATCACTTCAAGCTCGGCGGTGCTGTCTGCGCGACCGAGCAGGGTGTCGATGCGCGCCATGACAGTATCTTCGATGAGATACTCGCGGCATGCTCCGCACTGCAAGACCGGCAGTTGCTTCAAGATGACAATGCGTTCCTCTGACAGTTTGAATGGCAAATCGGTGGTGATTGGCCGCATGCGAGCGCCGCAGACTGTACACTTCATGGGGACCTCCGTCGCGTCTTCAGATTCGCTTCCCATTCTTCCGGGCTAGGATAATACGCCGTGACGACTCGAACGTTCTGCCCTTCGATATCCGCGCCAAACAGGACGTGAAACACGTCCTCACCCCGTCGCGCCAAGAGCAAATAGCTCGGAAAGTATTTGTCTTCTGGGTACTCCTCGACTACCTCATAGCTCGGAGCTCCGGGTCGGACCATGCTATGTCTCGGTGCCTTCAACGTTTTCTTCCCATGAGATAGTGTTGTCCAGCCTTAGCGGGTCATTTTCGCTGGCAAAATCACCCCCGTAAGCTTCACTCTCTTCCCGCAGTGTATACGTCCCGTCTAACTGCACGACTTCGCGATGCATGGCTTTGACGCCAAGCTCGCTCCTCACCTTGTCAACGAAAGCCAAACTGCCAACCGCGATCGCTTCCGACCAGCGATCGTCTCTGAGCACCATCTCGCCGCTAAGCGTTTCCTCTACCCATTGGCGGTATGCTCGTTGAAAATCCCCCACTTCCGCAAAGTCACATGATGCGCTTAATCCCGGTAGATCGATCACCGCATAACGCTCGGGCGGCTGCTGAATCTCACGATAGCCGCTGTGTGCCCAT
>CAYZJE010000457.1:0-3141 GCA_964478485.1 uncultured Syntrophobacter sp. | reverse complement strand
CGCGGCGCAAACGCCGTACTATCAGGGCAAGACGATTACGATTATCACCGGCAGCCAAACCGGCGATCTGTACGATATTTACGCGCGCATGATCGCCACGCACATGGGTAAATATATTCCCGGCGCGCCGAATATGTTGGTGCAGAACATGACCGGGGCGGGACATATCGTCGCGGCGAATTTCGTCTACAGCGTTGCCAAGCCCGATGGTCTGACCCTGCTCGCGCCCAATCCCAATATTTACATCGACCAACTGGTCGGCCGGCCGGAGATCAAGTTCGACTGGGCCAAGTTCATCTGGCTCGGCAACGCGTCGCGCACCACGGACTTGCTTTATATGCGCACCGATAGCCCGTACAAAACCATCGAAGACGTGCGCAGCGCCAAGGAGCCGCCCAAATGCGGCGCCACCGGCACCGGGACGACCGGCTACATGGTGCCGCGGCTGTTGGAGGAAACCATCGGCGCGAAATTCAACTTGGTCACGGGATACAAAGGCGGCAACGAAGTCGATCTGGCGGTGGAGCGCGGCGAAATACAATGCCGGGCATTCAGCCACACGGCATTCTTCGGCCGCGAGCCGTTTCACACCTGGCGCAAAACCAACTTCGTGCGAGCGATCATTCAATTGGGCGCGAAGCGCGACAGCCGGCTACCTGATGTGCCGACGCTCAATGAGCTGATGGAGCGGTATAAGACTCCCGATATCGGCCGCCGGCTGGCGATGTTGATCACGGCGTCGGAAATTTTTCAGCGCCCCTACATGGCACCGCCCGGGGTACGCCCCGAGCATGTTAAAGTCCTGCGCGATGCATTCCAAAAGACGCTTAAGGACACGGCGTTCTTGGACGAAGTGCAAAGCAAGCGACTCGACGCTGAATACACTGCGGGCGAAGAACTGGATGCTTTGGCCAAAGAGATGATGTCGCAGCGGCCGGAGATCATCGAGCGCTTGAAAAAAGTTCTCGGGCAATAGTTCTCGGGCGGAGGTATTCCATGGGTTCATCCTGGGAAAACGTCAAAGTCGGTGGCGCGACTATGCGCACCTATGTGAGCGCGCCGGAAGGTTCGAGCAAAGTTCCCGGTATCGTGGTCGTGCAAGGGCAGACCGGCGTTAACGATGTCCTGGAGTTCTCGCGCATGACGGCGGCGCAAGGTTTCGTCGCCGCGGCGCCGGACCTGTATCATCGCGATGCGCCGGATTGCACCGACGATTGGCCGACGCGGCGCTTGCGTCTGACCGGCGCGATGGTGATCGCCGATATCAATGCGACGATCGATCATCTCAAGTCCCACGCCGGCGTGGATCCTCAGCGCATCGGCATCGTCGGTTTCTGCATGGGTGGACGGGCGGTCTATCTGATGTTAGCGGTCAACACCAGTATCAAAGCGGGCGTGATGTACTACGGCGGCGATACGTTTTCGCCGTGGGGCGAAGGTCCATCGCCCTTTGAGCGCACGGCGCAGATTCACTGCCCGATCATGGGACACTTTGGTGAAGACGATAAAAATCCATCACCGGCGGACATGAGGAAGCTTGACGGCGAGATGACGCGCCTTGGCAAGCTCCACGAATTTCACTCCTACGCGAATGCGGCCCACGCGTTTGCGAATCTCGGCTCGCCGGCCTATCGCGAGCACGCGGCGACGGCGTCCTGGCCGCGCACGTTCGGATTTTTCGCGAAACACCTAAGGGGCGCGTAAGAACGATTCGTTCAAAAAGTTCAAGCCGTTCAAATCGTTCAAGCCGTACGACGAAGACCGGTGTGAGTTGCCGATCAAAAAACGGCGCATTGACAGTAGAGACCGAATCGTATTAGACCGCTGTCGTACCGAAGAAGGGAGTATCCAACATGAATTCCTCTTGTGAATCTCCATCTTTTCTCCCAGGCAAATTCCGCGATCTCAGGTTCGTGGTGACGATTCTACTCTTGTTTTTGACGCCTTCTTCACTTTCGGCCCAGGCGCTTAAGAAAGTTCCGTTTCCTTACTCGCCCATCGGGCTCAACTGTTTGCCTTGGTTCGTCGCTAAGGATGCGCGCATCTTTGAGAAACATGGGATCGACTTTGATCCGGTGTTTATCGGCGCTTCGTCGGCGCTGTTCAACGCCATGCTATCGGGCGCCGCGGACGTGGCGGGGTCGGGCGGACCGGCGGTGATTGCAAACATTCTCAAAGGCGGCGATATCATCCACATCACGGCGATGGTGCCGCGCTTTACCCAATCGATCATGGTGAAAGCCGACATCAAAAAACCCGAAGACATGGCGGGCAAAAAAATCGGCGTGAGCCGGCTCGGCACCGTGACCCATTTCGCGCTGCAAACCGTGCTGGATGGTTACGGCATCAAGAACGTGACGATTCTCCAAATGGGAGGCCAACCCGAGGCCTTCGCCGGTTTGAGCCGTGGCTCGGTGGATGGCGCCGTGTTCTCGCCGCCGTATAATTTTCAGCTCAAGAAACTCGGATACAACGAACTCGTGTCGCCGAACGAACTGGCGAAACTTACGGAATTTATCACCAACGGTATCGTCGCGCGCCGAACGGTTGCTGAAAAAGACAAGGACACCGTGATTAAGACGATCAAAGGCACGGCGGAGGCAATAAAGATCATCCAGACGGACAGGGTATTCACCAAGAAGGTGATGAGTAAATGGATGCCCATGAACGACGCCGATCTAGTGGAACAAATATATCGCTTCGCGACGGAGAATTATGCCAAGGAGGGTTTTGTTCCGGAAGCGGCGCTGCGCGGCATGGTCAAGCAAATGGTGCAAAGCAATCTCGCCGACGCCAAAATGGCCGCGGCCACGCCGCTGACGGCGTACTATGACAACCGATATGTTGAAGAGGTTAAGCGGTCAGGATTTTTTGAGCAGCTGTGGCGATAACATTAAGGGGAGTTCAAAACGTTCAAGCCCCTCGATACGCGACCTCATGGTCGCTACTCGGGACAAACGGGATTTTTAGTTCTACGCGAGACCCTCGACTCGAAACTCGTTATTGCTTGTAGAGCTTGTCGATAAACCCTTCTTTTTCCAATTCCGCGACAATGGAGTCGTCGACGATGTCGTCGACCTTCACCGTTGAGCTGGGTTTCTTGGACAACGCCTCTTTCAGCTGAATATCCATGCCTTCGCG
>CAYZJE010000456.1:0-5112 GCA_964478485.1 uncultured Syntrophobacter sp. | reverse complement strand
TTATGCTGGCTTCCATTCGATTTGCCACCAAGGAGGTCTAAAGTGTTGACGGAAAAAATCGGCGTGATTGGCGCGGGGAAAATCGGCTCGGCGATCGCGCGCGGCGTGATCCGCGCCGGCTTGGCCGCCAAGGAAAATGTCATGGCCAGCGACGTCAGCGACGTGCTGCGCCACGCCGCGACTGAGGAGCTGGGTATCAAGACGACGGTGGACAATGGCGAGCTCAGCGCTTTCGCCGACATCATTATTCTCGCCGTCAAACCGCAGATTGTTGACCCGGTTGCGCGGGAGATCGCCAAGAAGCTTGGCACTTCGAAGTTGTTGGTTTCGGTCGCCGCCGGCGTGCCGCTTTCACGCATCGAGGCTGGTTTAGCGCCGGGCGCGCGCGTCGTGCGGGTGATGCCGAACATTCCCTGTGTTGTCGGCGCCGGCGCGGCCGGCTATGCCGGTGGCAGCCATGCGACCGCGGCGGACTTGGAAAAAGTCGGCGCGATTCTCAACAGCTTCGGTGTTGGCATGGTGGTGGAAGAAAAATACTTGGACGCGGTCACCGGTCTGAGCGGCAGCGGTCCGGCTTATGTTTTTCTCTTCATGGAAGCGCTCGCCGACGGCGGCGTGCAAATGGGGCTCGGGCGCGATGTCGCGCTCAAGCTTGCCATGCAAACGGTCTACGGCGCCGCCAAGATGGCGCTTGAGGGCAACAAACATCTTGGCGAACTGAAGGACGAAGTCACTTCCCCCGGCGGCACCACCATCGCCGGCCTTTACGCCATGGAGCAAAAAGGTTTTCATGGCACGGTGATGGACGCGGTGGTCAGCGCGACAAAACGGTCGCAGGAGTTGGGGAAGGGGCGGTAAGAGTAAGATCGTTTCGAGTGTCGGGTCTCGGGTTTCGAGGTAAGTGATTTCGTCAAGTCTGACGCGCTATTTCGGACTTTATCCGTGCGGCGAAGACGGATTCGGAGGATTCACCGCGGCTTCGAGGGGCCGTCCGGTTACTTGGTTTCAATCACTCAATCCTGTTATATTTGCTGGGTAGGACCGGGAATTAAAAAGCTTGATCGACATTGACAAGCAAATCGTCCACTGGCGGGACGGCGCGAAAGAAGATATCGAGGTCGCGCGGGAACTCGTAGCTCGCGGCAGGAACCGTCATGGTTTGTTCTTAGCTCACTTGGCTCTGGAGAAGTTACTAAAGGCTCATGTCTGCCGCCATACACAGGATCTTGCTCCGAGGATTCATAGTTTGGTTAGATTGGCGGAGTTGGCGTCGATCAAGCCCAACAAAGAGCAATTGGATACCCTAGCCGAAATGAATGCTTTCAACCTTGAAGGCCGATACCCTGAAACCCTGGCGCCGCCCCCGACACCAGCGGAAGCCCAGGGTTATCTTAGGCAAGCGGAGGAAGTTTTCCAATGGTTAGTTCAACTATTGTAATGGTAGTTCGAAATTATCTCCAAACGTTACATGATAGTGGACTGGAAGTGCGCTTTGGAGTTGTCTTCGGGTCACAGAGCCAAGGTAAAACCAACGAATGGAGCGATATCGATCTCCTGGTTGTCTCTCCCCGCTTTGACAACCTGCGCACCCGCCATGATGTAGACTTGCTCTGGCGATTGGCGGCACGGAGCGACAGCCGGATAGAGCCGATTCCCTGTGGTGAGAGACAGTGGATCGAGGACAATAGCAGCGCCATTGTAGAAATTGCCCGTCGTGAGGGAGAAACGATAAACCTTTCAGAGCAGGTTAATGTCATGGGTGTACAGAATCATGGATAGGGGCCAGATTTTGTTTTTCACTAGCGGGAATCTACGCCATGGAGCAAAAGGGTTTTCACGGCACGGTGATGGACGCCGTCGTCAGTGCGACGAGAAGATCGCAGGAGTTGGGGAAGGGATAGGGGTTAATAATGCAAAAGGTAAAAGGTAAAAGGCAAAATTCCTGGCCAGGTTCCAATAGTTCACCTAAGTTGTCTTAGCGCTCCTGCCAACGTTCGACATCGCGCTTGTCGACGTAGCCGGGCTTACCGCCTTTTTTTGACTCGACGCGCAGCCAGTCGCCTTCGGCGCGCACGACGTTGACTGTGATGTCGGCGGGGATTCTCGCCACGGTTGGATATTTCGTTGCCGGGCCTTGGCGCAGTTCAATTTCTCTCAGCGTTCGATACTGACCGGCGACCGACGTGGCGGGCGCTTTCGCTTGCGCGATTTTTACCGGGGCATTGGGTTTGGCGAATTGTTCGTCGATGTAGCCAGGCTTGCCGCCATGTTTCGACTCTACTTTGAGCCAGTAACCTTCTTTGCCGACGACGTTGATTTGAATGCCTTTGGGCAGCGTCGTAAGCACTTCATAATTCGAACCCGGGCCGCTGCGCAGCGGCACATCGGCAGTGGTCGTGTAACTGCCTTTGGTTGCCTGGGCGTAAAGTGATGCGGTGAAAAGGGTGACGGTCACGATTGCCAACAATAAAACTCTCAATCGCGATACAAGAGTTTGTCTCATTGCGTTTTTCTCCTCGTTCTATCAGTCACTGCTTTAGAGTATCGAATCCTGTGTCGAAAGTTCGTTACGTAATTCAATCGTCATTCCGGGCAAGCTGGCGTGATCCCCGCTTTCGCGAGGAGGCGCGACCCGGAATCCAGGAGGGGATGGCAGTCTGGATTCCCGCCTGCGCGGGAATGACGGCAGAGACCCCGCAGAATCGTTTGCCAAACTATTTTTTCTTCCAGTTCCCTTGTCCGTCTTGGATCCACCAGCCTGACTGGGCTTGGTCGAGCCAGCTTCGGGCGAAGATCGTCTTGATCCGCGGGATACTGTCTCGCGAAATGTTATTGGCCTTGGCGATTTCGCCGTAGAGGTTTTCCCGATCGCGATTCTCCGCGTCCACCAGTTGCTTGGTTTCGGCGCGCTCTTTGAGATTCAAACCGTCGGTGCTGCGAATCGCCAGCATGCCGTCCTGGGCGATGCCGATGTTGCCGCGGTCCATGAACGGCTTGATCGCGCCGCTGCGCTCTTTGATCGAATCTTTTAAGGCGCGGATGGCGGGATTCGAGACATTGATATCCGCTTCCTGGGCTTGGGCTTCGCTCGTGAAGCTAAAAGCCGCCAGCCGCATCGGCGAAAACATATTATAGCTCTGCGGCTTGGGCGCGGTCTTCGCAGGCTCGCCGGGACCGCCCCAGGTTTCTTTGACTATTTGGTCGGCGGCGCGTTCGACCGCGGCGGCGGGAAAGTAAATATTGACCGTCACGCACGCGCTGATCAGCAATGCGGTCAGAAACAGAATTCGTTTTAGCATACGGCCTCCCATTTATTAGGTTCTCCTGGGTTTTCTGTGAGGGAATATTCACCACAGAGGCACAGAGTTCACAGAGTTCGGAGTATTTTTTGATTAAAAACTCTTTACTCAGCGCCCTCTGCGCCTCCGCGGTGCAATGTCCGAATCCCTTCACCGAAGTAGCTTTGGCTAGGTTAGCCATAGAAAAGCCTGAAAAAGCATATATTATTTAACGTTCGGTTTGTCGCTTTTGTTTATCCGTTCCAAGCGACGCACCAGTTCGGAAAAGGCGATGTTTTGCGTGTGGCTAACGATGTTGACCGTGGGCGGGAGAAAGCTGCCGACCACCAGCATCTCCTGATCGTTCCGGCTTTCGACGCCGCGCAGGGTCAAGCGGTCATTCTTCAACTTTGCCTTAAAGCCGAGCTTGCTGTAACGAAAACTGTCGAAAAAGCCGGCAAGGCCACCGTACAGCGCGCCGGCATCTTCGCCGGAGCTTAACACGGTAATCTTGTTGAGCGCCTCGACGCTGATGCGTTGCTCGCCGCCGCGGTCCACCGAGTGCAGCTCGGCGCTAAGCTCGGACGGTTGTCCGTCAATCAAGACGAGGTTGTCGATGCTGCCTTCCAGAATGCCTGAGATGCGACCGAAGGCAAAGGTTTTGGTCAATTGCTCCAACTGAATGTCGTTGAGTTTAGCGTCGAGCTTGAGCGAAGCCAAGGAGGAAAATGGATTGTCGATTTCCAGTTTGCTGATGCGAATCCGTCCGCCGAACAGTTCGGCTTGAATCTCGCCGCGCGTGCGCAACAGGTTGTCCGCCGATTGCACTTCGGGGATCGAGCCGGTCAAGGTGCCGCTGAAACGCGGCCAATTCATCGCTTGGGTCAAGTTCTCAAGTTTTAGCCGTTTGGTGTCGGCGGAAAAAGAAACGCGTCTCGGGTCATTGACCAGGTCGGGCCAGAATAGCTTGTCGATTTCAATTTCACCGCCGAATAGACCGAGACGGATCGGTTGGTGCAAGCGCAGCGCGTTGTTCGCTAGCGATAGGGTGGTCGCGATGGGCGCGATGGTTTGGTCGGCGAAGCGGATTGTTTCGATCACCAGCGTTCCGGTCGGCGGCACGGTGCTCGGTTTCGCTGCGCTATTTGCCAAGCGAATTTGCAGCGGCAGGTCGAGCGCGATCGGTCCGATGCGCCAAGCATTTGATTTCGCGCGCAGCTCGCCGCCCTTGAGGGATAATTCTCCGGCCGCGCTGAGCGCGTCGAGATTGCCTTCGAGCTTCAAGTCAAAGGCGATCTGCCCAGCGACGGCGAGCTTGTCGAGCACGGGATATTGGCGGTTAAAAGTCTCGCGCAGGAAAAATTCAAAGAAGCCGCTGGGAGAAAAATTTCTGCTTACGGCCTGAATGCGCAGCAGCGGCGCTTCGGTGACACGCTCGATGGCGCCGGCAACTTCGACCAACCCAACGTTCGCAAAAGTGAGATTGCAGCGCCGGCAGTCGAGCCGATCTTGAGCGCGAACATAATCGGCATCGAGATCGAGTATTGGGTTTTGGCTTTTCAAATCGCCGAAGAACTTGCCCCACAAGAGTTCGCCGCTGTCAGCGGTGAACTTGCCGGCAATGCTGATCGTCTGTTTTTCCGTGCTGGCGGTGAGTTCAAAGGGACCGTTGAGGCTGATGTTCTCGCCAACCTTGCTGCTGTCGGGTGAACTGAATTTTACTCCGGCGCTGTCGATGCGCCCGTGGATTATTACCGGCTGGTTGGCTTGGTAGTCGAACGACAATTTGGCTTGCAGTTTCTCGGCTGCCGCCTGCCAGCGCTCTTTGGGCGCA
>CAYZJE010000455.1:0-3022 GCA_964478485.1 uncultured Syntrophobacter sp. | reverse complement strand
CTGTGTCGCAATTCACTCGGAGCCCTTCGACACGCTCAGGGCGAACGGATAAGTAGTTGAATTCGCGATCGAGCAATACCGTTCGTGGTGAGGTTCTCGAACCATGAACGGTATTGCGACACAGTCTCTTGCGGGAGAAGGTTAGGATGAGGGGTGATTAAATTAATCGGCACCCTCACCCTTCCCTCTCCCGCAAGCGGGCGAGGGTTCAATACTCACACGATTTACTACCTGCAATATAGTTGCTTGACAAATCCCAAGCCGTTCCATCACTCAACTACTCCAACACTCCAGTTGCCGACTGCTACTCTGTCAGCCCTGGCCACTCTTTAAGCAGTCTCCCATAGCCAGCCATCGGATATTTCAAACCAAGCTTCGACAGCACATACCAAAACATCGCCGGATTGCTGGCGATCACGGTCGCTTGAAGCTCCGACTCGATCCGCTCCAAACACTTGATCGGATCGAGCACCGCGCCTTGGAAATAGATCGCATCGACTTTGCCGACGGTGGCGAGATTCTTTTTTGTCAGGTCGAAGACTTCGTCCGGCGTCATGCGCTTGGGCACGGCAAGCTCTTCGAAAGAGTTCGGCGAGATCGCCGTCACGCCCGCTTTGGCCAAGTGCGCGACGATCAAATCATTCAACCGTGCATCGAAAGGCGTCAACAACAACACCTTCGGCGCCGAGTAAACTCGCAGCGCGGCGACGCAGGCGTTGAGTGCGGTGGTGAAAGGAATCGAGACGGCCGCTTTCAGATCATCGAACAATCCTGGATTAAGCACTTCCGTCGGTGCGGCGGTAAGGATCAGTCCATCCCACTTCCGCTCCGCGATGAACTCCGTCACCCGCCGCAGAATAATTTCCTTCTTGCCCGCGATCTCGTACAACGATTTCCCGTAGAGCTGTAAACCCTGGAATTCGACCTCGACCTCTTTCGGCACGATGGGCAGAAAACTATTGTAGTGCGGCATCGAGCTCGTGCCGCCGCTGACGAAGCCAATTTTTGCTTTGATCCCTTCCGCCATGATATCGCCTCCACCGTCGCTTGGCGTCTTGCGTCTTGCGTCTTGCGTTATCCGGAAACGCCAGACGCTAAACCATAGACGCCAGACGCTTGACGCTATTTTTTCTTCGCCTTATAAGTATCGATCTCTTTTTTCAGGTCGTCATACTCTTCGCACTTGCCGAAGAACGGGCAGGCTTTCTTCAATGCCGCCAATTGTTTCTCCGCGTTGTCAGGCTGATTCATATCGAGGTAAAGCTCGCCGAGATACTCATGGGCGTAGCGATGGCTGGAGTCGATTTTCAGCGCACGCTGATAGTGCTCCATGGATTTATCGAAGGTCCCGACCTTGCGGTAGCTGTAGCCCAGCATACTATGAGCATCCGCATCGTTGGGCATTTCCTGCACGGCTTTGGTCAGATGGCCGACCGCGGACTTGAAATCCTTGGCATCGATGGCTTTACGCGCGGCGACGACATTAGCATTTTCGGCCTTGGATTTCGGTTCAGGCAAATCGGCAAAGGCAGGCGCGTGGGCAAGCGCCAAGCCAAAAACCAGTGCCAAGCATCGAACTAGCATCTTCATACGTCCTCCATTTGTTGTTAAATGCACAAGCGGAATCCTACTCATCGCATCGCCCTTGCGCAATAGTCTTTCGATCCTCGATCCTCAATTCTCCATCCTCGACGAAAATTCATCATTTCTTTCTCAGTTCCGCTTTGACTTCCCGGAGTAATGACAGATCGACCAGCCGATCAAGCGCAATCTCCGCGGCGAAGCCCGACTCTTGGCGGATTTTGTCGACGATCGATTTCAGCACCGGCTCCTCGATATCGCCGTCGGCGTTGACGATTTGACGGAGAATTCGGTAGGTGTCCGCCGCGATCTTCGGCTCCAGGCCGAAGTCTTTTAGCAGATACGCGATCACTTCCGGCTCGTTCTTGACGAGAGCATCCATGCTGCGCAGCGTGCCGCGAATCACGGCGCGCACCTGCTCGTGGCGTTCTTTCAAATGGTTCACGCGCGCAACCAGCCCGCCCTGGAGATCGCGCACGTCGTAAGTATTGCCGAGATCGGGATAACCGGCAAGGGTCGCCATCGAAGTATAAGGCGGGCTCAAGATCACCGCGTCGGTGGCTTTCGCGAGCAAGGCGGAATAACTATTGGCCGTAGTATTGGTCGACACGTAGGCGACTTTTTCATTGCCGAGTCGTTTCATCACGGTGCTCGCCGCGTAGTGCGCCAAGGAGCCGATGCCGCTCACCGAAACGTTTTTGATGCGCGCCGCCGTCATGCCGGGCTGGCCGATCACACTGAAACTCAAGCGCGTCTGGATGAAGGCGATCGTGCGCAGCGGCACTCCTTTCATCGCCGCGCGCAATGACAGACCGCCGGCGGCAGAATAGTCGAGTTCGCCGGCGGCCAGCGCCGTCACCCCGAGCGGCGGCCGCATGACGATGATCTCAAGATCAATTCCTTCACGCGCAAAGAAGCCCTGCGCCTTGCCGAAATAGTAGGGAATAAAAGTCAACGACTTCGCCGGCACCGTGAGGCGGACTTTCTCCAGCAGCTTCCCTGGCTGGGCCAAAGATTTCGATTGCGATGCTAAGAGAAGCGGGAATAGTACAACCAAACAAGTAAATGCTTTTTTCATAGACCTTTTTGCGTACTTTGCATTGCCATCGTGAAATTTTGCGCGGCGCGCGCAAATTTTTCGACACGCCGAATTTCGGAGGGCGGGTTTCAAACCCGCCCCTACCAAGCCATATTCCTTTTTGCGCCCTCTGCGTCCCGATCGCCCTGAGCACCGTCGAAGGGTGCGGCTCACTGTCCGAATCCGAAATGGGCCGGTCTCGACTGGCTCCTACTTTGTGAACTTTGTACTACTATAGCTCGATATTTGCGCAGCCGGCGCAAACTCCTGCGCCGCCGATCCCAAGGGCGACCAGCCGGTCGCCCCTACGCCCCTTTTGTGACCTTTGCGTTCTTTGCGGCCAATCTTCTTCAGTTGCGGCTG
>CAYZJE010000454.1:0-6711 GCA_964478485.1 uncultured Syntrophobacter sp. | reverse complement strand
TCTTCGTTGCTGAGAATAAGCATTGTGGCCGCCTTGCTAGTGAGATATGAACGGCTATATCAATCAGTGAAAGCCGGTGTCAACGACAGTTATCCGGTAGGGAGACGAAGCGCCAATGATTTTCTTGACCAATGAACATATCGCGCAGGTCCTCGACATGAAAACCTGTCTCGCCGCCATGGAAGACGCCTATCGCGAGCTTAATGAATCGAAAGCCGGCTACCGGCCGCGCATCGATTTTTACGTGCCCAACGAACCGCACTATTATCGCTGGGGCACCATGGAGGGTGCGTCGCGCGGACTCGGCATGTTCGCCATTCGCATGAAATCCGACATGCTCGCCTGGGAAAACCAAGACGGCTTCATGGTCGAGGATAAATATTGCATCGAGCGCGGTACCTACTGCGGCCTAATTTTTCTCACCAGCACGCGCAATGGCGAGCCGCTGGCGATTATGAATGACGGCTACTTGCAGCATATGCGCGTGGGCGCCTGCGCCGGCCTCGGCACGAAATATTTGGCCAGAAAGAATTCCAAAACCATGGCGATGATCGGTTCTGGCGGCATGGCGCGCACCTATGCCGAGGCGATCAAGCAGGTCCGGCCCATCGAAGTCATGCGGGTGTTTAGCCCAACCAAGAAAAACCGCGAGGCGTTTGCCGCCGAGATGACCGAAAAGCTCGATATCGAAGTAATCGCGGTAGACTCACCGGAAAAAGCCCTCAAAGGCGCTGACGTGGTGTCGCTGACCACCGATTCGCTCATTCCAGTCATCAAAGCCGAATGGCTGGAGCCCGGCATGCATATCAACAATGTGCGCAACAACGAAGCGGGTCCGGACGTGCTGGCGCGCGCCGAGGTGCGGGCGCGTCTGGGCACCTCGACCCTGTACGCCGACCGAAACGCCGCCGAAGTGGTAACCGGCAGCGACGGCATGTTCGGCTTCATTGCCGGCAGCCCGGAGGAAAAAAAGAAAATCCCCGCATCACCGCACCATGAGATCGACAATCCCAATATCGGCACGGTCCCCGACATCATGGCTGGCCGCTGGGTTGGCAGAGCGAATGATCAACAGATCACTTTCTTGAATAATCAAGGCACCCAAGGATTACAATTTGCCGCGGTCGGCGGCACGGCGTATAACTTAGCCAAAGCCAAGGGCCTCGGCCACCCGTTGCCATTGGAATGGTTCACGCAGAATATCAGAGACTAAGATACGGTTGGAGTGATGGAGTAATGGAATGTTGGAGTATTGGTAAGAGCCGGATTCTGACCGACCCATCACTCCAATACTCCATCACTCCAGTACTCCAATACCCCAGGAGGTTTTATGGCTACACTTCGCTACGTCGCCTATCTCGCCGAAGATCCGGCGAAGCTTGCCGAGTTCTACCATCGTTTTCTCGCCACAGAAGAACTGGGCCGCACCACCGAGGGCGACATCACGATCACCGATGGTTTTTACAATTTGACGTTCTTTAAGAAGCGGCCCGGCTTGGGCGAAATGAATATGGAAAACGGCCTGCATCACATCGGCCTGCAGGTCGACGATCTCGAAGAAGTGAAAGGCCGCTATTTGAAATTGAATCCGCGCGGCATGATCATTCAGGAGGCGAATGACTTGCAGCATGGCGAAATTCGCCTGCACGATCCAGAATGCCGGCCAGTCACGGTTTCGACCACGAATTTCGGCGTGCCTGCTAGCAAAGAGAAAAAATATCCGCGTCTACGCCATATCGCCTACAACGCCCTCGACCCAGAAACCATGCTGCTCTTCTATACGCAAGTTTTTCGCCTACGCGAAATTCCGTCGAGCTACCAGCGCCGCCAACAGGGCCTCGGCAACCGCTTCTGCGCTGACGGCAAGACCAATCTGGCGATCCACCCCTTTTACAGCCCCGTCGAAGGCCACGAAGCTAAATATGGCATCAATCACATCGGCTTTCTGACCAACACGATGCAAGCGACGATGGCCGAATTGAGCAGCCTGCTAAAAATCGCGGCCCGCCCATCGACGCGCCCTTACGCCGAATTTCGCTTCCGCGACATTGAAGGCAACGCGCTGGACTTGTCGCAAACCAAGGGCTGGGAGATTGACGTCGATAAGTGGGAGAGCGCGGCGTGAGAAAGAATAGTTTCGAGTTCCGGGTTTCGGGTTACTCGGAATACCGGCAAGGTATTCGAAGGATTGGGTGCAGCGGAACGGTACATAACTTTTATTCGGGGAGATTTAAGCGATGATTAAACGAACGGGAGTGATTGCGCTTGGCTGCGGATTACTAGTCTTGAGCGCGTCGGCCCTGAAGAAGGCACAGGCGGCGTCCGCGCCGCTGGAAAAATTGACCATCGGCTGGAGCGCCATTGCCGGCTCGCAAGCGCCGTTTTGGATTACCAAAGAAGCCGGTCTGTTCGAGAAGAATGGCCTTGACGTGATAATGATCTACCTCGACGGTGGTTCTCGGGCCACTCAAGCGATGATGTCCGGCGATCTGCCCATCGCACAGGTCGGTGGCAATGCGCCGGTGGTTGCCAAGCTGCGCGGCGCCGATATCACACTCATCGCTGGACTACTCAATATTCTCGCCTACAGCATGGTGGTCTCGCCGGAGATCAAAAAGCCGGAAGACCTCCGAGGTAAAAAGCTTACCGTCAGCCGCTTCGGGTCCAACTCCGATTATGCGACACGCAAGATTTTGCTTAAGTGGGGTTTGCGTCCCGATATCGACGTTGCGGTACTGCAAATTCCCGGCGGCCAACCGACCCGGCTCGCGGCAATTCAATCGGGGCAGATACACGGCATGGTTGCGCAACCGCCGGTGACGAACCTTGCCCGCAAGTTCAAAATGAACATTATCGCCGAACCGGAAGACTTTGGCGGTGCCTATCCCACTACGCCCGTGGCCGCGCGAATTTCGTTCATCAAGGACAAACGAGAAACCGTGCGCAAGTTTACCCGCGCACTGTTGGAAGGTATTCACGTTTACAAGACGCAAAAGGATTTTAGCAAGAAGGTGATCGGCAAGTATGTCAAGACCAACGATAACGACGCCTTGGAAGACAGCTATCAATTTTTCTCTCGCCTGGTGCCGCAGAAGCCTTATCCATCCCTCGATGCGATCAAAGAAGCCCTCACGGAAATCGCCGCCACCGACCCAAAGGTCCGCGCCGCAAAGCCAGAAGACTTCGCCGATATGTCGATCATTAAAGAGTTCGACGACAACGGGTTTATTGATGGACTTTACAAGAAACGCTAAGAAACAATTCTGAATCAGCGTCAGATAAGTATCGTGTCTCCAAATTTCTCGATTTTTTCCACCACAGAGACACAGAGTCGCAAGCCGTATCTTATTCCAATCAGAGGTGGTAAAGTCACTACACACCGAAGATCGTAGTTACCTTCTCTTGATTCTCGCGTTAGATTTGACACGCTTCTCGGATGACCCCGCAAGCACTGGACGAGCTTGAGTTTAACTTGCCGGGTGTCGTTTCAGTGGACAGGTAAAATCCGATGTCGATGAATTTTAGTCGGGAATCTAAAAATATTGGGGCCAACGAGCTGGAAAAATTCACCTCACCCAAGATCCAGCAGAAATGGAGATTCGAATGACGTTGACGGTTGGCGATAAAGTTGTTTATCCGGGTCGGGGACCCTGTCTGATTGGTGGCGTCGTCAAGAAAGTGGTTTGTGGAACGTCGGCGAGGTTTTACCGATTAGCCCTATTGGACGATAGCGGTGCCGAGTTATTCGTGCCGGTCGCTAAGTCCGGCGACCTACACATGCGGACATTGATGGCCCGCTCTGAGATTCCCAAGTTGCTAGGCCACCTCAACAGCCGCGCCGCAGTCACTAAAGATCCTTCAACAGGCAAAAACTGGCGCCAGCGCGAGCTGGACAATTTAAAACTATTCAACTCGGGATCCATATTCGAACTGGCCCAGATGGTCGAGTCACTGACTCAGTTGAGCGGCACCAAGAATCTAGCAGCGCACGAACGGGAGACGCTGTATCGTGCGAGAAAGCTGCTGATATGCGAGATCTCGGAGGTGATGGGCGAAAGCAAAACTGCCGCGGAGGCACGCATTGACAGCGTCCTTGAACCCCGTAACAACAAGTTGAACTAGTCACGAAACTGAAATCCACTTCGCCGATCTTACGCCCCACTGTCACGAACGATCACTTGCCGTGATAAATACCCGGGCAGCTATGGATAACGTCGAAGTCTTGGTGATTCCACAGGTGTCCGACGCGGTGCTCGACCGCATCGCCAACATCGATCGTCGGGTCAAAGTCGTCGATGCCAGGGGATGGTTTGATGGCGAGCTGCGCGCCACCTGGCCGCAGTGGACCGTGGATCGGTATCTCGGTGATCGAAAGCATCCCGCCACCACGCTGGGCCAGCGCAACCAAGCACTGGCCTCCGCTGAGATCGTGCTACTGGGCTGGCCGCCGGTGAAAGATATCAGGGCCCGTGCGCCGCGATTGAAATGGGTTCACGAAACCCCCGCGGGCGCGAGCAATTTCCTAGATACTGATCTTTGGGGCTCGGATGTTCTCGTAACAACTTCCCGCGGTCTGACGAACAGACGCCCCATGGCGGAGTTTGTCTTGGCAAGCTTCCTCCACTTCGCTCGCGGGCTTCACTGGAGTTACCGCGACCAACGGCGGCACCGCTTTGATCATCAAACCTACGATCCGATAATTGTTCGGGACAAGACTGTTTGTATTGTCGGCGCGGGCGGTATCGGCCAGGAAGTCGCCAAACTTTGTGCGGCAGCCGGGATGCGTGTGGTCGGCACACGCCGGCAAGCCGCTGCGGGCGCCACGCTGCCACCAGGCTTTGCGCGCTTGGAAGCTGCTCACGCTTTACACGATTTGCTTGGCGAGAGTGAATTCGTGTCCATTTGTTGTCCGTGGACGAGAGATACCACACACCTGATCGGCCGAGAGGCTTTTATAGCGATGAAGCCGGGGACGGTTTTGGTAAACATTGCGCGCGGGGAGATCGTCGATGAAGAAGCTCTGATCATCGCATTGAATGACCGAAAACTGCGCGGCTTTGCGACCGACGTCTATGTCGGTGAATTCGAGCGTCCGCCTGATGCCCGCCTATGGGACGATGAGCGTGTCGTCATCACGCCCCATGTTTCGGCGCTTGCCGACGTCTCCGAGCACCAAGGTGTGCAGCTGTTTTGCGACAACCTGCGCCGATATCTAGAAGGCCAACCGCTCACAAACATCATCGACTGGCAGCGCGGTTATTGAAATGGGACGGGAGACGAGAATTCGGCAGCTTTACCGCGCAGGCCGGGAGACGGCGGCGAGAAAGATTCAAAAGCCAAGAGGGCGGGTTTCAAACCCGCCCCTACAATTCGGAAATCCTTTTTTTGCGCCCTTTGCGTTCCCGATCGCCCTGAGCTTTGTCGAAGGGTGCGGCCAAATCCTTCTTCTCATCCGACAAAATGCGTGCCGCCGTCGACGTTGAGCAACTGGCCGGTCATGAAATCGCTTTCCGGCGAGGCCAGGAACATCACCGTGCCGACTAGATCGTTCTCGACTTGAACGCGCTTGATCGCGCGATTGCTAACCCGGTTCGCATTGAATGCAGGATCAACTTGGCGGCCCTCGGTGACCACGAATCCCGGCGACACGGTATTTACGCAAATGCCGAAATCACCCACTTCCCGCGCCATCGCACGGGTCATCGCGATCAACGCGCCCTTCGAAGTGACGTAGTGAATGTAATTTTGTCCGCCGTTGAGCGCCGTGCCAGACGATATGTTGATGATTTTGCCTTTGCCCTGCTGCTTCATGTATGGGAACGCCGCCTTGGCGCAGAGCCACGAGCCGCGCACGTTGACGGCCATCGCTTTGTCGAACTCGTCGACTTCCATTTCCCAGAAGACACTCTTTTTCACGGTCATGAAGTAAGCCGCGTTGTTGACCAGCACGTCGACACTGCCGAATTCCTTGGCGACCTGGTCGACCATGCCTTTAACGCTCTTTTCATCGGCGACATCGCAGGCCATGCTGATCGCCGTGCCGCCCAGGTCTCGAATCGCCTTGACGACGTGATCGGCGCTGGCGATATCGGGGAGCGCGACCTTGGCGCCCTCTTTGGCGAACCCCATCGCGTAGGCCTTGCCGATCTTGCCGCCGCCGCCCGTAATAATCACCGACTTACCTTGGAAGCGCATAAAGTTTCCCTTTAATATAATTTAAGTATCACTTAACACTGGCTCCTGGGTGTGTCAACGAAATCGACCTTCGTTGACAGCGCTCGATCAGCCTCTTATTATCCTGACAATTTCACCAAACGAGGATTACGGCATGGCCAAACTCAAACTCACCATCGCTTTCGACAAATATGATTATCTTCAACCCTTGCGCGATGGCCAAATCGAGGCCCAAGGCCTCGACCTCAACGTCATCACCGTGGAAAGCGGCATCCGTCATGAACGCATGTTTCACTATGGCGAGTACGACGCCTGCGAGTTTTCCATGTCGTCGTATCTGGTCGCGCGCGGCCAAGATATTGACTGGCTGCAAGCTATTCCCTTTTTTCCGCGTCGCATGTGGGGCCACAAATTTTGCTTCATCAAGGCAGGATCGGGCGTGAAAAAGCCGGCCGATCTAAAAGGCGGTCGCATCGGCCTGCGTAGCTACGAGAATACTCTAGCGCTGGTGACAAAAGGCATGCTAATGAACAGTTA
>CAYZJE010000453.1:0-5724 GCA_964478485.1 uncultured Syntrophobacter sp. | reverse complement strand
CGCAAAGGCGCTAAGGCGCAAAGGTCTCGAATGAAATGTTTCGAACTTGGTGCCTTGGGCGCGCTTGGCATGAGGAATATCCGGAGCTTTAGACAATCATGCAGCATCTGCGCATCCACGATCCGGCGACGGCCGAGGAAGGGTATCAGGACCTAACCAACGGGCTGGAAAGAAAAGTCTATCCGTCCGTCGAAGGTTTACGAACACCCAGCGTTTGCTCAAGCCGCGCAATTCTAAGTTAGGAACCATCAAAGTCGAAGAACTGATCGACGACCGGATCGTGCGGCGGCTGAATGAGAGCGGATTTATCAACCGGCTCCAGACGACGTACGGCGTCAAGTGAACAAAAATATCGCCGCTTTTTGGAAAACAGCGCTTGCGCGTGTCGCCGCGTATGGGAACGATCCATCGCCAAGCGCTACGCAATCTCCTTGATCGAGAGGTAATCGTCGCTAACCACATCAGGCCTCAAGACGCCGAGCGCCCGGCGGTCACTCGCCGCGGCCTAAACGCGCCCTTTCGGCTTTCTTACGAGCCGCACCAGGGCCGCGGTCGAGTGCAGCGCCTTTGTTAGGCCGACGTGCTGGGCTTTGTTTGTGCTTCTCTTCTCGGGCAATAATTTTGGTGATTGTCGGCACGAGTTGTGTCGGCACCACCATCACGGTCTGATCACGCCGTCGGTAGGCTGCTTCATCCTCGGCTACCGCTTCGTCTTCAGTCTGCGTCTCATAATGTTGCAGTAACTTTCGTACTCGGTCTTCGTTCCATCCAGCGGGGTAATGCTGCTGTTTCATCGGCCCTTCTTTCTTAGTCGCCTGCGGTAGGCGAGCAACGGCTTGCCGCGTAAATCATAGGCGGTGATGACAAAGACGCTGTCCGGTTGCGGATCACGAAAATAAATGACGCGGAGAAAACGTCCACCGCGACTCTGTCCGAGCGCGACCCGTGAGCCGTCGCCTCCTGGGCGGTCTTCGCCTGGACTCTCCAGCACGTCTTCCACTTCTTCTTCCTCAACATCATGGTTGTAAATATGCGGCAACCCGGTTTCTGGATCAATGAAGAAGCGAATGTTCACGGACCATCAGCATAGAAACCATCGGGCCGAGGTGCAAGAGCAACGCTATTGCCTGAAATCTATGAGCGTTTCGACGGTCTAACTATTAAGTGAGTTGTTTAGACGGCTCTAGAACTGGTCGGTTATCCCGACAATTCGTGCGAAGGATAAACGACAACATTGTCAGATTTATCGCCCACTCTCACCTTGAAAGTCAAGTTTTTTCAGAGCAACAAATGCCGCCGAGTCGGTCGCCCTATTCTACTATTGGCCCGCAGCCTATATCCGTTAATTGATCAAAGTGAAGCTTTTGGATAGACGTAGCATAAACGACGACGCTTCAGTCCAACTCTAAAAGACGGCGAACCGGTAAGCCGCGAGAAATGCTTAGACTCGCTTTTTGAGTGAGACCCAAGAGTTGACCAGCGAGACTACTTCCTGTGAAGCTTGGGAGTGGGAATTGATTCGTCCCACCGATCTTAAACCTGGATTGCCGAGCCCAACGCTGTTAGGTTTTGATTTTAGATGGACGTTATCGCTCATGGGTTGTGGGGCGGAGCGCTTTTTTACCCGCGGGGACGCAGGCAGTTTGTCGCTGGGGTTTTGATCGGCATGGCGCCGGATTTGTTATCGTTCGGCGTTTTTCATGTCATGCATCCCGGTTGGCTGACAATGCGTTTGGCGGGGGAAATTTCCGGACCACCTGCGCTAGCGCTTTTACCGCCATATGTTTTTCACGCTTACAACCTGACCCATAGTGTCGTCGTCTGGGCGGTCGCGTTCCTTTTGCTTTGGCAGACATCTCAGAAACCGCCATGGCTTTTGGGCGCTTGCTCTTGCATATTCTATGCGATATTCCCACCCACGCGACGAGCTACTTTCCAACGCCTTTTCTCTGGCCGTTTGCAACACCGTTCGTCGACGGCGTACCGTGGTCTACGACGTGGTTTATGGCAGCCAATTACGCCACGATGTTGCTTGTCTACAGCGCGCTGTTTCTCTATTTTCGTAGGGAACCCGAACGTTGACAGCAGATGGATGGTCATTATACTGGACGTTATTGAGGTCATTATGAACGAGATATCGCGGTATGTTCCGATCACCAAGGCCAAAAACGATCTGTTGGAGCTGATCCGACAGGTCGAGAGCGTCGATGAGTCGGTGACGGTTACCAAGAACGGCGTGCCGACGGCGGTGATCCTGAGCATGGAGAAATACGCCGGGCTGCTCGAAACCCTCGAAATTTTGAGCGACGAAGAGACTATGAAATCTCTCAGAACCTCCATCCGTCAAGCGCGCAAAGGCAAATGGCGGCAGCATGAAAAGGTGTTTCGGCGTTGACCAAACTGAGCGCTCGATACACCGCTGAGTGCGCGCGCCGCATCGCTAAATTGCCCCCCGAGATCAAGCGTCTGGTTCGATCAAATATCGATTTGCTGCTCAAAAAGCCGACAGCCGGAACCGAACTGACCGGTGATCTCGAGGGCTACCGTTCCCTGCGAGTGCGCCGGTAGTATAGGATCGTTTACCGTATCAACGATGCCGAGCGTTATCTGGAATTTTATCATGTCGGTCATCGCCGAGACGTGTACGAAATACTGACGTCGCTGCTATTGAGTCGGGATTGAGACTAAGTATTCGATTTGCCGGCTTTTACTTGATCTCGTCACAATCCCTCACACCATGCAAAGTTTGGATTTACCGATCTTCGAAATCGAGCAGCGCTTGCTCGACGCTCTCAAGACTCACAGGCGTTTGATTGTCACCGCGCCGACCGGGTCGGGGAAGTCTACGCAAGTGCCGCAGATGCTGGTCAATCTGATCGACGGTCAGGTGACAGTATTGCAACCACGCCGCCTCCCCACGCGGCTCCTTGCCAAATGGGTGGCCGAGTCGCGGGGAGTTAAACTCGGCGCTGAAGTCGGTTACCAGATGCGGCTCGACAGCGTCACTTCGGCCGCGACACGCATTCGCTATGTCACCGAAGGCGTGCTGCTGCGCCAGATGTTGGCCGATCCCGACTTAAACGGCGTCAGCGCGATCATTTTCGACGAATTTCACGAGCGCCATCTCTACGGCGACATCACCCTGGCGCGGGCGCTGCAAATCCAAGAATCGACGCGGTCCGATCTCATCATCATCGTCATGTCGGCGACTTTAGATATTGCCCCAATTCAGAAGTATCTCCAGCCTTGTGCGCTGTTGTCGTCGGAAGGGCGAGCCTATCCGGTCGCTGTCGAATATTTGGCCAAATCCACCGGCGACGCGCCAGTCTGGGGACTGGCGGTGAAAGAACTCGAACGGCTGGTGCGCCAACATCCAGAGGGCGACGCGCTGATCTTCATGCCCGGCGCCTATGAGATCGCGCGCACCGTGCAGGCGGCGCGCGACACGCTCGGTTCGCAATTCGTCGTGTTTCCCTTGCACGGCGAATTGCCGCCCGCCGATCAAGATGCTGCGGTGGCGCGTCATGACCGGCGCAAGATCGTCGTCGCCACCAACGTCGCCGAGACTTCGCTGACCATCGACGGCGTGCGGCTGGTGATCGACAGCGGCTTGGCGCGCATGCCGCGCTACGATCCCTATCGCGGCATCAATACCTTGCTGATTGAAAAAATCAGCCGTGCCGCAGCCGATCAAAGGTCCGGCCGCGCCGGCCGCACGGCGCCGGGACACTGCTTGCGTCTGTGGACCGCCCATGAGCAGGCTGCGCGTCCCGCTCAGGAACTCTCGGAAGTGAAACGACTGGATCTTTCGGAAGTGATTCTCACCATCAAGGCGAGCGGCGTGATCGACGTGAAAGCATTTCGCTGGCTGGAAGCGCCCGACGCGCGCGCGTTGGAACGGGCCGAGACGCTGCTCGCTGATTTGGGTGCGATTGATCAGATGACGGGCGCGATCACTACACTTGGACGACGCATGCTGGCATTTCCGGTTCATCCGCGCTATGCGCGCATGCTCTTGGCCGCCCAAGAGTATGGCTGCGTTCGCCAGGTGGCGTTGATAGCGGCATTGACACAAGGGCGGGATTTGCTGGCGCGGCGGCAAGGAAGTGAGTTTAACGACCGGCGCGACGAGTTGTTCAATGGCGAGACCGAGTCGGATTTTTTTCTCCTGATGCGCGCTTGGCGCTACGCCGAGGGCAATGGCTATCATACCGAGCGCTGTCGCCAAGCCGGCGTGCACGCGCAAGCGGCGCGTCAGGTCGGGCCGTTGTTCGAGCAGTTTTTGCGCATCGCAGCCGCCGAGGGCATGGATATCGCCGAGCAGCCGCTTTCGGAAAATGTCAATGCCGCCGTGCAGCGTTGCCTATTGGTCGGCTTTTCCGATCATCTTGCCAAGCGGCTCAACGCCAGCTCGCTGCGTTGCGAACTGGTGCATGGCCGGCGCGGCACGTTGGCGCGCGAGAGTGTGGTGAAAGCGCCGCTGTTTGTCGTCGCTGAAGTGCGCGAGGTCGAAAGCAGCGGCGGCCGGGAGCGCAATTTGAACGTTATGCTGCATCTGGCCACGGCGGTTAAAGAAGAGTGGCTGCGCGAACTTTTTCCCGCGGACTTCCGGGAAGCTCACGTGGTGGCCTACGATTCGGCGTCGCGGCGGGTGGTTGCCAAGCTGGAAAAGCGCTTTCGTGATTTGGTGCTGGAAGAGAATCTTTCCGCCAAGCCGCCGGTGGAGGAAGCGGCTAAGATTCTCGCTCGTGAAGTAGCGGCTGGCCGCTGCGTTCTGGAACATTGGAACGAAGCGGTTGAACAGTGGATTGTCCGCGTCAATCGCTTGCGTGATTGGATGCCTGAGCTTGAATTGCCGGCCATCGGGGCCGCGGATCGGCAGATCATGTTCGAGCATATTTGCCACGGCGGGTTCAGTTACAATGAAATCAAAGACCGCCCGGTGTTGCCTGTCGTGAAATCTTGGCTGTCGCGGCAGCAGCAGGGATGGGTGGAAGAATATGCGCCGGAGCGGATTCAGTTGCCGCGCGGCCGTATGGTCAAGGTTGTCTATTCCGCTGACGGAGCGCCGACGATCGCGGCGCGCATTCAGGATCTATACGACATCAAAGACACGCTATGGATCGCCAGCCACCGGGTTGCCGTGCGCATTCAAGTGCTCGCGCCGAGCAATCGCCCAGTGCAGGTCACTGAAAACTTGGCGCTCTTCTGGAGTGAAACCTATCCGAAACTCAAACAAGAACTGCAGCGGAAATATCCGAAGCATGTCTGGCGCTGAAACCGGTTTCATTTTCACCACGTAAGAGTCAACGCGGCAAAGCCGCAACCGAAGAAGATTGGCCGCAAAGAACGCAAAGAACACAAAAGGGACGTAGGGGCGACCGGCTGGTCGCCCTTGGGATCGGCGGCGCAGGAATTTGCGCAGGCTGCGCAAATATCGAGCTATAGTAGTACAAGGGTCACAAAGTAGGGGCGCGATTCATCGCGCCCTCGGACGGAAGACGGGGATCATTTAGCCGCAAAGAACGCAAAGTTCGCAAAAAACAATTTGACCTGGTAGGGGCGGGTTTTAAACCCGCCCTCTGAAATTCTGCGTGCCGGAAAATCTGGGCGAGCTGCGACTTCGTTTATTGACGGCGCAATTTCTGAGCCTTCCGGGCATACCGTCCGCGTTCGAGTGGCTTGACATAACCTGTCGGTGTTGACTACGCTCTGCCTCGACAT
>CAYZJE010000452.1:0-4210 GCA_964478485.1 uncultured Syntrophobacter sp. | reverse complement strand
GAAGAAAACAGCGTAGCCCGCCCCGCCGGAACGGATTTCACCAAGTAGGCGTGGGCAAAGGCTAGAGTCGGTGAGAGCATTAGAAGCAATAACGCGTATGTAAATCGTAGTCTCATCTCTCGCACATCGGCATCGCTACCTCTCCACGCGCCGCGCAATCAGGAATCGTGCCGTGTCCTTCGCAACAAGTGCGGCTCTTGCAGGTCAACCCGGAATAGCGCTCAAGATCAGCGGCCACTGCTAGCGATCTGCTAAAGTGCTCAGTTACGCGGTGGCGTGGTCTGTCTCGTCGGTCGACTTCGCGGTGTCGATCAGTCGGTCACGGTATTGCTCCTGCAGCTTCATGTAATAATCGACCAGGCGCGCCGGATCGTTATCAAAACGCGCCGAGATGCGACGGCGCAACTCGCGGATTTCGTCGATGGGTTGATCATTCGGAATCTTTTTCATGGCTACCTCATCGGAAAAGCGGACAGGCTACTTTTGACTCATGGAGACAGCCATTTTTCGAAGTACTAACAGCAGCCAGTCGCCGAAAAGTAGCCTGCCCCCTTTTCTCGCCTTTTCTCGCTTAACACCGTCACTGAGCCACGGTTAGGCGTAGCGGCAGTGTTAGGCAGTTTTTCCCTGCTTCGCGAGTTCCTTCTCAATCTCTGCCTCAATGTCCTCCAGTGGAATTCTTCTCGCGCTCCTTGAGCGCTCATCAAGGAATTGCTGAAAGGCCTGACTTCCTCGCAACGCTTCTACTTCCTTATCGAAGTCATCAGCTTCAGCAATACAAAACTCCTCGCCATCCGAAGTCACGAGCAATACCGGTTCTTGGCGCGCAATCTTAATGACTGCTGCTAAGTCCAACTTCTCTTTCTCCAAATCGATGGTTTTCATATCTGTACCTCCTTGCCCCTAATGAAGAGAACATTGTGCTCCTTGTGACCCACGGAAACAATGCTCACCGTTTGGGCCGGTTCATTCACCTCATAAAACACTCGATACTTGCCTGCGCGCAGTTCCCACGAAGCAATAGGATTGTCCCGCAGCGATTTGCGGTTCTTGGTTTCAACCAAGGGCTCATGCGTAAGTTGCTCGCGAACTTCCGACACGACGACCTTTCGCTCAAAGGCCGTATAGTGAGACAGGTCAATATTCGCTTCTTCTGTGACGTCGATCCGATAGCTCGCCATAGATAGGATTTTCTATAGAGGCAAGTGGGAAGGGCAAGCACGGGGGGTTGCCCTTACAAGTCCAATGCCTTTTTGCGCCCTTTGCGCTCCCGATCGCCCTGAGCTTGGTCGAAGGGTGCGGCCAATATTCCGAATCCGATTTCTCAACTTCGTGTCCTCCTTCGAAAATCCGAAATTCGAGGTTTGTAGGATGCGGTGACCAAGGGGAACCGCATCGGTTGTGGCGCGCATTCGCTCGATGCGGTTCGCAGACTCACCGCATCCTACAGAGGCCCATTTTCATCTTCAGTGGACGAGCGTAAGCTCATGACACACTTCGTGGTGAATCCCTCTTTCCCGATGTCTTAACGCCGTCCCGTCTCGACCGGGAACTTGCGCTTCTCCCAGCCTTGAAATCCTTCTAACATAACCGCGATGTTTTTGTAGCGCTCGTCTTCGAACAGCTGAAAGACCGCGTCCGGGATATCGTTTGACGGCGTTGCCGCGTAGACGACGACTCGGCCGGACTTGGGAATCTCGCCGAGGCGCTTTTCTAACTCGCTCGCCGGGATCGAACGCGAACCGGCGAGTCTTTTTTCCTGGAACTCTTTCGCCGTCCGCAAATCTATCAGAATGAATTTTTCGCCCGAGTCGATGAGCAGCTTCAGGCGATCGGCGGCAATGGTCGTGACATCCCGGTTCTCATGCCCGGCGTTTGCGATCGCCGGCGTGAGAGCAGCGATCGCAAACGTCAAAAGAATCACCAATCCGGCTGCTCTCAAGTTTCGATTCTTTCGCCTCGGTTCTTCAGGCGTTCGTAAACGGGCGGCTGCAAATCCGATCCGAACTTTGTGTTCTTTGCACTGCTATATGTCAAAATTTGCGCGGCGCGCGCAAATTTTCCGATATTCAAAAATTTCCGACTCGGATATTCCTCCCGCAAAGGCGCAAAGACGCTAAGTTTAGAGGGAAATTCCGATTTTTTTCTTTTGCGCTCTTTGCATTGCGGTTAAACTTCCGAATCGAATCTCTTCCTACTTCGCGCCTTAGCGCCTTTGCGGGAGATAATCCGTTTTTATCCTTACTTCGCTCCCGCCCTCTGATACGCCACCTTGCCGCCGACGATGGTGAAATCGACCAGCAATTCGTCGATCTTATCGTCGGCCACCGCCATGTAGTCGCCGTTAAACACCACCAGGTCGGCGTACTTGCCCTTCTCAATCGAGCCGAGCATTTTTTCATCGCCCATGAACTTCGCCGCGTTATAAGTCGTCATCATGAGCGCTTGCCTGCGATCGATCGCTTGGTTTTTGCCCCACACGCGTCCTTCGCGAGCGCTGCGTGTGCTTTTGTCGGTCCGGGTGACGAACCTTTCAATACGCCACACCGGCGACTCGTCCGGCTTGCCGCCTTCGATGTGGACGTTCACCCCGGCATTGATCAAATCCTTGACCGGCTGCATCGAATGCATCATTTCACCGTACTGAGAGAACAGCATTTCCTCGCCGCGCACCACGCGCTGGCTGAAGATCTCCGAATTCAAACCGAACGCTAGTCTGTCGCCGAGTTGCTTGGAAAGGCTGATCGACTTCTGATCCCAGATCAAGTTGTGATCGAGCGCGTTGCGTCCGAGCATCTTGTGCACCTTGATCTCTGACTGTTTCTCGGCGTCCAATAAACTTTCCAGCACGATGGTGGTCGCGCCGCTGCCCATATTGTGGTTGCCGCTGATGTTCCAGCCATGTTTGCGCAACAGTTGCAGCGTGGTCCACTCGGTATCGCGTTTTTCCGCCAGGGTAAGATCGCCCCACTGCTTGCCCGTCCATTCCGGCCCGGTCCACTTGTTACGACCGTAAAGCCCGCCCTTCACCTCAGCGTGAGCCGCCCTCTTTGGCTCGTTCGTCATGATCCCGCCGTCATCCGACGCGCCGTCCACCGGACCCACCGCGGCGCCGACGATGCGGATCATGTCATCGCCGAGACTAAAGTTCACCAAGTTGGGCGTGCGCCGAAGGATCTGGTCGGCCATCGGATTCTGCCGGGCGAAATCCAGAGTCGGCCGGATGCGCATCTTGAGACGATCCTGGTGCAACATTTGGCTGACGATCGTAACCGTGTAGCCGCTGGCGTGGCCGGTGATCGTGGTAACTCCGACACGGAGAAACTGGTCGATGATCTCCGCTTGCTCTTTAAAAATCTCTTCGGTCAGCTCCGGCCAGTCGCGCAGGTTCCAGCCGACGAAGCCGAGCGCTTGGCTGAACATTTGCCCGGTGGGGTTGCCGCTGGCATCTTTAACCACTTGAAAATGATCCTTGCGCAGTCCCGCGGCAAAGGCTTTTTCCAGCATGAGCGTGTTGACGACCCCTTCCGAGCTGGAAAGCGACAGCATCAGCGGATTATTGGGCGCGAGCTTGTCTAAATCCTTGGCGGTTAATTTGGAAAGATCGCTGACGAACTCATCCGCCATGCGGACATAAACGCTCGAGCCAGGTTTGGCTTGTTGAACCAGGGCGCGCACCTGCTCCAACATCTCGGGCACATTCTTGCCGCGGACTTTCTTGCCGACCTTGCCGTTGACCATGGTGTCTTTGTACAGATCGCCGCCGGCAAAGGCGTTGTCACCGTCGCTGTCGATGAACCCCGGCACTAGGCTTCTCCCCGCCAGATCGACGCGGCGCGTGGCCGGCCCGGCGAGCCGTTGAATCTCGGCATTGGCGCCGACGGCGAGGATCTTGCCATCGCGCACCGCTACCGCTTGGGTTATCGTAAAGTTCTTATCGGCAGTAAGGACTTTGCCATTGTAAAAAATCGAGTCGGCGTAGCGGATCAGCTCCGGCGGTAGATTCTGCGCCGCGCCCTGACCAATGCCGATCGCCATCAGGATCAACGCCCAAAAAATCGTTCTCATAGATGACCTCCTATACGGGGATTTACTCCCGCCAAGGCGCAAAGGCGCCAAGTTCGGAAAAGAATTTTGTTCTCAAAACCTTTGCGCCTTAGCGCCTTTGCGAGAGACATTCCGAGACTGACCGGTGCGCGTAGCGCACCCT
>CAYZJE010000451.1:0-5342 GCA_964478485.1 uncultured Syntrophobacter sp. | reverse complement strand
CGTCAAAAATTTTTCGCACTTGCCGCGCTTGTTCAGCTAGGTCGCCGCTATCGAGGCGCACGCCGATGAGTTTTTCGCCCCGGCCAGCCATTTCCTGGGCCACTTGCACGGCATTCTTCGCGCCGCTGAGCGTGTTATAGGTGTCGATGAGCAGGATCGAATGGTTCGGAAAGCTTGAAACGTAGGCGCGAAACGCATCAATCTCGCGCTCGAAGCTCATGATAAAAGAATGCGCCATGGTGCCGACGAGCGGGATGCCGTACTGCTGGCCGGCGCGCACATTGCTCGTGCCGGCGCAGCCGGCGAGATAACTGGCGCGCGCGACTTTCATGCCGGCGTCGGTGCCGTGAGTGCGCCGTAGCGCGAAATCGACCAGCGGTCGGCCGGCCGCGGCGTGGACGCAGCGTGCCGCTTTGGTGGCGATTAAAGACTGCAGATGGATCTGATTGATCACGAAGGTTTCTACCAATTGCGCTTCGATAATCGGCGCGGTGATTTCCAGCACCGGCTCGTCCTTGAAAAAGATCCGGCCTTCGGGGATCGCCCAGACATCGCCGGTGAATTTTAGGTCGCCAAGATAATGCAAAAAATCTTCACTGAAAAGCTTTTGCGCAGCTAGATAATCGAGGGCGTCCGGGTCGAATGACAGGGCTTGCAGATATTCGAGCACGTCTTTGACCCCGGCGGAAACGAAGTAGCCGCGGTTGGGCGGATAGGAACGGATAAAAAGGCTGAACGTTGCCTCGCCCATGCGCTGCTCGCGAAAGTACGCCTGCGCCATGGTGAGTTGATAGAGATCGGTGAGCAGGGTGAAATTTTCCGCGTTGGCCATAGGCCTCGAATGCTATAATGAGTGGCGCGCAAGTGACAAGAGCAGTGCCATTCGGGTGGTGGTTCAGTTTGGCAAGATCCCTCACTTGGTTCGGGATGACAACCCCTCGAAGTACGTCATTTCGAGCGCAGCGAGAAATCTTTCCCACTCCATGCACCCGAGCCACAATCAAACTGAACCATCACAGCCATTCGAATCCGTTCCAACTTCCAATCCAACGCCCGCCCGGTTGATTTATCAAGGCCGTTTTGTTAAGAAATTTATCATAACTGACGGGTAATCGATTGAATTCGCGAGCGGGGTTTGAACCCCGCTCACGACCAAAGGGGATGCTCGCCCCCTTTGGATACCCCATTTAATTGTGCTCGCCTCAAGAGGCGAGGTTTACTTAGAATTGGCGATCAAACCAGGAGGGCATCGATGTTTACCGATAAGGTTGAACTCAAGGATTTTGAAAAGCAGGATCCGGAATATCAGGATTTGCTCCGGCGCGTGCTGGCGATCCAAGCGGATTGCGAAATCGGCGGCCCGAATCTTTATGTCAAGCACATTTTACCGTCGGCGCCCACCAAGTTGGATCAGCTCATCGTCGCGCGCACGGCGGCCGAAGAGATGGACCATTTCCGAAAAATGGCCCGTTTGGCCGGTGATATCGGGGTCGATGTTACCTACACGCTCAGCCGGCCCAATCAGGAACGCTATGTCGAAGCGTTTCGCGGCGAGATCAAAACTTGGGAAGATTACGCCGTGTTCGGCTTTCTCGTCGACCGCGTAGGCCGGTTCCAGCTTGAAGAGTTTCTCGACTGCACCTATCTGCCGCTTGCCCGTGTGGTCGAGGACCCAGACATCATCCGCGAAGAAGAAGGTCATGTCGACTTTGGCACCAACGCGTCGGCCGAATTCGCCGCCAAAGGTGGGGAGTATAAGGAAAGAATCCAAAGAGCGGTGGATTACTGGTACGTCAAAGGGCTCGACATGTTCGGCAACAGCAAGTCGTACCGTTCCGAACGTTTCATGCACTGGGGGCTCAAACGCCGGCCAAATGCAGTCGCGCGCCAGCAGTACAAAGACGAAATCGATGCATTGATCTTAAAAATGGGGCTCACGCTCCCCGATCCCATCAAGGGACGGCTTTATACATAACTGAAATCGTTTCGGGTTTCGCGTTTCGGGTTACGGGTTAAACTCGCAATTCGAGCCGCTTAAGCGCGCAGGGTGAGGAGTGTCATGGAAGCAGCACCGAATACCGAAGCATTGGACCAGCAGTTCAAGGAATTCATTCAGGGCCTGAAGAAAGCGGTGGGCGCGGGCATACCGCATTTGAAAGACGATCCGAAAATCGTCGACCAGGCGATCGCCGACTGCAAGGAAATACTCGACGTGGTCATGGAAGGCGACGTGAAGCAGTGGCTTTCCTGAGCTGTTAAGTAGCAGTTTCAGCCGAGCGAAATAGCTTTCGCGACAAGAGGCGCCTTGATTCCAAGGGCGCCTTTGTCGTATTTGTAACTTATTGTCGGCCACGCCGATTTCGGCGTGTAACCATTAAATGGGGTTTCCAAAGGGGGCGAGCATCCCCTTTGGTCTAGGCCGGGGTCAATACCCCGGCCGCGAAGTGACTTCGATAATTGATAAATTCATGCACGGGAGAGCGAAACATTGAACGTTGTCGTCTGCGGTAAAGTGATCCCCGCGAGCACGGTCATCATCGAGCTCGACGCCCACAGCAAACGCATGGTGCGCAAGGGCGTGCCCCATGAGCTCGACCCGGCCGCGGCCAGCGCCGTGGAAGAGGGTTTGCGTCTCATGGAAAAACACGGCGGTACGGTGGTGCTCGTCACGATGGGCACCAGCGATGTGACCATCGGTATCCGCAACGCGCTGGCAATGGGCGCGACGTCGGCGGTGCACATTCTCGACGATACTGTCGCCGGTTCCGATACTCTTGCGACCGCGAAGCTTTTGGCCGCGGCGATCAAGAAACAAGCATTCGATCTCGTTATCTGCGCCACCGAAAGCAGCGACAGCTACTCCGGCATCGTCCATGGACAAATCGCTCAGCTATTGGGCATTCCGCCGCTGACCTTTGCGAAAGAAATTACCGTCGACGGCAGCAAGATTTCGATCAAGCGCCAAAGCGAAAACGGCTACGATGTCGTCGAGTCGACGTTGCCCGCATTGGTTGCGTGCAGCAGCGGCATCAACGAGCCGCGTTATCCGCAGCTCAAAGGCATCATGGGCGCAAAGAAAAAAGAGATCAAAGTCTACAGCGCCGCCGATTTAGGTTTTGCGCCGGATCAGGTCGGCGAAAAAGGCGCGCGCGAAAAGGTTCTCACGATTAGCCGGCCAGCTAAGCGAGAGGCTGGCAAGGCGGTGGTCGACGAAGGGGAAGGCGGCAAGCAGATCGCGGACTTTCTTGCTGAAATCAAGGTGATCTAAGTGGCAGACGTAATTTGGGTATACGCGGAAATTAGCGAAGATAAAATCACCGCGACTTCGCTGGAAATGCTTGCCAAAGCCGCCGAAGTCGGCAAAGCCGAAGCGGTGTTGCTCGGACCCGCGCCGGACGACGCGGTGCAAATCCTCGCCAACCACGGCGCCAGTAAGATTTACCACTCAGCCGACGCGGTGTACAAAGATTATTTAACCTTGCCGGCGGCGGAGACGGTCGTTGGCTTGATTCAAAAACACAATCCCGCGGTCATGCTGTTTGCGTCGAGTTACAGCGGGCGCGATCTCGTTGCCAACTTGAGCGCGCGGCTCGACTGCGGCGCGATCACCGACGTGGGCGATTTTCAATTGAAAGACGGCAGCGTCGAAGCGACCATTCCCGCTCTCGGCGCGAGCTATCAAAATACTAGCACGCTGGTCAATGCAGGTACCAAACTGCTGGTGGTCCGGCCGAAATCCTTCGAGCCGAAGCTCAATGAACAGCCGCTTGCCGTCGAAGAGGTCGCCGCGGCTGCGGATGGCGCACTACGCAAAGTGCACATGAAAGAGCGGGTTGTGGTAAAGCGCGAAGGGCCGTCGCTGGAAGGGGCGAAGATTGTGGTGTCAGGCGGACGCGGGCTCAAGGGCGAAGAACAATTCAACCTGCTCAAAGATCTCGCCGACGTGCTCGGCGGCGCCGTCGGCGCCAGCCGCGCCGCGGTGGACGCTGGTTGGGTGCCCTACGCGATGCAGGTGGGCCAGACCGGTAAAACCGTCAAGCCCGACATTTACTTCGCCGTCGGTATCTCCGGCGCGGTGCAACATTTGTCCGGCATGAAGACTTCCAAATACATCATCACCATCAACAAAGACGCCGAAGCACCGATCTTTCAATACTCCGACTTCGGCGTGGTCGGCGATCTCTTCAAAGTCGTGCCGCAGTTGATCGAAGAGCTGAAAAAGCGCAAAGGCGCGTAGCATACGATTCTCACCACGAAGAACACGAAGGTCACGAAGTAGGGGCGGGTTTTAAACCCGCCCTTCTTTAATCTTCTCCATTCAACTCGCTCTTGTCAGCGAGCCGTACCATCGCGTAGAATCCGCGCTAACGATGGCAAGCAACGGCAACAACGATAAATCTCTCGAATCGTGGATTTGGGATGCGGCGTGTTCGATCCGCGGCGCGAAGGACGCTCCCAAGTATAAGGAGTTTATTCTTCCGCTGATTTTTGCAAAGCGGCTTTGCGACGTCTTCGACGACGAGGTGAACCGTATTGCCAAGGAGGTTGGCTCGCGGGCTAAGGCGTTCAAGCTGGTGAAGCACGATAAGAAGCTCGTCCGCTTCTTCTTGCCGCTGGAGCCGAAGAACCCTGACGATGCTGTGTGGTCCGTCCTCCGCACGCTGTCAGACAAGATCGGCGAGCAACTCACGACCCATCTTCGCGCCATCGCTGACGCCAATCCGCTGCTCAAAGGCATCATTGACCGTGTCGATTTCAACGCTACCACGCACGGTCAGCGGGATATCGACGACGACCGCCTCTCCAATCTCATCGAAGCGATTAGCGCCAAACCGCTGGGCCTCGGTGACGTGGAGCCGGACATTATCGGGCGCAGCTACGAATATCTGATTCGTAAGTTCGCCGAAGGGAGCGGACAAAGCGCCGGGGAGTTTTACACGCCGCCGGAGGTTGGTTTCGTCATCGCTCGCATCATGGACCCTGAACCGGGGATGGATATTTACGATCCTTGCTGCGGCTCTGCCGGACTGCTCATAAAGTGCGAGCTGGTTTTGCAGGAAAAGATGAGCTTGCGCTCGCGCAAGACCTTCGCCCCGGCCAAACTCTACGGCCAGGAAAATGAGCCAGGGACGTGGGCGATGGCGAACATGAACATGATTATTCACGACATGGAGGGCGAGATTCAGATCGGCGACACCTTTCGCAAGCCAAAGTTTCGTAAAGGGAACCGGTTACAAACGTCGACCGCGTGGTGGCCAACCCGATGTGGAACCAGAATGAGTTCAAGGAAAAGGACTACGACGCCGACGAGGTCGACCGCTTTCCTAAAGGCGCAGGCTACC
>CAYZJE010000450.1:0-12339 GCA_964478485.1 uncultured Syntrophobacter sp. | reverse complement strand
AGGGTGCCGAGAAAGAGCTTGGAGAAGTGCAGTCTATCGGTGGCGTAGTAGACCAGGGCCGGGCCAAAGGAAGGACTAAAATTGTAGAAAAAGATGAACCCTGCCACAATCCAGAGCGTGCGCGACCCAATGGCACCCCGAATCGCAATCCAGGTCTCGCGAAACTGGCGCTCGCCTGCTTGGACGCGCGGCTCGGTGATCAGGAAGATGGCCATGGCCAGGGTAACTAGCGGGAAGACGGTGGCGATCAGAAAAGTAACCGAGAGAAACTTGTGCTCAGCCAGCCAACCGCCGCCGATGCCAACCAGGATCGAGGCGCACGAGATTGCCGCCCACTGGACCGCTTGAAACGGCCCCGTGAGACCGAGCCGCTGGCCGTTCTCGACCATGAGCGCGTCGGTCAGCACATCGGTGAAGGCCAGGCCGAGCCCCATCAAAGTGAAAAACATCGCGACCCCCCAGTAGGTATAGGCTCCCATCATGCTGAGGGTTAGGCCCATCGCCGCGGCCATCCCGGAGGTCAGAATAAAATAGCTCTTGCGCCGTTGGCCGAACAGCGGGACAAAATCCGAGATTAGGCCGTACACCGGCTTGATCAACCAGGGGATGACCGTGATCGAGAAAAACGTCGCGCTTTGAGCGGCGCTGAGCCCGAAGGTCTCTTTCAACAGAAAGGTAATCGAGAGGTTGGGCAGGTACCACATCCCTTGGGCGAAGTAGACGATGGCAAAGATCAGCGCGAGGCGTCGCGCTTCCGGACTTTCTCTGAACGGCTTGAGGGTGACAAGCGTCACGGACGTAAAAAGGGGGGACATTCTTCTTTTCTCGTATCTGACAGGCATTGATATACATTTTTAACCTCACGACACCAAGTAGGCCAAGGTCACCATCACAAGAATTCCCAGCAGCGTGCTGAAGGTGGCTTCACGCTGATAGCCGCGCCGATGGCTTTCCGGGATGATTTCTTGGAAAACCACGCAACACATCGTCGCTGGTGAGCCACGCCGGTGCCGGGGCGCTTCCTATTGTCGCGCCGCAACTACTCCACGCCCATAGCCGGGGATGCTTCAGCATCCGGTCGATGCGATCGGCTTGAATTTTTCGACAGGAGTGTTAGTTCCCAAGGATGCGCTACAAATTCGGTCTTGCCGCCCTATCGTTGTTGTTTTTGTTTGCTTGCAGCGCGATTCGGGTGATTCCCCAGGAACAATTGGCTGCCCTCGACGAACCGCAGACCGTGCGGTTTTTTTATCCCAGCGCCGGTGGGAGCATCGAAGCTTATGTCACTCGGCCACCTGGCGAGGGTCCTTTTCCATTGGTAATTCTGCTGCATGGTCATAGCCTAAGGGGCCGAGGCGCCGAGCAAATGTTATCCACCGCCGAAGCTTTCGCCGCTGAGATTTGTTTCGCAAGCGTGGCGATTTCGCTTCCGGGATACGGCTCGACGCGAGCTCCCGAGGGCCCGACGGAGGAAATCACTCGGCGGGCCGTGAAAGACGGCCTCGCGTTGGCCAAGCAGCTGAAATGGGTGGACAACCGTCGCGTGTTTTTTTACGGGGTTTCGCGTGGCGCCACCGTCGCAGCGGCGCTGTTAAACGATGTGGAAAGCGTGAGCGGAGCGGTACTTTACTCCGGCGCTTATGATCTTGGCCGGCTCTACCGTGAAACACCGAGCTTTTGGGTACGGTATTTGCTCAATCCGAGCGGCAACGCCAACCCTAAACTGCTCAACCTTCTTGACGAAGGATCGAAATGGCGCGTGCCAACGCTTATCCTCCACGGCGAACTAGACACTCTGATACCGGTGAACCAAGCGCTTTTGCTGCGCGATCAATTAAAGGCGGCAGGAACCTATCACCACCTTGAGCTGTATCCCGACAACGGCCATTTCCTACCGAGAGCAAAGGTTAGAGAACAAGCCATAAGTTTTCTCAAAGAGATCACCGCTCCGGCGTGTCCCTACTCCAAACTCCATTCCTAATCGCGCGGGCTTCGCTATCGCGAACAATCTGGTCTGAGTCGTCGGATCTACGGGAGCGTGGACCTGCTCACCTTCACTGAACGGTCGATCGAGCGATATGCCAAGAGTGCAAGCACCAAAAAGTGTTATGCCTTATGGCTGAAATCGTTGTGGACAAAGAGCAAATTGGGGACGCTGTTGCCTACCAGGACAAACTTGACCTCATGTTATCATTACGCCAAGCGGTTGAGACGCTAAGAGTCCGCCCCGCGACCGAGACTCGATCCGCGGCACAAAACTCATCCCCATGGTGTCACCCAGCGGAGATCACTCCCCGGATTTTCCTGCGCGCAGGATCTCAGCTCCTGCCACCGGTTTCTTCATACTCCGCGTCGACGACTCTTTCTTTCGGTCCGCCGGCGGCTTTGGGCTTTTCCGATGCTTGTGCTTGTGCGGTCTGCCGATAGATCGCTTCGGCGAGCTTGTGCGAAGCCTTAGTCAGTTCTTCCATCTTAGTTTTGATCCGCTCGAGCTGCTTGTCCTTGATCGCCTGCTTCAAATCGTTGACCGCGCTTTCAATCGCGCCGCGCTCCTGCTGGCTGATCTTATCGCCGTAATCGCTGAGCGATTTCTCGGTCGCGTAAATCAGCGTGTCGGCGTGATTGATCGCCTCCACTTCTTCTTTCTTCTTGGCATCTTGCGCGGCGAATTTTTCCGCCTCGCGAACCATTCGGTCGATTTCGTCTTTGGCCAGTTTCTTGGGCGCGGTAATGCGGATCGATTGTTCTTTCCCCGTACCGAGATCTTTGGCAGTGACGTGAACGATGCCGTTGGCATCGATATCGAACGAAACCTCGATCTGCGGCAGACCGCGGGGCGCCAATGGAATCCCGATCAAATCGAACCGGCCCAGCTCGACGTTGTCGCTGGCCATCGGCCGCTCGCCTTGCAAGACGCGAATCGTCACCGCGGTCTGATTATCCGCGGCGGTGGAGAAAATCTGGCTCTTTTTCGCCGGTATCGTGGTGTTTCTCTCGATCAAAGAGGTATTGACTCCGCCCAGCGTCTCGATGCCCAAAGACAGCGGCGTCACGTCGAGCAACAAGACGTCTTTGAC
Organism: uncultured Syntrophobacter sp.; assembly: GCA_964478485.1. Taxonomy (GTDB): domain Bacteria; phylum Desulfobacterota; class Binatia; order UBA9968; family UBA9968; genus DP-20. Next base: position 9,262 of record CAYZJE010000450.1, on the reverse strand, counting down.
TTCGCCTTTCATAATCGCGGCTTGGATCGCCGCGCCCATGGCGACGCAATCCATCGGATCGATGCCGCGCTCGATCTTCTTGCCGAAATAATCTTCGACGAATTTCTGCACGATCGGCATGCGCGTCGGGCCGCCGACCATGATGATCTTGTCGATGTCCGTATTCGTGAAACTCCCGCCCTCTTTGGCAACGCCTTCTTTAGCGTCTTTCAGCGCCTGTTCGAGAGGTCCACGGCATCTCTCAATGATCGGACCCACTAATTCATCAAGCTTTGCCCGGTTGATCGACAGGGTTAAGTGTTTCGGACCGCTAGCATCAGCCGTGATAAAAGGCAGATTGATATCGGTGCTGAGCGCGCCGGTAAGTTCGACCTTGGCTTTTTCCGCGGCTTCGCGCAGCCGCTGCGTCGCCATGGTGTCGTTGGTGAGATCGACACCGGTCTCGTGTTTGAATTCTTTCGCAATGTGTTCGATGAGCAAACGATCCATGTCGGTGCCGCCCAGCTGAGTATCACCGCTGGTGGCCAGCACCTTAAATCCGCCCTCCTTCCACATCTCCATAATCGTCACGTCGAGCGTGCCGCCGCCGAAATCGAAGACCAGAATCTTCAGTTCCTTGCCGGCTTTTTCCAAGCCGTAGGCAAGGCAAGCGGCGGTGGGCTCGTTAATGACGCGCAATACTTTTAGCCCGGCAATCTCGCCCGCGTCTTTGGTTGCGGTGCGCTGATTATCGTCGAAATAAGCCGGACAGGTGATCACGGCTTCGTCGACCTTATCGCCCAAGTAGGCTTCAGCGTCCTGTTTGATCTTCTGCAGGATGAAAGCGGAAATCTGCTGTGGCGTGTATTCCTTGCCAAAGACTTTGAACTTGAAATCGCTGCCCATCTTGCGCTTGGCCGCCTGGATCGTGCCTTCGGCATTGATCGCCGATTGGCGCTTTGCCGGTTCGCCGACCAAACGTTGGCCGTCTTTGGTGAAAGCAACGTAGGAAGGAAACGCCTTGCCTGACGCAACTCCCGCGCCCTCCGCCGAAGGAATAATCACCGGCCGGCCGCCTTCGACGACGGCAGCAGCCGAGTTGGAAGTTCCTAAATCGATACCAATTACTTTCGCCATGGCGCACCTCCCGGTTTCAACATGAAATGAGATTAGAGCAAACGGCATACCTCGATGCTCTCTGAGAGCTTGCCCGGCATATCCATCAATTAATCGCGCGAACTCTACCGCCTCGCTGTCAGCGACGCGAATTTGTGACCGCGCTTTTGTCAGTTGTGAAAAGTTATTACCGCGGTCTCGGCGCAGCACCGATGGCACGGCGATTGCGCCGTTACTAACTTGAAGTCAACCATGCTGCTTGCAGCGTGGAACCATTGAATAAGGAGTGAGCATGAATCGTGTATTTCTGCTCTTCGCCGGTGTCGTTACCCTAGGCCTCTATTTCGTCGTCGGGCCGGCCGTCGTCAGCAGCTATCGTCGCTACCGCGGCCGCAGGACGATTATCTGCCCGGAAACCGATCAGATCGCGGAAATGGAAATCAAGGCTGGCCAGGCCAGTGTCATGGCGGCGCTCGGCAAACACGATTTGCGCGTCAAATGGTGTAGCCTTTGGCCGCGCCGCAAAGGCTGCGCCGAGGAATGCCTAAAAGACGATTGGCAGTCAGCTGGGGAGGAGCGAAACCACGATCGCGGTCCTGGCAATTTAAGCTGAACCGTCCACCGCTGCGGCAACTCTTTGGCCTTTCGCCTCATCGACACGCCGCAGCAAGAGAGCGCCAGCGACAAACAAGACAAACCCCGAGGTGAATTTGTTGTTGTTCCCCCTCAAGAGCCGCGGTTAACATCGATTAGAGAATTTTCTGTTTCATACCATTTTCATTTTTCTCCGCTCGCGACGAATCGCTAGCCGGCTTTGCGGAACAGCAAGTTCCATTTTGCCAATCTTAAGCCCCACCTTCATCGTCACGTTAACTCTCCGAAATAACCCCGTCGCCCGAGCCATTTGATGAACTCCAGCACCGGCGTCAGGGTCAGCGCCAAGGTTAGGATCAAAAGCCAATCTTGCACCGACATACTGAACGTGCCGAAGGCCCGCTGCAGAAAATCTAGGTAGATGACTCCGGTGAGCAATCCCACCTCCCACAGCACCGCAAGATTCAACCATGGGTTAGCCAAAGGTCTATTGAAAGAAGAGAGATGGTCGGAACGAAAATGGTAAGCCTTGGAGAATTCGATCAGCACCAGCAGCACAAACGTCATGGCCATGGCCTCGGATAATGGTCGACCGGCATGCTGTAACCAGACGAACAGTCCGAGATTTACCATTGCGGACCAAATCCCTCCCGCTAGCATCAAACAGATTACCGGTTGCGTGAATATACTTTGTCGCGAGCGACGCGGCGAACGGCGCATCAAATCGGCCTCTGGCGGGTCCACCGCCAGCGCCAACGCCGGCAAGCCATCCGTCGCCAGATTCACGTAAAGAATCTGCACGGCGCTCAGCGGCGGCGGCAGGCCCATCAAAGCAGCAGTGGTAATGATTAGAACCTCACCAATATTTGCCGATAAGAGGTACATCAGAAATTTTTTTATGTTGGTAAAGATCGCCCGGCCTTCTTCCACCGCGGCAACGATAGTCGCAAAGTTATCGTCGGTGAGGGTCATGGCCGCCGCTTCACGGGTGACGTCGGTCCCCGTGATACCCATGGCGATACCGATATCGGCCTTTCTCAAGGCCGGCGCGTCGTTGATGCCGTCACCCGTCATGGCGACCACCTGGCCTCGACTCTGCAACGCCGTGACCACTGCAAGTTTGTGCACCGGCGACACGCGCGCGTAGACGGCGATATGTTCCGCTTCGCGTTCCAGCTCAGCGGCGCTCATGGCATCCAGATCCGCCCCAATGACGACGCGTCCGACTCCCAGGATGCCAAGTTGGCGCGCTACGGCCGCGGCGGTGAGGGGATGGTCTCCAGTGATCATCACGGGTCGAATGCCTGCTTGTTGACACTTCGCAATTGCCGCTTTTACCTCTGGCCTCGGCGGATCGATCATTCCCACCAAGCCGAGAAAAGTCATGCCGCGCTCGGCGTTTTCCAATGTCGTGTTTGCTTTGCAAGCCACGGCTAGAACGCGTAGCGCTTCACCGGCCATACGGTGGCCGGCAGCGAGAATCGCTTTCTTGTCGTCGTCGGTGAGGCCAATTTCACCAGCCTCCGTTAGCTGCTTCGCGCAAGATTCAACAATCATCTCGGGCGCCCCTTTGATGTAGGCCACGAGATTGCCGTTAACCGAGTGCAGCGTGGTCATGCGCTTGGTCTCGGAGGTAAAGGGAATCTCGCCGACGCGGGGAAACTCGCCATCGAGAGCGCCTTTATCGAGACCGGCCTTGGCCGCCAGGACGACCAGCGCTCCTTCCGTCGGGTCGCCCTTGATTTCCCAGCGACCCTCTCGCTGGACCAAGGTTGCGTCGTTGACGAGGATGCCGGCGCGCGCCAATTCGAGCAGCGCAGCATGCGGCTCAATCGCCGCACCGCCACGGGAAAACCTACCTTGAGGTTCGAAGCCGACACCGCTGACCTCAAACATCTCGCCGCCGACAAACAATTTGCAAACCGTCATTTCATCTTTGGTAAGCGTGCCGGTTTTGTCGGAGCAAATGACCGAGGTGCTACCGAGGGTCTCCACTGCCGGCAGATGGCGTACGAGGGCGTTACGCTTGGCCATTCTCTGGACGCCCAACGCAAGGGACACAGTCACCACGGCGGGCAGAGCTTCGGGAACGACCGCGACGGCTAGAGCGATGCCGAAAATCAGCATCTGCACCAATGGCTCCCCGCGCCACAGCCCGAGCAAAACGATTATCGCCACCACCGCCAAAGCGGCGCGCGCCAAAACGCCACCGACATGATCCAGATTCTCTTGCAGCGGCGTTCTGCCGCTCTCAACCGTCTGTAGGAGTTGGGCGATCTTGCCGAACTCTGTTTTCATGGCGGTCGCCACCACCAGCGCTTTGCCGCGCCCATAGGTAACCGCCGTGCCCGCGAAAGCCATGTTTGTGCGTTCGGCCACGGCGAGCTGCGGCTGCAACAAGACCGCACTGTGTTTATCCACGGCGGCGGATTCGCCGGTCAGAATCGCTTCGTCAGTCTTCAGATTGACCGCTTCGAGCAATCGCCCGTCGGCGGGAACCTTGTCGCCAACTCTGAGAATAATGATATCGCCGGGCACGAGTTCTCGTGCGGCAAGGGTTTTTTCTTCGCCCTGACGGATCACCGTGGCGGTTGGCGCGGCCCGGCGCCGCAGCGCTTCGATGGCCCGCTCGGCCCGATACTCCTGGACAAATCCCAGCAAAGCGGCCAAGAAAACAATAACGGTGATGGTGACCGCTTCAACGGTATGGCCGAGGAAGAGCGACAATGTGGCGCCGACAAGCAGGATGACGATCAGAATGTTCTTGAACTGATTGGCAAAGATGGCCCAGGGTGAAACCGCGCGGAACGCTTGCAGTTCGTTCGGTCCGAATTGCTCCAAGCGCGCCGCGGCCTCTTGATTGGCGAGCCCCGCGACCGCATCCGTATCGAGTTGTTGCAGGACCTTTACGGTCTCGAATAGGTGAGGGTTTACTATTTCTAAAACTCGGTAAGCCATCTACAACTCGACTGCTGTCGATTGCGCAGCTGCACAATTTCTAATCGTGTTGGGCGTGAACTTCGAGCAAGGCTCCCTCTCGCAGCATAGATCTATGGCTTGACGGCGATGACCGGACAAGGAGCGTTCTTGATGACACTCTCGGCCGCGCTGCCGAGAAAAAACCTCGGCACGCCCCTCCGCCCATGGGTGCTCATTACGATGATGTCGACTTTCCGTTTCCGCGCGAAGTCGACGATCCCAGACCAGGGGCGAGGAAATACCTTTACATTCTCCGTAATGATTATTCCCTTCTGCTTCTCATTTGGGATGGCCGCGTTGGGGGTCTCTAGCACGGTGAATGCGATGATCTTAGAGCCAAGTCGCTTTGCCAGCAGTTCGCCCCATCGGAGAGCAACACGGGATTCCTTCGATCCATCGCTTGCCCAGAGGATTTCCCGAATCTGCATCGGTCTTGCTCCTGTTCGGAATTCCCATTCTACCGTCAAGTCGAAATCCCATGTTGCCTATGCTCCTTCTGTAATCGCTTTGGAATAGTTCGTCTGGGTAAACGAGAGCGCAACATACATGCCACGCAAGAGGCGAGTTAAGCTCAGTCATGCGTGGAACAAACCGTAGCGGCCGTTCTTACGAGCGCGAAATCATCGCGTCCATTTTCACAATTGAGGAACGCAGCAGAATGGCCGAGTAAGTGGATTTTCAAGAGCCGTCGTTCATGGCTACCCTAGCTGCCATCGTTGTAGATCAACGGCGGGCTAAACAAGCTAAGCCGAACGATCAGTTAATTCGGCCACTTTCTGCCCTTCCGTCTCATCGACACGCCGCAACAAGAGCGCCCCGGCGACAAACAGCAGGGTTATCGAGATAATGCCCCACCGGCTGCTGCCGGTGAGCTGCCCGACGAAACCAAATATCGCCGGGCCGATGATGCCCGCGACTTTCTCCCCGGTGCTGAAAAAACCGAAAAACTCGGCGCTACGGGTTTTTGGAACCATGGTTGCGAACAGCGAACGGCTGAGCGCCTGGGTGCCGCCCTGGACGGTGCCAACCATGATCGCCAACGCGTAGAAATGCCAGGCGCTGCGAACGAAAAAACCGGCGATGGAAATCACGCTGTAGACTGCGAGACCGGCAAGAATTGTCCGCTTGGCGCCCAGATACTGCGCCAGCGCGCCGAAGCCGATGCAACAAGGAAAACCAATAAATTGCGTGAGAATAAGCGCGCCGAGCATGTCGTTGTGATCGATGCCGATCTCATCGCCATAGGCGGCCGCGAGCTTGATAATCGTGCTGACACCGTCGTTGTAAAGCCAAAATGCGCCGAGAAAAATTGTCAGCTCACGGTAGCGGTGAATTTGCCTAAAAGTTTGAGCCAAGCGCGCTAAGCCATTGGCAAACCCAAGCAAAGCGCGCGGTCGTCCGTGAACCGCGGGTTCCGCCACGGCGCGGAAGAGCGGCAAAGCGAAAATCAACCACCAACAGGCCACGCTGACAAAACTGGCGCGCAGTGCGATATTTCGATCCGCCATCCAGAACCATGCGGGTCGATAGAGCCAGAGCGCATTGAGCACGAGCAGCAAACCGCCGCCGAGATAACCGAACGCGTAACCGCGCGCCGAAACCCGGTCGAGATCGTCCGGCCGCGCTACTTGCGGCAACAGCGCCTCATAGAAGACATTGCCGCCGGCAAAGCCGAGATTGGCGACCGCGAACAACAGCGAGGCGAGCAGATATTCGTTTGTGCTAAGAAACGCCAAGCTGGCACTTCCGCCAACGCCGAGCGATAATGCCACGGCCAAGAAGCGCTTCTTGGCGCCGAGGAAATCCGCCGCCGCACCCAACACCGGTCCGATCAGCGCGACCAATAACAGCGACAGCGACGTCGTGTACGCCCAATAAGCTGTCGCGGTCTCCGGCGCCGCGCCGGAGCTAATGACGAACGAGCGGTAGTAAACTGGAAAGATCGCCGTCAGGATCACGACCGCGAACGAGGAGTTTGCCCAATCGTACATCGCCCAGGCGTTAACCACGCGCTGATAGTCGCGCTCGGTGATTTCAGACGACCCGTCCGGTTTGCCGTCGTCCATATCAGCGCGGCCGGATCACTAGCACCGGGCCAGTGGTGTGGCGCACGACGCGTTCGGTCACGCTCCCCACCAGCCAGTGGCCGATCCCCGATTCGCCATGGGTGCACATGGCGACAAAATTTTCCGGCGTTTTCTTGACGAGATCGATGATCGCCGCCGCGGCGCCCTCGACACCGCTTTCAAGCACAAGCGGCGTGATCTGCGTGAGCCCTTGCTGACGCAGTTGGTTGGCCTTTTCCATCAAGTATTCATTCGCCTCGGCGTTGGCTTCTTGCCAGAGCTTTTTGAGATTTGGCACATTGGCGCCAAACACCGGCAGAAAGGCCTCCGGTGGCGCAGTGTAGATACGCCTGGTGACGCGGACCAATACGACCTGGAGAGTTAAGCGCAAAGCTAATTCGCTAACCGTCGGCAAAACTTTTTCGGCGAGCGCGAAACCGTCGAGCGGCACGAGAACCGTCGTCAACTTTGCCTCAGCGCGCGGCTCGCCATTAGCCGGGCGCACGAGCAAAACGTGATTTGCCGCGGCGCGCAGCACTTTCTCGGCGACACTGCCCAAGAGCCAGCGCTTGGCGCCGGAATAACCATGAGTCGCCATGGCGATTAGCACCTCACGCTCCGCCGCCGCCATATCAACGATCGTCGCCGCGGCGTTGCCCGCTTCGACAACCGAGCGTACCGCGCCGGCGCCAGCGAAGGATTGAACAATACCATTCAAATATTCGCTCGCCATGAATGGCGCGCACGTCGTCGGCTCGTTCGGATCGTTCACGTACAACAGATCAACCGGGATTCCGAGATCCTTCGCCAGCGCGCGCGCATAAGGCAAAACGCCCTCCGCCAGTTTCGAGCCATCGAGAGGTATCAAGATCTTGCTATACATACACGTCGTCTAAACCAACGTCAGCTCAACCCCACAATGCGCAGAAGAAACTGCCGCTCCCACGTGGTTCCATCCGCAAAATAACCAGAGCGATAACCGTGCCGAGAGCAAACTATTCGGAAACCACGCCCGATCATGTGTGGTCAGCGAAGAAAGTAAGCCAAATAGAGGTTTTAGCCTCTCTCTAAGCTCCACGGAGCTTATCGATAATTTCATCCTTGCGAATTTTTAGACGAGTTCATGTCACTTCTGAAAGAGGCGAACCGCATCTGTTGGTGAAATGCTCTGGTATGTCGATTGCTGACTATTCCAATCGCAATCTAAGGAGAATTGACGATATGGAATCAACGGTCCTCAAAGGCGGTGGAATATTTCTGGGCTTAATCTTCTTATTGTCATTGCCGTCGCCATTGCCTACAGCCCAAGAAATGGAAGTGATCGCCGGCGGCGAGCTCGAGTATCAAAATCACTGCGCCGTGTGCCATGGCGTCGATGCCAGTGGCAATGGCATCATGAGCAAATATCTCACCGTAGCACCGGCTAATCTGACTCAATTGTCGAACAAGTACGGCGGCAAGTTTCCCTTCTGGCAGATCTATCGCACCATCGACGGGCGCGAAGAAGTTCGCAGTCACGGCACTCGCACGATGCCGATTTGGGGCGCGCGTTTTCGCGCCGACGCGGGCGGCAACGATCCGGGGGCAAAATCCCAAGCGGCAGGACGAATACTGAGCTTGGTATTTTACCTACAACACATCCAGGAGTAAGCGATCGCGCGAGTCTTGCCGCATTGGCTGCGGCCCGAACTGCGTAATTGGAGCAGGAAAAGGAAAGCGATGTTATTTACTCAAGCAGGCTGACTAATTGGAAACTATGGCGCCGGCGGGACAGCTCGGCTGCGCGGCTCTTGAGCGACTGGTATCGACGAGAAAGCTGCCGCTGAGGGCACTTCGGCCAACCAAAAACGGATAAGCCATTCCCGAGCGGTCTCTGAGCGTCGCTAGCGTGCGCAAGAGTTTTGAGCCCAGACAGATGGAGATTTCGACGATTGGCCTTTTCTCGATGCCCATGGAGGTCTGCACATGACCCCACTCGACAATCGGCAGTTGCAATCGCTGGCGGCCATAATGATCGCCGAGCCGGAACTCGGCCACATCCTGGCGCACCACCATATCCCGCGCATCCAGTGAGGACAGATCGGCGCCGGTATCGATCCGAGCCGGAAAGCTAATGCCCCAAGGACTGAGGATGACATCCTCGACTACACCGAGCGTAATCTTCGCCGCTTCGCTCCTCGGCGGAGAAGAAATCCTCCCATCCTCGATCACCTGGGCTTGGAGTAAGTCTATTGCGGTAGCATTCGTCATCACCACCAGGATGATCAGGCAAACAACGACAGACGTGATTTTCCCCATGAAACGAACAGTAGCTGTTTCGGGAGGTCAAATCAACGCCATTTTACCCGGCAGAGTGGAGGGGCCGATTTACTCCCCTCCACTACTTTTTGGATGGATCTACTCCTCGCCGCCGCCGATAAATTCATTCCAGTTGATCTTCTCCCGTTCATGGCGGGCCTTCTCAAACTCTGCCTTCTCCTCTGGGCTCATCTGCTCAACTCGAATCAGCTCTTCTTCGTATTCCGCGT
>CAYZJE010000449.1:0-3685 GCA_964478485.1 uncultured Syntrophobacter sp. | reverse complement strand
TTAGATATCGAAGTACAGAGCGAACTCCCAAGGATGGGGGCGCAGCCGGATGGCGTCGACCTCATTCTTGCGCTTGTACTCCAGCCAGGTCTCGATCACGTCCTTGGTGAACACATCGCCTCTGAGCAGGAACTCATGATCTTTCTCCAAGGCGTCGAGCGCTTGATCGAGGGACCCCGGCATCGACTTCACCTTGGCCGCTTCTTCGGGCTCGAGTTCATATAAGTTCTTGTCAATTGGTTTCGGCGGCTCAATCTTGTTTCTAATGCCGTCCAAGCCCGCCATCATCATCGCCGGGAAGGCAAAGTACGGATTGCAGCTTGGATCGGGCGTCCTGAACTCCAACCGTTTGGCTTTCTCGCTGGTGGAGTACATCGGGATGCGCACGCAGGCGCTTCTGTTTCTCGCTGAATAAACTAAATTGATCGGCGCTTCATATCCAGGCACTAAACGACGGTACGAATTGGTCGTCGGCGCGATAAACCCGCACAGCGCGTGGGCATGTTTGAGCAATCCGCCGATGTAGTGCCGCGCGGTCTCGCTGATCAGCCCGTAGCCCTTCTTGTCGTAGAATATATTCTTGCCGGCCTTCCACAAACTCTGGTGACAGTGCATCCCGGAACCGTTGTCTTGAAACAGCGGCTTGGGCATCACCGTGACCACCTTGCCGCGCTTTCTCGCCGTGTTCTTGACCACATACTTATACAACAGCACCTTGTCGGCCATCTTGGTCATGGTGTCAAAGCGCATGTCGATCTCGGTCTGCCCGCCGGTGGCGACTTCATGATGGTGCACTTCGACCTTGATGCCGCATTTCTCTAGGTTGAGCACCATCTCGGAGCGCAGATCTTGATATTGGTCCATCGGCGGCACCGGGAAGTAGCCTTCCTTGTAGCGAATCTTGTTGCCTAGATTGGCGCCGTCGCCGTTGCCCGAGTTCCAAAAACCTTCGCTGGAGTCGATATGATAGTAACCTTCGTGGTGGTTTTGATCGAATCTTATGCTGTCGAAGATAAAAAACTCGATCTCGGGGCCCCAGTAACTGATGTCGGCGATGCCGGTGGACTTTAAATACTTCTCGGCTTTTTGGCTGACGTATCGGGGATCTCTTGAGTAGGGCTCGCGGGTGATCGCATCTAACACGTTACAGACAAAGCTCATGGTGGGATGTTCGGTGAACGGGTCCATCATGGCGGTGTCGGGGTCGGGCAACAGAATCATGTCGGATTCGTTAATGCTCTGGAAACCGCGAATACTCGAACCGTCGAAACCCAAGCCTTGTTCAAACTTATCGGCGTCGAGATCGGTGGCGGGAATCGAAAAATGCTGCCATAACCCCGGTACATCGATAAACTTGAAATCGACGATCTGTACCTTGTTCTTCTTCGCCATCTCTAGGACGTCTTTAACGGACATCTATTTGCTCCTCGTTTCATTGTTTAGATTTGTGCTTTTTCTAAAGCACCAGAGCAGCGGCGCTTGGCGCCGCTGCTCTGTCAACAAAACCGTTATTAGACATTTTTCTGACTGGACTGAAGCTGAAAGTCCGGATAGCCGAGTACGCCCATTTCCGGACCGTCGAGGCCTTCAAACTCGACTTCCTTCGACACACGAATTGGCGTAATCGCATCGCTGATCTTGAACCAAACGTACGCCATCACGAAGCCAAACACGACGACCGTGCCAGCATTAATCAGCTGCATAATAAACTGGGAAAAGTCGCCGTAGAGCAAACCGCGCACGCCGTCGGCGCCATACTGCTTGACCATCGCGTCGCGCACGACGCCGTTCCAACCCGCGCCGTACTGACCAGTCGAGAATATTCCCACTGCGATGAGGCCCCACAGGCCGTTCATACCATGGACGGATATCGCGCCCACCGGATCGTCGATGCCACGTTTTTCCCAGAAGAAAACGCTCTCGACCACCAGCCAACCGGCAATCAAACCAATAACGGCGGCGGCCCAGGGATCGACGAAGGCACAGGGCGCGGTGATCGCGACTAAACCCGCAAGCATGCCATTGCACATCATCGTCGGATCCGGTTTGAGACCCTTCATCATGAGGACAACCATAGACGAAAGCGCGCCGACAATGCCGGCGAGCATCGTGTTCACGACAACATAACTGATACGCAAATCGGTTCCTGCCAAAGTCGAGCCGGGATTGAAGCCAAACCAGCCAAAGGCGAGGATAAAAGTTCCGACGATCACCATCGGTACATGATGCGCCGTGAGCGCTTTTGGCCGGCCTTGGGAATCGAACTTGCCGATGCGTGGGCCAATCACCATCGCACCCGCGAGCGCGATCACGCCGCCCATGGCATGGACAACGCCGGAGCCGGCGAAGTCGACAGCACCGTGACCAAGACCCCAGTTGATGCCACCCTGAGCGAGCCATCCTCCGCCCCACACCCAATTGGCGTAGAGGCAATACGGGAGCGCCACCCACAGACCGAACAAACAAAAATTCTTCCAGGCCCATCGTTCAGCCATCGCACCCGTAGGAATAGTTGCGGTGGTATCCATGAAAACCATCATGAAGAAAAACAAAGCCATGACACTCACATCACCGACCGCGCTGCTTAAGAAAAAACCCTTGGTACCGAACAGTCCGTAGGTAAACGCGCCGGTGGCTTTCCCCGCCGCATCGACCGCCGCGCCCAATCCCCAACCCTCATTGAGGAGGGAGAGACCTGGACCTAATGATGGATACCATCCCGGCGGCACTGGACCATTCCACCAATTTCCCCAGCCAATCGCGAACCCGTAAACCCAAAAAGCCAAGCAGCCGAGCGGATAAATCATTAGATTCATCGCGCCGGTGTGGGCGGCATTTTTCGCCCGACAGAGACCTGTCTCAACCATCATGAATCCAGCCTGCATGAACATCACGAGGAACCCGCAGATCAACACCCAGACAAAATTGATCGAATAAAGGTTGTGCGCGATACGATCGTAAAGATCTCCAGACTTGAGCTGGTCCGGCACATCGCCCTTGGCATCGCCAGCTGGCGTTGCCCAGACGCCAGCAGCGCCGCCGGTTGGATCTGGCCAAGGCAGCGGTTTCTTAGGATCGTCGCTGGTCGCAGTGAAATATCCTGGCAGCTTCGGCGCCGGCGCCGCAGGCGCGGCAGCTGGAGCCTCCGCTTTCGCCGGCTCGGGCGCCTTCGCTTCCTCAGCCGCAAAGGACAAGCCAGTAAACAAAATCATCCACAGCCCAACGGCTACGGACGCAATGATACTCCTGTTTCTTCCTCGATTCATTTTCCCCTTGCCCCCTTTAACTGTAATCGAATTCTTAAATCGCGTCCGGCCCTTTTTCGCCGGTGCGGATGCGGATCACTTCCTCGACGTTGGTGACAAATATTTTCCCGTCGCCGATCTTGCCCGTCTTGGCGCTTTCGGCGATCACCTCGACGACCTTGGCCGCGAGATCGTCGGACACGAGGATTTGAATCTTCACCTTGGGCAAGAAATCGACGGAGTATTCCGCGCCGCGATAAAGTTCCGTGTGCCCCTTCTGCCGGCCAAAGCCTTTGACTTCCTCAACCGTCATGCCTTGGATCCCCGCCTTCGTCAGCGCCTCTTTTACTTCGTCAAGTTTGAACGGCTTGACGATCGCTTCGACCATCTTCATAAAAACTCCTTGTGGTTATCCGCCAATAAAAACATCCCGAACGTTT
>CAYZJE010000448.1:0-9175 GCA_964478485.1 uncultured Syntrophobacter sp. | reverse complement strand
CGCGACGGCGTGATCAGCTCGGCGCAACTCGTCGAGGCTTGCTTGGCGCGCGTGCGAGAAGTTGATCCGCAGGTTCAAGCCTGGGCTTTTCTAGATGTTGATTACGCGCTCCAACAAGCGCGCGCGCTGGATCAGTTGCGGCTCGAAGGTAAACCAATCGGGCCGCTGCACGGTGTTCCAATCGCCATAAAAGATATCTTCGACACCGCCGACATGCCGACGGAAAACGGTTCGGTGCTGCACGCGGGGCGTACGCCGTCACGCGATGCGACTGCGGTTTCGCTTCTGCGCGCCGCCGGCGCGGTGATCATGGGCAAAACGGTGACCACGGAGTTCGCTTATTTTTCACCAGGCAAAACTCGCAATCCGCATAATCCCGAGCACACTCCGGGCGGTTCTTCGAGCGGTTCAGCCGCGGCTGTAGCGGCGAACATGGTGTCGCTCGCAATCGGCAGCCAGACCAACGGCTCGACGATTCGCCCGGCGGCGTACTGCGGCGTGGTCGGCTTCAAGCCGACCCATGGGCTGATTTCTCGCCATCGCGTATCTGCGCTGTCGCGCACCCTCGATCACGTCGGCTTGTTCGCGCGGACGATTGACGACATTGCTTTGCTTGCCGAACAATTGGTTGCCTACGACGAAAACGATCCCGACACCCGGCCGCGCGCGCGGATTCCATTCACTGCCGTCGCCGCCGAAGAGCCGCCGCTGGCGCCGATGTTCGCGTTCATCAAGACGCCGATGTGGGAACGGGCAGACGAAGAGACCAAGGAAGGTTTCGCGGAGATCGTCGAACAATTGGCTGGCCAAGTTGAGGAAGTGGAACTCTTTCCGTCCGCGTCGGAAGCATGGCAGTGGCATCAGACGATCATGGCGCCGGAGATGGCAGTGAATCTTGCACGCGAGTGGGAGCGAGGCCGCGATCGAATGTCGGAACAGTTGCGCAAGCAGATCGAGCGAGGCCGCGCGATAACCGCTTTCGATTACCAGCATGCGCTGCGGCAGATCGATCCGATCCACGAGAGCTTCGTCGAGCTTTTCGAACAACGCTATGACGCGATTCTCACACCCGCTGCGCCGAGCGCGGCGCCCAAGGGCCTTGCCTCTACGGGTGATCCGGCATTCTGCACGCTGTGGACGCTGTGCAGCATGCCCTGCATCACCTTACCGCTTTTGCAAAGCACCAGTGGTCTGCCGATCGGCGTGCAGCTCGTCGGCCCGCGCGGCGGTGACGCGCGCCTCCTGCGCACGGCGCGTTGGCTTTCAAAGAAAATGGCTGAAGCTTAAAAAAATTGGTCGAGGATGGAGGATGGTCCTTCGACAAGCTCAGGATGATCGGTAGGAGAATCCGATCGTGGTGAGCCTGTCGAACTATCATCGATCATCGATCCTCGGCCCATCGGATTTTCCGCGACTTCCATCACCACTTCACCAGATTGACCAACCCCAGGCTGATCCACGGGACGTAGGTCACGAGCAGCGTGACCAACGCTAGCACGACCGTGAACGGCCAGCCGGCCTTGAAGACTTCCCAGAACGGCAAACGCGCGATGGTGGCGACGGTAAAGAGCACGGTAGCGACAGGCGGAGTCTGCTGGCCGACGCCGAGGTTGATGGTCACGATGATGCCGAAGTGAATCGGGTCGACGCCGATCTGGCGGATGAGCGGCATGACGATGGGGACGATCAGGATGATCGCGGCGGCGGAGTGAAGAAACATCCCCGCGACGAAAAAAAAGAGGTTTAGGAAGAGCAGGATCAGGTATTTGTTCGAGGTTGTTTCAAGGATCATGCGCGCGAATTTTTGCGGGATCTGCTCGCTGGTGAGAAACCAGCCGAGCACGGCGGAGGAAGCGACAATCAGCATGACCACGGCGGTCTGGCCCGTCGAATCCCGCACGACGCGCGTGATTTCGCGCGCCGGCAGCTCGCGGTAGATTAAGGAGCCGATCAACAGCGCCGCGACCACCGCCAACGCGGCCACCTCGGTGGCGGTGGCGATGCCGAGAAAAATGCCGCCCCAGATCACGATCGGAATGAACAGCGCCCAAAAAGCGTGCAGCGTGGAGATTCCCACCTGACGCAAAGAAAATTTCTGTTCCACCGGTAAATTTAATTTCCGCGCGTAATAGTAGCTCAGCGCCATCATGCAGCCGCAGGCGATAGAGCCGGGCAAGAAGCCCGCGAAAAATAGTTTGGCGACGGACACCTCGGCCATCCATGCGTAGATGATCATCGGGATGGATGGAGGAATGAGAATCGCCGCCGAGGCGGCGTTGGAAACGATGGCGGCGCTCAGCGCCCGGGGATAACCGCGCTTCTCCATGGCCGGGATAACAACATTGCCGATCGCCGCCGCATCGGCGACCGACGAGCCGGAAATCTCGCTCTGGATCATCGTCGCCACCACCGTCACCATGGCGAGCCCGCCGCGAATGAATCCGACCAGACTATTGGCCAGGTTCACCAGACGCAGGGAGATCCCCGAAGTCTCCATCAGGCCACCGGCCAAAATAAAAAGCGGAATCGCCAGCAGGGGAAAACTCGACGCGCCGGAGAACAGATTGAGCGGCACCACGCTGAGCGACGCGCTTCCCTTCCATAGAAGAAAAAGAATCGTCGTGATCGAGAGGGCGAATCCGATAGGTACCCTGATGAGGGTCAAAAGAATGATTATTCCGAAGATGAGCCACTCCACGCCGCTTCAGCTCCTTTCCGGCTGCCAGTGCCCAAGATAAGATGCCACAGGCGCTCGACGCTGATCAGGAGCATGACGCAGCCGGTAATCGGCAGCACGCTGTAGACCCAGCCCATTTTTATCCAGACGAGGGAAACCGCGGTCTCGTCGCCCATCTTCCGCGTGAGCAGCCAGCCGTAGTAAAAGAGCACAACTTGGAATCCCAAAACGAAAAGTTCGGCGACGGCCTCGACGATCCTTCTGGTGTTCCGCATGAACCGGTCCACGACCATCTCGAATGCGATGTGGCGCCCGTGATAGCTGGCGACGACGGCGCCGTAGAAGGTCAACCAGACGAGCAGGTAGGAAGCGAACTCATCGTACCAGGCGAGCGATGCGCCGAGCACGTAGCGAAAAAAAACTCCCAGGCAAACCAGGACGACCATGAGGACGAGCAGGAACATCGCCCACCACTCGACTAGATCGATCACTCGCCGGAAGAGTCGCTGCATGTCTTGTTCAGTTTCGAGTTCCGGGTTTCGAGTTCCGAGTTGCTCGGACCCATCTGAAAATCCGAGACCCGAAACCCGAGACCCGAAACGGGCAGTTATCTGAGCGACTGGACGAGCTTGATGAGATCGCTGCCGCCGGCAATTTCCTTGCCGAACTCTTCGTAGACCGTCGCCGACCCTTTGATGAACGCTTCTTTGTCAACCTCGTTGAGCCGCATCGGCGGGACGAGTTTGCCCATCAGTTCTTTATCCAGCCGTTCGCCTTCGGCGCGGGCAAAATCGCCTATGTCCCAGGCGATCTTAGCGAGCGTGTTCTGGATGTCTTTGGGCACCTTGGTCCAGAACTCTTCTCCTACGACTAAGTAGGCCGGCGTGTAAACATGGCCGCTCAAGGAGAGAAATTTTTGCACCTCGTGAAATTTTGCCGAAGCGATTTGCGGGAAGGGGTTTTCCTGCGCGTCCATGACGCCGGATTGGAGCGCCGAATAGACCTCGGCGAGCGGCATGGGCGACGGATTGGCGCCGTAGTCTTTAAACATTTTGACGCGCCAGACGCCGCCCGGCACTCTTAGCTTGATGCCTTTCAAATCCTCGGGTTTGACGATGGGTCTGACGTTGTTGGTGATGTGGCGAAAGCCGTTTTCCCACACGCCGAGAATGCGCATGCCTTTGGCCGGCAGTCCGTCGAAAAGCGCGCTCTGCACCGTTTTGCTGTCGGCGACTTTTTTCATATGGGCTCGGCTGACGATCAAGTAGGGCATCTCAAAGACGCCGAATTTAGCCTCCGCGGTGCTCATGACCGTTGAGGGTGCCACCATCTCCGGGGCGCCGATCTTGATCCCCCTCATCATCTGCTCGTCCGTGCCGAGCTGGCTCGAATGAAAAACTTTGATGTCCACTTTACCCTTGAGCGCGGCATTCGCCCTCATGGCATATTCGTCCGCAGTAATGGCGAAAAGTGAGCCTGGAAATCCGACGTGGCCGAGGCGGATGGTGATGGGCTGCTGGGACCGCGCCGTAGCCGGCCACAGACCGAGCATGACCAGGGTAAGAGCGAAACCGATTGTGAGCTTCATTGCGCTATTCCTCTCTATGACCGCCCGAGCGGTCTTGACGCGTTAAGTTACAGGCTTTCTCAATGATTCCTTGGGCTCTTTTGATGTTGAATACTCCGCAGCTGCAGAAGCGCGCCATGTAGCGCGCCGCTTGTTCAGGGCTGCGACGGTTTTCCTTGACCCAATCGACCATTTTCATGGCAAAATTGGCCGACAGCATGCCGTGACCGCACATCGTGGAGAGTTCCAGGGTGGTGGCGTCCGGCAGCCGGTCCACCCGGCCGCAAAAGCCCAGGGAGTACTCGACGCTATGGCGCGTGATGCCGGTGTCACGGCAGCAACGCTCCGCCGCGTCGATGGGCGCGCTGATGTTGACTGAGATCCCCAAGTTGGCGGCGCGGACATCGGCAACGAACGCGGTCATGTCTTCATAGTTATCGAAGACCGACGCCACAGTGGTATGGCCCTCGACACCCGAGATGACTGCTTCGGGATTGGGCAGCTGGTCGCGCTTCCAATGAGCAGTCGGGTTCATATCTTGGCGCGGACGCAGCACGCCGCCCTTGGTTGCGTCGCCAATGTTCACCGGATTGTGTTTCAGCGCCAGACGCAAGAACGCTCGATACTTATCGACTAAATCATCATCGTTGATGCCGCGGCTCGCCATGGCGAAGACGATGAAGTCGTTGTCGACCGGCCGCGGGTTCGGCGGCGGCTCAACGGCGTAATGCTCGCTATAGCGGTGCAGCGTGTTGGTCATCTCAGCTCTGATCTATCTCATCAGTTCCCTCGCCCGCTTGCGGGAGAGGGCGAGGGTGAGGGTGAGGGTTAATCCGAGCGAACCACCCTCACCTGTATCCTCTCCCTCCGAAGGAGGGCGAGGAGGTAAAGAATCTGGCATCTGCCTAATCATGCGCGATTGTGCGCGCTCCAAGTCCCAAATTGGTCTTTCCCCGATAGGTCGGATAGCCTTCGCGCTCTAAGATTCCACCCAAGCGGTCCTCGCCCGCGCCGTCGCAACGGGTCGAGACGCCGATGCTGATCACGGTATCCACTTGAGACGAAAGCTCTTTGATTTTTTTCAACACCGAAGGCACGCGCTCCAGCTGGGTCTTGATTTCAACGATCGCCGAGAGAATCTTTTCGTTGTGAATATCCTGCCGGATTAGGCCGCGCGTAGCGTCGGTCATCAGCGCAGTGACAGGATTATTGCTCTCGAATTCAACGCCTAATTCGGCGAGGGCTTTGGTGACGCGCTCGATGTCGCGAAAGCGCGCGCCCACTCCCGGTCGGCCGAACTCGATGACAAAGCCTGCCTCGCCTTCTTTGACGCGGCCGGTGACATCGTTGGTTTTTACCTCGGCGGTGCCGCGCCCATGGATTCCCGTCGATTCATGCGGCACCTGGGGATCTGAGAAAGCGCGCCGGACAACGCGCGGCCAGCTTAACTCTTCGGGAACGATGGCGTCAGTCGGGCAGATGTCCGGCTCCGGGTCGAAGCGGAAGCGAAAAAATTTGGCGGCCTGACGAACCGCGCGCACGAATGTCGGATTCAAATGCTCCTTCGACATGCCACGATAACAGGTGAAACACTCGACGCATTCGTCCGAATTGACGCGCGCCCGGTTCGCCGCCGGATCGATGTAGATCGCGCCCATCGGACAGACCGGCAAGCAATTGCCGCAGGCGACGCATTTGTCGGGATCGATCTTCATAACGGCGAGCGTTTTTTTGCGCTTTCCAGGAGATATGTTTCCGCCGCCGTGAGTCCGGCGCCCAGTGGGATTTTTACGCCGAAACTTTTGAGCGCCATTTCAACACCGGCCAGAACGCCCATGAGTTCGAGTTCATTGAAACTGCCGAGGTGCCCGATGCGAAAGAGTTTGCCTTTGACTTTACCGAGTCCTTTGCCAAGCGGAAGATCGACGAGGCGAAGCGTGTGATCGATGAAGGCGTCGGAGTCGAGTCCGTCGGGCATGGCGACGGCGGTCAGCGTGTTGGAATACTGCGCGGGATTGCGCGGGAAAAGTTTTAGATTCATCGCTTCGACGGCGCGGCGACAAGCTTCGGCTAACCGCGCATGGCGGTGAAAAACATTCTCTAGCCCTTCCTCAGAGAGCATTTTCAGGCTCTCACTCAAACCGAATAACAGAGCGGTGGCCGGAGTATAAGGGAAATGGCCGGCGGCGTTGCTCTCCAAAACCGGCCGCCAATCCCAAAACGAGCGCGCGCATTTAGCCGAGCGGTTCGCCTCGAGCGCTTTCTCGCTCACGGCGAGCAGCGCCATGCCTGGCGGCAGCATGAGTCCTTTTTGCGGTGCGGTCAGGGCGACATCCAGCTTCCACTCGTCGAAACGCATGTCGCTGCAGCCCAGTGAGCTCACTACGTCGGCCAATAGGAGCGCCGGATGGGCGGCGGCGTCCATGGCTTTACGAATATCCGTGAGGTTGCTGGTGACCCCGGTGGAAGTTTCCGTGTGGACCACGAGCACCGCCTTGATACGGCCGTCCCGATCGCGGCGCAACCGTTCCTCGATTTGCTCCGCCGGCGCGCCGGCGCCGTAATCGACTTCCAAGCGCTCGACGTCAATGCCGTGGGCGGCCGCGGTTTTGCAAAACAGGTCGCTGAAATGGCCGTTCACACAGCCAAGGACCTTTTCACCGGGCGAAAGCGTGTTGACGATAGCACACTCCCAGGCGCCGGTGCCGGAGCCGGGAAAAAGAAGTATGCGCCCTTCGACCGTCTGAAAGATCTCTTTCAGGCCGCTCGCGATCTCGCGCAGGAGAGCGGCGAATTGCGGCCCTCGGTGATCGATCAAGGGCTGGGACATCGCCCGCACCACGCGCTCGGGCACGAGGCTCGGTCCGGGAATTTGTAGAAAAGTTCGGCCAGCCATGGGATGCGCAACGCTATCGAATCTTCACCGGCAATGTCAAGCGGCGATTCTTTGGAGTAGTGGTTCAGTTTGTGATGAATTCGTCTTTGTTGTAGGGGCAAACCTATGTGTTTGCCCTGTCGGAAGGGCCTACAAATCTCTGGCAAACTGAACCACTACCTTCTTCGGCTAATCTTTCGACAGCTCGATTCGGTTTCCGCCGGGATCGACGACGTAAACCGAATAGCCAGGACCTTGGCCGTGCACGCGCATGCCGTCGGTTTTGATGCCTTTGGCTTCCAGCTCCTTGATCAATTCCTGCGCGTTGCTCGGTCCTTCGATATCGAAGGTGTGATGCGGCACGCCGGGCGCGCGTTTTTCCGCGGCATCGAACAGGCCGAGTCCGGTATCACCCGCGCGCAAGCGAAAAACTTTGACGCCGGCGATGGTTTGTTGCGCGGTGACTTCCGCGCCCAGCGCTTGCTGGTAGAACTTTGCCATTTGCTCCAAGTTCTCCGCGTGAAAATTCCACGAGCGCATGCGTAGTACTTTCATAGCGATCCTCCCTTTGTGATTTACACTGACTCATTATTGATCAACTGAGGATAGAGGATGGAAGAGCGAGGATCGAAAATTTCTATCCTCCATCATCGATCCTCTATCCTCGACTTTAATTGACATGCCTCCACGCGTGATAAGAACTTCGCACCAGCGGGCCGGACTCGACGTGGCGGAAGCCAAGCGTGTCGGCTGCGGTTTTGTACACTTTGAATTCATCCGGATGAAGATAGCGCTCGACTTTAAGCAGCTTTGGCGACGGCTGCAAGTATTGACCGAGAGTGACGATGTCGATGTCGTTGGCGCGTAAGTCGTGCAACGTCGTCATGACTTCTTCTTTGGTTTCACCGACGCCGAGCATCATTCCCGTTTTGGTTAACACTTCCGGTTGCAAATCTTTTGCGGTTTTTAAGATGTTCACCGAACATTCGTAAGTGTGACCTGGCCGGACTCTGCCGTAAAGGCGCGGCACGGTCTCAATGTTGTGATTGAGAATTTCAATTCCCGAATTGACGACGGTTTTTAACGCATCCAAGTTGCCTTCGAAATCGGGAATCAATAATTCCACTCGGATCCCGGGATTCAAGTTCTTAATCCAGAAAACCGTCTTGGCGAAATGGTCGGCGCCGCCGTCCGGAAGATCGTCGCGGTTCACCGAAGTTACGACGATGTGATCGAGACCGAGTTCTTTGACGGTCAGCGCCACGTTGCGCGGTTCTTCTGGATCGAGCGCCAGCGGTTTGCCTTTGGCGATGACGCAAAAGCGACAGCCGCGCGTGCAGGTGTTGCCGAGGATCAAAAACGTCGCGGTCTTGTTGCCCCAGCACTCGCCGATATTCGGACAGCGCGCCTCTTCGCACACCGTGTGCAGGTTCTTCTCGCGCATCAGGCGCTTGAGCCGCAGGTAGTTAGGATTACCTGGTGCTTTGACTTTGATCCAGTCGGGATGGCGGCGGGGCATGGCTTACGCAGTTTCGAGTTCCGAGTTTCGAGTTTCGGGTTTGTCCGGAGAGGCGAAAGGAGGATCGAGGATCGAGGATCGAGAATAGCCATCCTCCATCCTCCATCCTCCATCCTCGGCCAAGTCGCTCGCTTTCAGGTCCGTGTAGCCAAAAATTTCGGCGAAGCGACGCAGGAATCGTTCGCGAACATCGCGCAAACTCTGCTCTGCGCCGAGTTCCTCCGCCATGGACGTTACCTCGGCCCAAGTGAGGCCGCAGGGTACGATGCGCTTGAAGTAACTTAAATCGGTGTTCACATTCAGCGCGAGGCCGTGAAAGGTGATGGCGCGCCGCACGGCGACGCCGATGGCGGCGATCTTGCGATTGTCGATCCAGATACCGGTGTACGGCGGTTTGCGCGTCGTGGCGATGCCAAAGTCCTTCAGCGTTTCGATGGTGGCCATCTCGAGATTCCGTACATAGCGGTGCACGTCCTTACGCAGCTTCGAGCGCAGGTCGATGATCGGATAAACCACTAACTGTCCTGGTCCATGATA
>CAYZJE010000447.1:0-5386 GCA_964478485.1 uncultured Syntrophobacter sp. | reverse complement strand
GAGCGCGCCGGCTCCAGACTCAACGCCTGCCGCCAACGTCAGCTTAACCCTCAAACATTTCCAACGACGACGCGAAACCGCCCTTGCCGCGAGCGAAGACAAACGGCTTTATTTGCGTGTCGGCGACGAGGTCAATCACCTGCGCCACGAGGAATGGGGCATTGGCGTCGCCATGGAAGTCATGACCTCATCGGTCCCCGGCGGCACCTGCCTTGTGCGGGTGCGCTTTCAAGACGGTCAACTGCGCTGCTTCAACAACGATCTCGACAATCAGGCCTGTTGCTACTATTTCGGCGTGCGCCGCTATTGGAATCCAAGTTACGGTGTCGACGCAATCGCCGCTAAATTTTTTGGACGAGGTTAACGATGATAAGAAAAAACCGGCTAGCGGCTCTGCTCATTGCTTCGACCCTTACAGGCACTTTTCCGGTGCTGGTCAATGCTGAAGATATAATCGAAAAGGCCGGCGTCGCCACCGGTGTCAGCGCCGGCAATATGTGGTTCTTGCCGATCAAAGCGATAACCATGACGATTGGCGCGCTCAGCGGCGCGTTGTCTTTCGTCGTAACCGGTGGCAATACCGAATTGACCCAGCAGATCTGGCAGGACACCAGCGAAGGGCCTTACGTGATCACACCCGGGGTCGCCCGCACCTCGATCGGCCAGCGGCCCGAACTCGAACTGAAAAAATAGCGACGGCATGTGACCTCTCCCGTTTGGGATGGGCCACATGCCGCGTTGTAGGATGCGGTGAGTTCACGAACCGCATCGATGGCACGCGGGTCACAACCGATGCGGTTCCCGTTGGTCACCGCATCCTACAATTTAAGCCAAATTCGCCTTGAAGAAGCTAGTTGTCCTCGCCCAGGCGTCCTTCGCCGCATCGGGGTTATAGCGGTCCGCGTTGGTGTTGTTGTTAAACGCGTGCTTCGCGCCGTCAAACACTTTGCAGTCAAAGCTCTTGCCCGCTTTGGCGAGCGCGGCCTTTAGCGGTTCCACGCCCGGCATGATGTTGGCATCGTCGGCGGCGTAGTTGCCCATCACATTGCAAGGAATGTTGGCGACCGAATCGAGCGGGTCGGGATTGCGGCCGTAGTAAACCACCGCGGCGTTTAAATCTTTGCACTTGGTCGCGAAGTTGAGCGACTGTCCGCCGCCCCAGCAGTAGCCGACCACGCCAACCTTGCCGTTGACGTAGCTCTGCTTCTTCATGTAGGCGACCGCCGCGGTCAAGTCTTCGACCACCATCGCGCCATTAATTTTTTGGATCTCTTTGGTGGCCTCGTCGCTGCCGTTCCAGGTATCGCTGCCACCGATCCGGCTCATGCAGTCCACCGCGATGGCGGCAAATCCGTCCTTGGCGAAGTGACGGGCGACATCTTTAATGTGCCCGACCAATCCGCGATTCTCGTGAATCACCACGACGGTTCCTAAACTGCTCCCATTCTTGGGCCGCGACACGTAAGCGTTCACATTGCCGCCCGGGCTCGTCAACTGAACCATCTCCGACGTTAAGCCGGAATCATTGGGATCAACAATATTTTCTATCGTCTGTGCCATTGATCAATTCCTCCTTCAAATTTTACCGCTCTCAGCTATAGCGAAAAACAGATTTCAAAGCTAGTCCTATTTCGGCCCGCGGACCTGAAAAATCAGCCCGGCAAAAATTATCAGTGGCGCCGAAGAGATGCCGCTGCAATGAACAACCCCGCAACAGCAGCGGGGTATCGAAGAAAACGCACTTCGAGCGAAATTGTAGGGTGGGTGGAGGCGCAAAGCGCCGATACCCACCGTTCGGAATGATGGGTATCGCTAGCGCTCCACCCATCCTACGTCGGAATCACAGCGCAGCAAGCCACGGGGAATTAACCCGCAGCGATTAGTTTTCGTAGGGTGCGCTTCGCGCACCGCCCTGCGGCTCAAAGCCTCCTGGCGGCGTGCCGGTCAGTCTCGGATTATCTTGCGCAAAGCACGCAAAGCATGCCCTGAGTTCAATCGAAGGGGGCGCAAAGGTCGGATAAGCGCGGATTTTTGTAGGGTGCGCTGTGCGCACCGTTCGCTCTAGCGAATGCTAAGTGGAAGGCGAGCTCGATGTCGACGACGATTTGTCGCCGCCGCTACTGGAACTTTCACTCTTCTTGGCTTCGGTCTTTTTTGGCTCGCTCTTCGAATCTGATGAAGCGGACGACTTCGAACCACCATCGCCCTTCGATTCCGATGAAGAAGAAGGCTTCGAACCGCTGTCGCTCTTCGATTCCGATGACGAAGACGCCTTCGAACTACTGTCGCTCTTCGAATCGCCATTGGTTTGCCCCTTGCGGGCGTAATCGGTGACGTACCAGCCGGTGCCTTTAAGATGAAACGAGGTATTCGAGATTAGTCTTTTAACTTTGCTCTTGCAGCTGGGGCATTTGGCCAGAGCCTTTTCAGTGATCCGTTGGGTGACTTCGATGGTGCCGCACTTCTGACATTGGTACTCGTAAATTGGCATTGAAAATCCTCTACTGAAGCGAACTGCCCGTCAAATTAACCACTCCCTATGAACTTGTCAATTCAGCCGGTGACCGGGTCTTATCAGGTTGCTGAACAACCTCTGTCGGAGTCCTTCGACGGGCTCAGGACGAACGGGGGAATTTGGTTTGATTGATGATTTTCCGTTCATGCTGAGGCCCTCGAAGCATTCCGAAGCTTTTTTCAGCAACCTGCTCAGGCGCGTTGCTGATTCCTCGGTCGATCGCTACCATCAGGCAGAATATGCGCCCCACCGAACGCTTCCGAGCGGTTGCCGAACAGCACCAAGGGCTCCGTGCCGCTATTGACGATCTGATAGTAATCTTTCGCCGCCAGGCAAAGCACGTCGTCTTTCTTAATCGGCCGCTCTTCGCCTTTCAGACCTTTCACAACACCGCTGCCGGAAAAGACCAGAAAGGTCTCCGGACTGGCGTGATAATGCATGTCAGTCCCGTCGCCGGGAACGAAATAGAGCAGCCAAGAGCGGAAATTATCCGTGCCAAACAGATGGATGTTGCGCTTTGCCTTATCCATTTCCTCTTTCAGGTTGATGCAGTCCATAGGTTTTCCTCCCCGTGAGTTAGTGCCACTCTATCCTAGTCGTTGTTGCGTCGGCAAGCACCCGCCAAACCTGCCTTGACAGCTTGGTGGCCCTGCCATATTCAAATGTAGGAGTATTGCCAATGCGGCGAAGCCGAAACCAAGATTCGGATTATCTCCCGCAAAGGCGCCAAGTCGCAAAGGTAAGATAAAATTGTCATTTCGACCAAAGGGAGAAATCTTTCTTAGATCCCTCACATCCGTTCGGGATGACGGGCACCGCCCGTCACTTAGCGCCTTTGCGCCTTTGCGGGAGGAACTTCCGAATCCGCGAACCTTCGACTTCCGCGATATTCGCGCACGCGGCACGCTATGACAAACATGTTTGTTTTTGGGTTGCAATACAAAAGACAAAAGCTTCTGGAGGGATCGGCAATGTTGAAAATGAACGAAAGCCAAGCCAGAGAATTTGTCGCCGAGCTCGCGGCTAAGTGCGACAAACGCTGGAAAGAAACCGTGGACAGAACCAAATTCATGGATGAACTGCGAGAGGGCAAGCTCAAGAAGGAAACCCTGCAACTCTTTTACAAGAACTGGGGCTCCTTCGTGCCGGTGATCAATTCGGTTTACACCTCAGCCTTTTACAAACACCTGTGGTTTTTCGTCAAGAACGTCGACCTGATGGAAGTCTACACGCAAAAAGTCTTGGACGAGTTTGGTCATCCCTGCCCGCCCGGCCATATTCAGATTTTAATGAGTACCGGCGCCGCGCTTGGACTGACCAAAGAGGAAGTGTTGCTCTCGCCGATGCTGCCGGAGTGCCGCGCCCTGCCGGACTTTCACCGGACGTTGATCAATGACGGGCAGATTCAAGAATATTGGTTCTCGGTGCTGTGGGAGAAGCCCTTCGGCGATTCGTGTTTGGACTTTTTCAAAGCACTGACAAAATACTACGGCCTCACCACCGCCGAGGCGAGCTACTTTTCCAAGCACCACGAAGCCGACACCATGGATCATCTTGACCGCAAAGCCCACGGCGCTGTGACCCAAACAGTTTTAATTCGCTTGCTCCAAGAAGGCATCAACGAACGGCCCGGCTACTCGGCGCAATACTGCGCCGTCACGCCGGCGGACTTGAATAGAATGTTCATGGACGGCTGCTATGTCGCAACGCATTAGCCGCCTTCGCGGCTAATGCGTCGCGAATTCCAAATTTAAAATTACAGATTACAGATTGTCCGGAATTTTGGAATCTGTAATTTGGAATCTGAAATTCCTCGCGCAGCGAGGACGAGCGAGGACCACCGAGGACAGAGGAAGCGCGGCACTGAGCGCTCCGATTCCCTCGCCCGCGAAAGTGGGAGAGGGCAAGGGTGAGGGCCAACGGAGAAATGCCACCCTCACCTCAATCCTCTCCCTCCAATGGAGGGCGAGGAGGCAATACTACGGGACGGAACTGGAGATAAACTGAATGGCTTTCGCCGATTTAAGAGCCTTTATCGACGGCGCCGCGCGCATCGGCGAGTTAAAACAAATCGACGGCGCCGACTGGAACCTCGAGATCGGCTGCTTGACCGAGCTGATGGCCGAGCAAGACGGCCCGTTGCTACTGTTCGACAACATTCCCGGCTATCCGAAAGGTTTTCGCATCGCCGCCAACGTGCTCGCCAGCGCGCGCCGCTTCGCCCTCGCGCTCGGACTGTCAACCGACGCGCCGAAGCTGGAAATTCTGCGCGCCTGGCGCAATAAGATTCGCGACCTCAAAGCCTTCGCGCCGGTGGAAGTTTCCTCGGGACCGCTCCTGGAAAACATTCTGGCAGGCGAGCAAGTCGACTTAGAAATCTTTCCCACGCCCAAATGGCACGAGCATGACGGCGGGCGCTACATCGGCACCGGCGACATGGTGGTGATCAAAGATCCCGACAGCGGCTGGGTCAACGTCGGCACTTACCGCTCCTGCGTGGTCGGTAAAGACCGCGTGACGTTGTGGATCATCGAGCAAAAGCACGGCAAACAGATCGCCCGCAAATATTGGCAAGCCGGCAAAGCCTGTCCCGTCGCCATCGTGCTCGGCTGCGAGCCGGCCACCTGGATGGCAGCGCCGTCCGCCGCGAAAGCGGGAGTAAGCGAATACGAATACGCCGGCGCGCTGCGCGGCGCGCCACTAGAAGTAATTCGCGCGCCCTACACCGGCCTGCCTGTGCCGGCGACGGCGGAAATCGTCATCGAAGGCGACATACCGCCGCCCGAAGAAGAGTCCCACGCCGAAGGTCCGTTCGGCGAGTGGCCGGGCTACTACACTCACAGCGGCGAAGAGTGCGTCGTGCGCGTGAAG
>CAYZJE010000446.1:0-3266 GCA_964478485.1 uncultured Syntrophobacter sp. | reverse complement strand
GCGGACTGCGGCTTCTGACCGCGCGGAGCGCGAAATTTCAGATTACAAATTTCAGATTCCAGATCTTCGCACCGGCGACGAAGCTCAATCCAAGGTCATTTATTTTAAAATTTCCTTGGCCCGTGGGATTAGTTTGGGATCGAGATTGAAAACTTCTCTGACATTTTTTTCCAGCTCGGCGCCGTCGAGCGGATTGATATCGAGCCGGGCTTTATTGGCGTCGGCCAAAAATTCCGGGTCTTTCACGGTATCGATGAATGCCTTGCGGAGAATCTGCACGCGGTCTTTCGGCGTGCCGGGAGGCAAGACGTACGGGCGCGCCGTTGGGCCGACGCTGTGGACGAGCGCTTTGATCAGCTTCTGACCTTCTTCGTTTTTAGCGTAGTTGATAGCTAACGGCAGTTTCGACTGGTCGTGGTGTGGCTTAGCCACAGCCTGCAGCACGACCACAATGTCACCGGCGTCCAATTCGTTGCGCCAAGTTGCTTTGAACGATTCCCATGAGTTACACACACCTTGAACCTCGCCACTATTAAACGCCAGCCTTACGGTTGCAGTTCCAGAATAGCCGGAAATAACTTGTACAGGAAGCCCAATGGCAGCGGCGAGGACTTTGGGAATATCGTCCGTCGCTGAACCGACGCCGACGCCGCCGAGTTTTACGACAGTTTTTGACGACAGCCACTGTTCGATGCTGGTGATCCCGGTGCTCTTGTGAACACCGAGCATGTAATTGTCCTGGGCTGGCACTCCCATGTACTCAAATTTGCGAGCATCAAACTCGATTCCTTGCTTTCCAAGAAGCTGCTGTAAGAACAGGCCACCGATGAAATGACCGATGGTCAACCCGTCCGGCTTGGCGATCTTGTACATATAGTTTGCCGAAATCAAAAATCCCGCTCCTGGCATGTTCTCAACCAAAAACGTTGGGTTCCCGGGAATATGTTTACCTATATGCCGGGCAATCATA
This sequence comes from uncultured Syntrophobacter sp., assembly GCA_964478485.1. GTDB lineage: Bacteria > Desulfobacterota > Binatia > UBA9968 > UBA9968 > DP-20. Next base: position 2,296 of record CAYZJE010000446.1, on the reverse strand, counting down.
CGGGAATAGGTATCATAACCCCCACCAGGGGCAGCGCCGACGATGATGCGGACCGTTTTGCCTCGGTAAAAATTGTCTTGCGCCGCGTCGGCGCTGCTCAGCGCAAAGGTGACGGCTATGCAGTAGGAAGTTATCAAAAATTTTCGCATGGTCTCTCCCGTCGGTTACGCTTTAGGTCTGTCCTTCGTTTAACGTTTATTTGAGAATTTCTTTCAACTGACTGACAACACTCGGTTCGATCTTGAAAAGCTGTAGGACGATCTTTTCGATCTCCTCACCGGTAAGCGGGTCGGTGTCGAGGCGCGAGCGCTTGGCGTCGGCGATGAATTCGGCATCTTTGAGCGTGTCGCTAAACCCTTTGCGGAGCATCTGCACGCGCTCTTTCGGTGTGCCGGGCGCCACCGCGTAAGGACGCGTGATCGCGGCGGGATCGTGGCCGCCGAATTTGAGTATTTGCTTGGCGTTTTCATTAACCGCGAAATCGATGGCGTTGGGCACTTTAGGCAATTCGGGATGCGGCTTCGGATTCACTTGCAAGACGATGAAGACGTTGCCGGAGTCGAGCCCTTGGCGCCAAATCGACTTGATCGACTCCCATTGCCAGCAGCCGCCAGCGACTTCGCCGGCTTCGGCGGCGAGTCTTACTTCCGCGGTTCCCTTGTAACCAGCGACCAGTTGGATCGGCAACTTCAATGCCGCCAGCAAGAGTTTTGCGGTGTTATAAGTCGTGTCGCCCGGCGCGACGCCGCCCACTTTCACAGGGGTTTTGGCATTCCGCAAAGCGTCGAAGCTCGTGATGCCGCTCGCTTTGGTGAAGGCGCAGGCGACGTTGTCTTGGGTCGGGATGCCGATGTACTCGAACTTGCGCGCGTCGAATTCGATGCCCGGTTTGCCGATGACCTGGTTGATCACCTGGTTGCCGTGGAAATTCAAAATCGTCAGGCCGTCGGGCTTGGCAACCTTATATACATGATTGGCCGCGAGCAGGCTGGCGGCGCCGGTCATGTTCTCGACGACGATGGCGGGGTTCCCCGGAATATGCCGACCCAAATGGCGCGCGATCAGGCGCGAGTAGGTGTCGAAGCCGCCGCCGGCGGAGAAGCCGACGATAAGTTTGATGGTCTTACCTTCGTAGAATGGCGCGGCGGCGCGGGCCGCGGTCGCGAATAAGATAACGAGAACGAATGCGCTAATAACTTTGCCCAGGGTTTGGAACATTCCTTCACTCCCTCCGATGGAGACCGAGCCGCAATACCGTTCATGGTTCGAGAGCCTCACCACGAACGGTATTGCTCGATCGCGTGTTCACTTTTTTGTCCGTTCGCCCTGAGCCTGTCGAAGGGCTCCGAGTGAATTGCGACACGCCCCGATGCTGCGGCGGTTTTCTTGTCGGCCATTAACTATGAAAAATCAATTTGAGTCAACGGTCGTGGAGCATTTCGGCGCGCAGTTCGTCTTCCCAAGTGCGGCTACTGTCAGGCGACCAGTTGCAGCCGAGGTCGTGAATTTCTCCGGCGCGCGCGAATTTTGGTAGCTCAGCGAGCGCTTGAGTGAGAACCCCTTCGTTGCGCTGGCGATCGTTAGGCGGTCCAAAAGTGCGGCCCACCGGATGATCGACGAACGCGGCGCGCGGCGGCGTGACTTTGCTCATGATGTCGTGCGCCGTGCCGATGACCAACGTCGGAATGCCGCTCGCTTCGATCACATGGGCGATGAGACCGACGGTCTCATGGCAGAAGGGTCAATAGGGAACCAGCAACGCGAGATCGACTTGCGCTTGCCGCAATTCGGCGGTGATGGCGGGCGCCAGGTCGTTTTCAATTTCTTGCTGCCGGCGCACGCCGCCCATGAAAGAAAAATGAAACGGTGCCAGCGCGCCAATTACACCACGCTTCGCCAATTCCGCCAGCGCGGTGCGCGGAAAAACAATCTCGGGGTCTTGCTTGGGCACACGGCCGATGCCCGAGTGATGATCGATGATGATCTCACCGGCTGCCGGATCGGACGGCACACGCCGGGAACTCAAATCTTCACGCGGAATGAACGGTTCCTGATTCGCAAGTCTTAGCGCTGCGCTGCTCAAAAGCGCAACGCGTGATTCGCTCACAGGCTTTGTGATTGGACACCAAGCGGGTTTGGACGGTGACACCAACACGCGCGGCGGTTTAGGCGCGGAATTTTTTGCCATGATCGGGAGATATTCGAGGGGCATGGGTTTAGTTCCTCCGATGCAGATACTGTTACTGCACTCGATCACCGTGTTCAACCTGAATCTTACCGCCGCGTGTGAATTCTT
>CAYZJE010000445.1:0-3928 GCA_964478485.1 uncultured Syntrophobacter sp. | reverse complement strand
AATACCGCGCCAAAGGCCATTTCACCGGGCGGGAGCTATATTTTCACGATCCCAGCGGCAACCGCCTCGAGCTCCGCGATTCAACTTGGCAGAAAGGCATGCCCGAACCGACTTTCGAAGAAATTGTCCGATCGTGACACCCCTAAATTGCCGAATCATCGACTCGGAGCAATTCTGTTTGCGTTAGAAGCTAGTTCAGTAGGAGGAATACTCGACCGACCGCCTGACTTCTGCTAGGCTCGCACCATGACTTGGCAAGAAAATCTTCTCACGTCTACCGAACAAGTCCGCGATTTAATCAACCAAACCAAACGCATCGCCGTCCTGGGCATCAAGACCGAAGCGCAGTCCGATCAGCCGTCGGTTTATGTGCCGTTGTACATGCAACGGGCGGGGTTCGAAATCATTCCGGTGCCGGTCTACTATCCAGACGCTACCGTGATACTGGGCGCGAAGGTCTACCGGAGCCTCACGGAAATCCCCGGCGACATCGACATGATCGACGTCTTCCGCCGTCCGCCCGATATCAACGGTCACGTTGACGACATCTTAGCGAAGAAACCGAAGTCAGTTTGGTTTCAGTCCGGCATCCGCAACGACAACGCGGCGGAAATATTCGCCAAGGCGGGCATCAAAGTCGTCCAGGACCGCTGACTGATGGTCGATCACCGGCGGTTCGCCGGAAAGTAGAAAAGTCTAGAGTCTCGGGTCCAGCGTCCAGGGTATTTCCGAGTGTTTGATCTAAAAAATCAACACTGCGTTGAAAAACGTCCCGCCTCAGCTCCGAAAACGCGAGACCCTAGACGCCAGACGCTGGACGGCTTGCGACGCGCGCCTACACCGCCAATTTTTTCGCGCGCAACTGTTTGGCGATAAAGTTCTTCACCATCTCATGAGCCCGGTCGGTCATCGGCCCCGGGTCGTCAATCCACAGATGCTCGCAGCCGGCGAACAATTCATACTGACAGTCACCGCCCGCGGCGCGGTACGAGTTGGCGAACTTCTCCTGCACCGCCGGCCGCACGTTGTCGTCAAGCTCGCCTTGCATAATGAGCAGCGGCGGCAGCGTGACTTTCTCACCGCGGTCGAGAATTTCCTGCGGATTAGCTTCGTGAATCGTTTCCCACGGATTAAAATAATTCTTGCTGTTCTGCATCATCCCCGCGCGGCCCAACGCTTCGGCATTCAAGAACCGCGCATAGGGATTGCTCACCGGCGAGCGCGTTGCGACGTAGTTGATCCTAGCGTCGAGCTGCGGCGCCTCGGCGAGCTTAAGCGCGTTATAGCGCGGATCATCGGGCCGCATCGCCAGCAGCTCGACTTCATGGCCACCACTAGAGCTGCCCAACACACCAATTGTCGCCGCATCGCAGTTCCATGCCTGAGCTTTGCATTTCAGCCAGCGCACGCCATAGTTGGCATCCTGCACCGACGCCGGATAGGGGGCCTCGGGTGCACGGGTGAGATCGATGGCGACAACGAGAATGCCACTCTTGGCCAGACTCTCGTCCATCATTGAGTTGGCTGTCCGGTCCTTGTTGTTCCAAGCCCCACCGTGCAGGTCGAGCAAGGTCGGAAAAGGCCCTTCGCCCTGTGGTTGATAAATCCGCGCCATCAACAGCCGCGTCGGCGTCTTACGAAACTCGACATCCCAAGTTTTGATCTCGAATTTGTTTGCTGGATTGTATGTGGTCGCCATTTCTGTTCCCTCCTTTTATTCTTCTAGTCGGAAGGGCAACCACAGGGGGTTGCCCCTACAAGTCCGATTCCCTTTTTGCGTACGGCACCTGTGGTGAGCTCGTCGAACCACGTTCCGATCGCCCTGAGCCCCGTCGAAGGGTGCGGCCAATTTTCCGAATCCGAATATCTTCTTACTTTGTGATCCTTGTACTACTAAAGCTCGAAATTTGCGCGGCCTGCGCAAAACTTCTGCGTCGCCGATCCGAAGGGCGACCAGCCGGTCGCCCCTACGTCCCTTTTGTCGCCTTTGCGTTCTTTGCGGCCAATCTTCTTCGGTTGCGGCTGCGCCGCCCTACGCCCTTTGTGGTTAAATATTCTTCTCACGGCATCGCCGGCGCTTCGCCGATTTTCCAAATATACAGCGTGCGCGATTCCGCGTAGTCCGTCGCATCGTCCGTCGGTCTTCCAACGTTTTCGATGCGGGTCGGCTTCCAATCGTCGATATCGAAGTCATGGGCGACGATCCGTGAGCCTGGTTTCAATTTTTGCAGCTTTGGCCGAAGCGCGTTGTTGAACCATTTGAACATATACAGCGTGACCACGGTCGCGTCGGAGATGTCGACCGTGAGCCCATCTTGGGCGCGGAACTCGACCAGATGGCTGACGCCTTCTTTCGCGGCGTTCTCGCGCGCTTTGGCAACCAACTCGGGATTTAAATCGATGCCGACGCCTTTGATGCCGTATTGCTTCGCCGCCTCGATGACGATACGGCCGTCGCCGCTGCCCATGTCGTAAAGAATGTCGCCCTTCTTGATCTCGGCGACCTCGATCATCTTCTGCACCACGTGCATCGGCGACGGCACGAAGGGGATCGTGTCCTGGGCCAAACCCACTTGGCGCAACAGTAGAACCAGCCCTAAAACAGCCAACAGCCTAGAAACTTGTCTGATCATCGCGATCCTCCAGAAGTATATTTTCGCGTCGGCATCATATGCCGATCACTGTACCGCTTGTCAATGGCAAATTGAGCGGGCTGCAGTACGATCCGAAAAGAATGGGAATTTCCTCGCAAAGACGCAAAGTTCGGATTTGTTGTCATTTCGACCGGAGGGAGAAATCTTTCTTAGATCCCTCGCCTTCGCTCGGGATGACGGGCATCGGCCCGTCACCTTTGCGCCTTTGCGAGAGATCTTCCTGTGTTCGACTGCGTCTCTCATTTCCCGCTGGGCAAATTGTTTCGGCTGTGGTAGTAGCCGAGGACGGAATGGGGAATGAAAGAGCGGCGCTCATGACAGGCAAACCAAGTTGGCTATTCGTTACAGTGCTCGTCGGAATGATTTTCCTCGGCGCGACTGTCCGCGCCGCCGCGCCCACCCCCATGCTGATCGCCTACGGCGGTCACAATGAAACCATGATCCCGATTTGGGTCGGGGCGGATAAAGGATTATTTAGAAAATACGGCATCGATCTGCGCGCGCTGCAAACCCGCAGCGGGCCGATCATGATGGCGACCCTCGCTTCGGGCGGCGCGCCGCTGGTTTGGTCCGCGCCGAGCAGCGCGCTCAGCACCACGGTGGGCGGTTTAAAGCTCGGCTGCTTCAACGTCGGCAACCACCGCGTGCCGCGTGAGGTCATCGCCCGCAAAGGCATCGAGTCGCTGGAAGACTTGCGCGGCAAAACTTTCGGCGTGCAATCGATCGGCGGCGGCTTTTGGCTGTCGACCATGGTCGTGCTTGACGCTCTCGGCATCGACCCCGACAAATACAAACTCAACATGCGCGTCATCGGCGACACTGCCACCGTGACTCAAGCGCTGATCACCGGCAACGTCGACGCCATGGTGGTGCCGTACAGCTACTCCGACATGGCGAAACGCGCTGGCGCTCGCTCGTTGGCCGATGCCGGCAAGTTAAATATCGTTTATCAAGCCACCGTCATGTGCGCGCAAAAGGAATCCAGCGCCATCGGTAATGACGCGATGATTGCACTGACCAAAGGAATCATCGAATCGCTCGTCTACATCCTCGACCCGGCCAACAAACGAGATGTCTCAGAGGTGTTGAAGAAAAATCTACGCTTGAGCAAAGACGAAGATGTCGAAGCCTCCTATCGCGTTTCGCGCCTGCAGATGCCGGACATCGATGTCGCGCTCAACGTCGAAGCCTGGCGCACCGTTAAACGCATCGTCAGCAAAGTGAATCCCAAGGTTCAAGAAGTCGACCTCGACCAGGTCATCGTCAACGGCCCG
>CAYZJE010000444.1:0-6431 GCA_964478485.1 uncultured Syntrophobacter sp. | reverse complement strand
AGATCCGGACACTTTAACTTTTGCATTTTGCACTTTGCAATCTGCAATCTGAATCAAACATGGTGCCGCTCAATTACTATCTGATTCTCAGCGCGGTGATTTTCGCCATCGGGGTGATCGGCGTGTTGATCCGCCGTAACCTGATCGTGGTGCTGATGTCGATCGAGCTCATGCTCAACGCGGTGAATCTTACGTTCATCGCTTTTTCCCGCTATCTCGGTTCCGTGGATGGCCAGGTGGTGGTCTTTTTCGTCATGGCCGTCGCCGCCGCGGAGGCGGTAATCGGCCTCGCCATCATTATATCCGTGTTTCGTCACCGCCAATCCCTCGATCCCCAGGAGATGCAGTTACTCAAATGGTAAGCCCAGAGCCGACGAGCGCTGCTTACGATCTGTTGCGCTGGATACCGCTAATTCCACTGCTGGCTAGTGGCTTCAATCTTTTCTTCGGCCGCGCGCTGGGAAAACAATCCGCCGGCGCATTGGCGTCGGCGGCCGTGGGCGCGTCGTTCGCCCTGGCCTGTTACGTTTTCTGGCAATTGCCGGCGCACGGCATCTGGCGCGATACGGTTTACACCTGGATCGAATCCGGTTCGTTCCAAGTCAATTTGTCGTTTCAGGTCGACGCGCTGACGGCGGTCATGCTGCTGATCGTCACCGGCATCGGTTTTCTAATCCATCTCTACTCCCTCGGTTACATGGCCCACGACGACGGCATGGTGCGCTTTTTCGTCTACCTCAATCTGTTTATTTTCTTCATGCTCCTGCTGGTCATGGGCGACAACTTGCTGATCTTGTTCGTCGGCTGGGAGGGGGTCGGCCTTTGTTCCTATCTGTTGATCGGTTTTTGGCATCACGATCACAAAAATACCATCGCCGGCAACAAAGCGTTCATCGTCAACCGCATCGGCGACTTGGGCTTCATTCTCGGTATCTTCGTGCTGGTCACTGAGCTCGGCCGCCAGGGAATTTGGACCTTGGACTTCGGCGAATTACAGAAGCATGTAAAAATGCTCGAACCGGCGACCATCACTTTGATTACCGTCTTGCTGTTCGTTGGCGCCGCCGGCAAGTCGGCGCAGCTTCCTCTGTTTGTCTGGTTGCCGGATGCGATGGCCGGTCCGACGCCGGTCAGCGCGCTGATTCATGCCGCGACCATGGTCACCGCCGGCGTTTATATGACCGCGCGGCTGCATTTTCTCTTCGTGTTAGCTCCCGACACGTTGTCGGTCATTGCTTGGATCGGCGCCGCCACGGCTTTCTTTGCCGGCTCCATCGCCCTCACGCAAAACGACATCAAGAAAGTTTTGGCATATTCGACGGTGAGCCAGCTCGGTTATATGTTCATCGCCGTTGGAGTGGGCGCGTTCAGCGCGGCGATCTTTCATGTTTTCACCCATGCTTTTTTCAAGGCTTGTTTGTTCTTGGGCTCGGGCAGCGTGATTCACGCGCTCGGCGGCGAGCAGGACATGCGCAAGATGGGCGGGCTCAAGGCGCATATGCCGGCGACTTACTGGACCTACGTGGTTGCCACGCTGGCGATCGCCGGCGTGCCGTTCGCCGCCGGTTTCTTTTCCAAGGATCTGATTCTTTGGCAGACCTTCAGCCACGGCGAGATCGGCCTTTGGGCCATCGGCCTGATCACCGCCGGCATGACTACTTTCTATATGTTCCGCCAGCTCTTCATGGTCTTTCACGGCGAGTGTCGCGCCGACGCCCATGCCAAGGCGCACTTGCACGAGTCGCCAGCGGTGATGACGCTGCCCTTGATGATTCTCGCGGCCGGTTCGATCTTTAGCGGCTGGTTGGGCGCGCCCGAATACCTCTGGGGCAGCCGCTGGGATCATTGGCTCGAGCCGGTGTTGGGCGCGGCCGAGGTCCATCACGATTCCGTTAGCAGCGAAATTATCATCACCTTGGTGACGCTCGCCGTCGTGGCGAGCGGTTTTTTGCTAGCTTTCTTGAAGTACGGCAAGGCCAGTGCGCCAATCGCGCCGCAAACCGGTGGCGGTGTGTTGTACCAAATGTCTTTTAATAAATTTTATGTCGACGAAATTTACGATTTTATCTTCGTGCGTCCGTTCACTCTGCTCGCCAGTCTTTTCGCCCGCGTCATCGATCCCTGGGTGATCGATGGGACGGTGAACGGCGTGGCCGCCACGGCGCGCGGATTTAGCAACATTTGGCGCTACCTGCAGACCGGCAACGTGCAGCATTACGCCGCGATGTTTCTAACCGGCGTGTTGGCGCTGCTGGCTTATTTTCTCGGACAACTGTAACCATGACAGCCGCCGGCTTTGGAGACTTGACTTTTCTGCTCGCCCTCCCGGTGCTTGGCGCGGCTCTGCTGCTCTTTTTGCCGCGCCGGCAAAGCGCCGCGCTGTTTGCGGTGGCGCTCTGCGCCAGCGCCGGCGATTTTCTCTGGTCGCTTAGAATCTTCGATCTGTTTGACGCTGGCAACGGCGACATGCAGCTGGTCGAGCGGGTGGCGTGGATGCCTAATTTCGGTATTCATTACATTCTCGGCATCGACGGTATCAGCCTGTTTTTAGTCTTGCTTACCACCTTGCTGATGCCGCTGGCGATTTTGGCGTCGTGGCCGGTCAAGGACAAAGTCAAAGAGTATTTGATCTTCATGCTGCTGCTCGAGACCGGCATGCTCGGCGCCTTCGTGGCGCTGGATCTTTTCCTCTTCTATGTGTTCTGGGAAGTGATGTTGGTGCCGATGTATTTTCTGATCGGTGTTTGGGGCGGCGCTCGGCGCGTCTACGCGGCGCTTAAGTTCGTCATCTACACGATGGCCGGCAGCTTGCTGATGCTGGTCGCGATCATTTATCTGGCGACGCGCCACGCGCAGTTGACTCAAGTTTTCACCTTCGATCTACTCGAACTTTATGGTTTGAATCTTCCCTTCGATCAGCAGTCGTGGCTCTTTCTTGCCTTCGCCCTGTCGTTCGCGATCAAGGTGCCGCTGTTTCCCTTTCACACTTGGCTGCCGGACGCCCATGTCGAAGCACCGACCGCCGGTTCGGTGATTCTCGCCGGCGTGCTCTTGAAGCTCGGCACCTACGGTTTTCTCCGTTTCGCCATGCCGCTGTTTCCCGATGCCGCGCAGGCGGCGCTGCCGAGCCTCATTGCGCTAGCAGTCATCGGCATCGTCTACGGCGCCGTGGTGGCGATGATGCAATCCGATATCAAAAAGCTCGTCGCCTATTCTTCCGTCAGCCATCTCGGCTTCGTCATGCTCGGCCTGTGCGCGCTCAACCTGCAAGGAGTTCAAGGGGCGATCTATCAAATGCTCAATCACGGCTTGTCCACCGGCGCGTTGTTTCTCTTGGTCGGCATGCTCTATGACCGGCGCCACACGCGCATGATCGATGACTTCGGTGGCTTGTGGCAGCAGATGCCGGTTTTCTCATCGTTGCTTTTGGTCGTGACCTTCGCGTCGATCGGTTTGCCCGGACTCAACGGTTTCGTCGGCGAGTTTTTGATTCTGCTCGGCGCCTTCGCCGTCGCACCCGGCTGGACCGCCGTGGCGGCGACGGGGGTGGTCTTGGGAGCGATCTATATGCTCTGGATGTTTCGCCGGGTGATTTTCGGTCCGCTGAGCAATCCGGAAAATCAGCGGCTAGAGGATTTGAACGGCCGTGAGCTGGCAATTCTGGCACCGATTCTCTTGCTGATCCTGTACATGGGTATCTACCCGCAGCCGTTTCTAACTCGAATGCAGCCGGCCGTGGAACTGACCTTGAAAAGGATTCTTACCGAGCCAGCTGCGCCGGTGGCGCCACCAGCAATTGACGAAAACGTCAGCGGAGAGCAGCAGGACGATGGACGTTAATTTCGCGCCGCTGCTGCCGGCGATCCAAGTATTGGTGGCCGCGTTGGTCGTGGTTGGCCGCGATTTGTTCATCGACGAAGATGAGCCAAAAGGCGTGCTGGCGTTTTACAGTCTGGTCGGCCTTGGACTCGCCGCCGCCGAAGTCGCCGTGCTGCTTACCGGCAGGCAGGAGAGCGCGTTCAGTGACAGCATCGTGCTCGACAACTTCGCGCTGTTTTTCACGCTGATCTTCTTGCTGGCGGCGGCGCTGACGATTCTGTCGTCGATCCATTACATCCGGCAAGCGCGGATTCACGAGGGTGAGTTCTATGCGCTGATTCTGTTCGCCACCGTGGGCATGATTCTGATGGCCGCGGCCAACGATCTGATGGTGTTTTTCCTCGCCTTGGAGACCATGTCGATCGCCGTCTACGTGCTCACCGGCATGTGGCGCGCGAGCGACCGCGCCAGCGAAGCGTCGATGAAATATTTTTTCATGGGCGCCTTTGCCACCGGGTTTTTGCTTTACGGCATCGCGCTGATCTACGGCGCCACCGGTTCGACCAATCTCAACCAAATTGCCGCTTATTTGCTCGACCAGCCGAGCGAGTGGCCGGTTTATCTGGTTGGCGGCGGATTCTTGCTGCTGATCGGCTTCGCTTTCAAAATAGGCGCCGTGCCGTTTCATTTCTGGGTGCCGGACGTCTACGACGGCGCGCCGACACCGGTGACGGGCTTCATGTCGGTGGCGGTAAAAGCCGCGGCCTTCGCCGCCTGGGCGCGCATCCTCATGTATAAGTTCTCGCCCATGGAGAGCGACTGGGTGTTTCCGCTGTGGATCATCACCATCGCGACCATGACACTGGGCAATCTGCTGGCGATCACCCAGACGAGCGTCAAACGCATGCTCGCCTATTCGAGCATCGCCCATGCCGGCTACCTGCTGATTCCAATCGTCGTCGGCGTCGAATGGGGTGGTTTGGCGCTGCTGTTTTACTTGCTGGCCTATTCGTTCATGACTCTCGGCGCCTTCGCCGTGCTCACCAGTTTATCTGAAGGCAACGAGCCGCGTGAAAGCTACAGCGACTTTGCCGGCTTGGGCTTTAAGCGGCCGTTCTTGGCGTTGGCGATGTCGCTTTTCATGCTGTCGCTGGCCGGGTTTCCACCGCTGGCGGGCTTCACCGGAAAATTCTACGTGTTCCGTTCGGCGGTGCTCGCCGGACACTTGAATCTCGCCATCATCGGGGTGCTCAACAGTTTGCTCTCGGTGAGCTACTATCTGCGCGTGATCGTGGCGATGTATATGGAAGAGGGCGGCGCCGACGGCAAAAGTTTTCGCCAATCGCCGTTCGTCTACTGCGCCATTGCAATCGCCTTGATCGGCACGGTTTATCTCGGCATCCTACCGGGCAGCGCGCTAAACTGGAGCCGCCTGGCGTTCTATTCTCTAGAGTAGTTTGTCGATCCTGGTAGCAAAAAAGTGTTTACCACGAAGGTGTAGGGGCGCAGCATGCTGCGCCCCTATCCGAACCCTTCGTGTCCTTCGTTAACGAATTCAAGGTGGCACTCCCAGGTTACCGATACGGAAGCCTGAAGAACCCTTAAAATTAATCCTCGCACGAACCTGGATGCCCGCGTTCGCGGCTAGATCACGAATAATCCGGGCTAGCTTTTCCAAAATCGATGGAAGTGATGCACCGGACTATGGCCGGCGCCGATTGAAAAACTCGACTGAATCGCCCGGGTAATGAATTTCTTCGCCAGTGCGACGGCGCTGTCGATCGTTTCGCCTTTGGCCAGATACGCGGCAATCGCTGCCGAAAAGGTGCAGCCGGTGCCGTGGGTGTTTTTGGTGCGGATGCGCGGCGCGTTGAGCGCGGTGAATTTCTTGCCGTCGTAAAAAAGATCCATCGCCGGACCTTTGAGATGGCCGCCTTTGATGACCACGGTTTTTGCGCCCATCTTACTGATTAACCTCGCCGCTTCTCTGATTTCTTCCGTTCCGTGAAGCTTCATGCCGGTAAGCTCTTCAGCTTCGGGAATGTTTGGCGTTACGACGGTTGCCAGCGGGATGAGCTCGCTACGCAACGTAGCGACGGCGTCTTTTTGAATCAATAAATCTCCGGACGTGGCGACCATCACTGGATCGACGACCACATTCTTCAGACGATGCTCGCGAATTTTCCTTGCCACCATGTCGATGATCGCGCGGTTGGCGAGCATGCCAGTTTTCAGCGCATGGGCGCCGATGTCGCCGATGACCGCGTCGATCTGCGCGCCGACAAGCTTTGGGTTCAATGCTAGAACTTGGGTCACGGCAACGGTGTTTTGCGCCGTGATCGCGGTGATCGCCGAAGTGCCATAGACGCCGAGGGCGGCGAAGGTTTTCAGATCGGCCTGGATGCCGGCCCCGGCGCCAGAGTCCGAGCCGGCGATGGTGAGTGCTTTGCTTATTTTTTTTAATTTGGCTTTCATGGACAGCAATCGTAGCAAGGCGAGGAATTGGTTGCGAGGGGGGATTCCAGCCGGAACTGCCTTTCCCGGTTATGGCGGTCGCTTAGGTCGCGGGAATTAAACCTAGAACACGCCGGCGTCGAGCAACTGGTAGACGA
>CAYZJE010000443.1:0-6080 GCA_964478485.1 uncultured Syntrophobacter sp. | reverse complement strand
GTCGAGCACTGGAATCTTACCGTACGGATTGCGTTTGAGATGCTCGGGACTTTTTTGCTCTCTCTTGGAAAGCTTGACCCAGACTCCCTCCCAGGCGAGTCCTTTCTCCGCCAGGGCGATCTTGACGCGGTCGGAGTTGGTTGACGGTACGTCGTGATAGAGTTTTATCGGCATAGGGCCTCCAATTTCAAATTACAAATTCCAGATTGCAAGATCGCGCAAGCTCCGCGCTGTCTTGCCAAACCGGCAAATTTTCAAATCTCTGATAATTCAATTACCGACACCTGCTGAACCATTCGAACTTCGCCCAGCTCATATCAAAAAATCTGGAATATGTAATCTGGAATTTGCAATTGGTTAGCGCGTCTTCGGCGCGCTAACCAAGACCACCGAACCAATGATCAATCCCGCTGCCAGCAGAATTCGCATGGCAATGATTTCTTTGCCGAGAAAGTAACCGAGCACGATGGCGACAAGTGGATTCACGTAGGAGTAGGTTGCGACCAACGGGATTGGCGCGTTGCGTAGCAGCCACGCGTAGGCGACGAAGGCGATCGGGCCGATTACTGTCAGATAGCTCCAGGCCCAGGCCGAACGCGTGGATACTACGCTGATATCGAAGCTTGCGAATTCGCCGAACGCCCATGAGACTAAGATTTGCACGCCGCCGCCGGCGAGCATTTCGATGCCGGTGGTAACTAGCGGAGACGATGGCAAATGAAGAATCTTGCCGTAGATCGAGCCGATCGCCCAAAGCAATGACGCCGCGAGGACCGCCAGGGCGCCGTAGAAAGTTTCCGGCGTCGCGCCACTGGTGCTCCAGCCAATCAGCAACGCGGCGCCACCAAAGCCGATCATGATTCCACTGAGTGCTTTGGCGCTGGGTTTTTCCCCAGCAGAACGAACAGCGTCGAAGAGCAGCATCCACAAGGGTACGGTTGCAACCAAGAGCGCTGACAGGCTCGATGGAATATATTGTGCTGCCCAAACCACCCCCCCATTGCCGCCGACGAGCAGCAGGATGCCGATGATCGACGCGTTGCGCCATTCTAGCCGGCTAGGTTGTGGATCGCCGGCGCCACGGCGCCAGGCGTAAAGAAAGCCACCCGAAATGATGAAGCGTGCCGCCGCCGAGAGAAACGGCGGCGTGGTTTCGACCGTGAAACGAATCGCGAGATAGGTCGAGCCCCAGATCAGATAGACGGCGCCGAGCGCTGTCCAAATTGCCGCAGGGGATGCGCGGTGGTGAAATGATTCAGCTCTACTTGGGCTCACGAAGGCGCGCCTTCGTGTTGCAATAACCAGCGCTTGGCTTTGAGTCCCGAGCCGCCGCTGTAGCCGCGTAGGCTGCCGTCAGTGGCGATCACTCGGTGGCAAGGAATGATGATCGGAATGGGATTGTGCGCCAAGGCTTGGCCCACCGGGCGAGCCGAATTCGGGCGTGCCATTTCCTGAGCGACTTGCAGATAGGTCCACGTCTGTCCCGCTGGAATTAGCCGAGTGACCGCCAAAACTTCTCGCTGGAATGGTGTGAGTGACGATAGCTCAAGCGGCAGATCAAAATTGATTCGTCTGCCGGTGAAATATTCGCGCAGCTGCGCCATCACTGGCGCGACGACTCTGGTGTCTTTCTCCAAGCGGGCGGCCATTTTTGCATGGGTTGAGAATCTCGGTTTGCGCCGGCCAAATTCTATCGCGCAGACGCCGTGCTCGCTCACCGCGACGAATAGTGGCCCCAACGGCGAGATCATTTCGCTCCAGCCAATGATCGGTGTTTGCTTCGCTACCTGTGGCTTGACAGAGCGATGTGGCGCACGAGAAATTTGCATTTTGTCGATCACGTCGGCGCCATGTTCTTCTTTTTCAGTTCTTCGATCGCGCTTGGGGTTTTCACCAGCATGCCGACCCCCATGCCTTTGAGGATATGTTCCGCCTTGGTGTACTGAACATCGTCGTAGGCAACGATTTCAATCCGGTTGCCCCATGGGTCGAGAATGTTCATGCGATCGTTGATGCTCTTGATGCCGAGCCGATCCATCGCGCGCTTGACGGCTTCGCGATCGTCGACGACGAAGCCGAAATGGCGCTTGGTGTCGGCGACTTGAGTTCTTCCCAGGGTGAGCTGGATGAACTGATCGCCAAGATCGATGAACGCGTTGTGGTCGCTCCGGCCACGCAGTTCGAACTCGAACAAGCCGCCGTAAAATTCTAACGCTTGGTCGAGATCATCGACTTCCAGAACGACGTGGTTGATTCCTAAAGCGCGGGCTTTCTTTGCCTGATCCTCGTTCATGGCAGGACTCCTTTCCCGTTAGCCAGCGCTGAATCGAGCGCCGGTTTGTAGGGTTTCCAACCCTGGCTCCAGTCGAAATACTCAAGTCCAGTAAAGCGTTTCTTGTAGTCATAGGTAAATGGCTCGCGGTAGGCGTAGCCGGGATAGTAGTAGCGGCAGCCGCGCTCGACGGAAAATTGGATTGAGTGGAGCATCATCAGAATGCCAAGGCTCCGTTTTGCTGCTGCGGGATCGAAGAAGGCGTAGACCGCGGAAGTTGCGGTGGCGCCGATATCGAGGAAGGTTGCGCCGAGAAGTTTGTCGGCGTCATAGACGCAGAATTCCAAGTTAGGGCAGGGGGCGTTCGCGGGATCGGGCGACATGAAGTTGAACAGCGACGTTGGCACGTTTTCTTCGAAGCGGAGCCGATGTTTTTCAAACAAAGCTTCTTTCTCCCGGTCGATGGACGATGGTCGAAGCAGCACACGGAGATCGCGATTTTTAGCCAGGATGCGCTTATGGCTGCGGTGTAAAGCGAAACGCTCCAGGTCGATTCTGAGCGGCAAGACCGAATACTGTTGGCCACCATGCTCCGAGGTGCGATAGCGAACGAAAATTACCCCGAAGTGACGCCACCCTTCAGACCAGAGCTGATCCATCCTCGCCGGGGACGCTCTCAAGCAGAGAAAGTGTTCGTCGTCCTTGGCTAACGTCATGATGAATTTGGCCTAACACGAGGGACCGGGGACTGCAACGATTTCACCTGACTCCACGGGCAGGCATTATCCGCCTTGCCGCGGACTAGAGGGTGACGCTGTCGCATGAAGTTGTTGAATCTCTGTGAATCTCATTCCCGGCAGCTCGCTGCGGGGTAGTTCATTCACGGGATCGAAACCATGTACGTTTGATTTGTCGATTACACTGATCAAAGGCTGAAATAGTTTGCCATGATAGCGAGTGGCCAATTCCACATGGCCAAGATGTGGCGCCGTACGTTGGTAACGGCTCTCGCGCTCATAGCAGGCAGGCTCGCCGAAAAGCTTTAAAAGATGATCGGCCAATTCGATCCTCGACAACGCACGGGTTGCGACAACATGACGAATGCCAATTTGGTCGCTCTCAGCCAAATCCATGACGCGAGCCGATAGGTCGCTAGCCCACACCACCGTGCGGTATTCATCATGGACGATGGTGACCGGCAGCTTCTGCTGGGTGCGATAGCGCAGCCAGTCCCAATGGCCAGTGCGGCCGTTGGGCGACGGGCCGATGGGCAACCCGACGCGAATTACCAGCGAGCCTGAGCGCTCCAGGACTAACTCTTCCGCTGCGACGCGCGATCTACCGTAGACGCTGATCGGGCAGGGGGACGATGCCTCATCGTAAACGCCGTCGCCGCCAAAGACATGATCGGAGGAAACGTAGACCAGCCGGGTGTGCGCCGGCAGCGCGGCGATCACCCGGCGGGTGTATTCGACATTGACTTCATGCGCCCAGCTGGGTTGAGCTTCACATTTCGGCACGTCGCACACGGCGTGGCAGTAGAGTAACAGGTTCGGTTGATATTGATGGAACACCGTTTCCGGCCAAAGGGGATCTTCCAAATGGAGCATCGGCCAGCCGCGAATCGACGGCGCGCGATTGGCGCGGGTGATGAACGGCAGAAGCGATTCGGGATACAGCCGGGCAAGACTGAAGCCGAGAATCGAAGTGGCGCCGAAGAGCAGGGTCGAGCGGTCCATGGTGCGTTTGTAGCAAATTAAGTTTGACGAGTCATCGCAGCCAGCCTTTTTTTCGTTGCGTTCTTGCCGGGTAAGTGATTTCTTTGATGGGACCCATGCCGAGCGGGACAAGGGAGTAAACATGATACGCACTCATTATCGCGGCAGCCTCGCGTTGTTGTGGTTAATCTTCACGTGGGCGGACAGTGGAGCGGCGGAAAGGAAATCACATCTGCTTGCCTATATCTCCGACTCGGCCAACGCTTCGCCGGCTTATTGGGTCGCCAAGGATCGGGGAATTTTCAAAAAGCATGGGCTCGATATCGAGTTGATCTACATCAGCGGCAGCACGCGGGGGGTACAGAGTTTGATCGCCGGCGATGTCGCGTTTGTCGGCGCAGTGGGCACGTCGGCGCTTTACGGCAAGCTGGCCGGCGGCGACGTGGCGATCGTCAACAGCCTCACCAATACGTTGCCCTATTACATTATCGGTAAGCCGGAGATTCGCGCGCCGGAGGATCTTAAGGGCCGTTCGGCGGCGATTCACATTCCCGGTACGGCCGCGGATTTCGCGCTACGGCTGGCGCTTAAGCAATTGAAAATAAACTTGAGCGACATTAAAGCTGTGACCGTGGGCAGCGGTTCGGCGCGGGTGACGGCGGTGACGACCGGACAATTGGATTGGACCGTCGGACAGGAAGCGGAACGCTTAATGGGCGAGAAGGGCGGGCTCAAGGTCATCCTGGACATGGCGAAGCTAAAGATACCGTTTCAATTGACCTGCACGGTCACCTCGCGGAAATTGATCCGGGAGAACCCCGATCTTGTTCAGCGACTGGTGCGGGCGATGGCCGAAACCGTTCATTACTACAAAAATAACAAGGAAGAGGTGCTCAAGGTGCTGTACAAGTATACCCGCGGCCAAGACCGCACGGTGTTGGAAAAATCCTACACGGCCTACCGCGATCTGCTGGTTGACGATACCTATCCGACCATCGAAGGGCTGCGCAATATCCTCGACATCCAAGCTGAGATCGAGCCCAAGGCCGCCAAGGCGAAGCCGGAAGATGTTCTCGACTTGCGCTTTGTCGACGATCTGAAAAAAAGCGGTTTTTTGGCGCAGCTTGGAGTGAAGAGCTAAAAACTTCGGAGTCAACGCAAACCGCGGTACAACTGGCTGCACGCATTCGACAACGTTTCGCAAGGCAACGTCAGTTCACGAATAGTTTCTTGATTGCTTGGATTACTTCGGGCGGCTGCTTCATGACTTCCACGGCGGTCTTCTGCAGCTCCGCACCGCTATTGTGAACCACGTCGATTCGCAACTTCTTCGCTTCGGCCAGCAACTCAGGATCCCGTGCCGCTTTTTCGTGCGCCGCGCGCAGCATGTTAACGCGGTCAAACGGCGTGCCTGGCGCCACGAGCGAAGGCCGTGCCCACTCTCCCCCTTGGAGCATTGCTTCAGTGGTGCGCCGTTTGGTCGGCGGGGTCTTGTAGCGCTCCATGAGTTCGAAGACGGTCGGCGCATCGGGCACGCGTTCGCTGCGTTTTCGGCCGCTCTGGGCGAGGAAGCGGATGTAGTTCGTCTTGAGCCAACCCAAGAAAGGCTCCCGGCCGTAGTACGTCGCAATAGTCAAACCCATGCACTGCACTTCGCCGCGCTCCAGAGCGATGGCAATCTCGCTGCTGCCGGGATAGCCGGTGACATGGGTTACTTTTGCGCCGACGGTATCGTCAAGGATTTTCGACATGACATAGTCCGAGCTACCGATGCCGGTGGAGCCGCATTTCGGCAGCTCCTTCGCTTTAATAATATCTTCGATGGACTTAAAGGGCGCATCAGCGCGCGCGAAGAGAACCATGTCGTCATTCTCTAGGGAGCCGAGCCAGTTCATCTTGGTTAGGTCGAATTTGACTTCTTTTTGACCCGAGAGCTGACTGAGATAGAGATTATTGTGCGGCGCCAAGATCGTTAGCCCGTCGGGTTTGGCGACGCCCGAAACGTAATTTGCCGCGGTCACTGACCCTGCCCCCGGCATATTCTGCACGACGATACTCGGATTACCGGGAATATATTTGCCCATCTGCCG
>CAYZJE010000442.1:0-10971 GCA_964478485.1 uncultured Syntrophobacter sp. | reverse complement strand
GGAGCGTTCGGATTTCCGGTCTCATCAATGGAGCGCGGACATTCTTGTCCGCGAATTTTCATTCCGCGGGTTAGAAAACCCGCGCTCCTTTCGATACGAACAGAAAAAACCTGGATTCCCGTTGTCACGGGAATGACGGAGTGGAGTGCGATGCGTTGTTTGCGGCGTTGAGTGAAGCCTGAGAGTGGAAAGAAAAGATGTTTTCACCACGAAGGACACGAAGGGTTCGGACCATTTAAATTCCGAACTTCGTGCTCTTCGTGTCCTTCGTGGTGAGTCGTCTTCTCCGATTATCTCCCCACGCCAAACTCACGCAGGACGCTTTCGAGCGTGTCAAAGTCAGCTAGCGTTCGCAGCGCCGCAAAGGTTGGGAAGATCATCGGCAGCTCGCCGCGGCTGAACAACTGCATCGCGCGGTCGGGGGTGAGCCAGACGCTATGGGTGACTTCATAGGACGTCGCTAGCGGTGTTTGCCCCTCTGGCAGCGGTGCAATGAAAAAGCGCGTGGCGAAGCGCAGTCGGACCTGCGACGGCGTCTGCCAGTAGGAAAAGTGGGCCAGGCTGGCGAGATCGCAGACGAGCTTTTCGCTTTCCAGCAGTTCGCGAAAATTCATTGACTTGTTCAACAACGCGGTGTGCTTGTCCGCCAATCGTGCGGCGCGTTGGCTGTCCAATTTCACGCCGCTTTCTTCGACCGCCAACAGCACGCCGACTTCTTCAAAGACCTCCCGGACGCCGGCGATCCAGAAACCGATCGCTTCGCTCGGACTATAATGCGCGCCGAGAATTTTTTGCCCCTGCTTCGGCGTCAAGCCGATGCAGCGATCGATCATTCGCTGAGTGACATCGTCTTTCGTGACCGTGCCGCCGGGATAGCAGTACATGCCGCCCAAAAACGGCATGCCATCGGGCCGCCGCGTGAGGAACACTTCGAAACCTTTGGCTTCCGCTTGACGCAGCAGAATTACCGTCGCGGCGGGTTTGGCTATTCGTGCGCCGCTCATCGGACGGAAAGATTGAGCGCCGGGCCAAAGCTACCCTGACACGGCGCCCCGGGACAATGGAAGGTTGCGAATTGCCAATCGGCTCGCGCTAAAAATATTATGCTGGACGAAACCGTGCCGGAAGTTTCCCGATGAACGCAGATGGCGTCACCGGGATCGTCCGAGCCGTCGGCCAACGAATGATCGCTGAGAATATTTTGCAACGGCGCCAGCCATTCCTTTGGCTGATTGCCATTTTCGCTGAGTCGAATCATCAAGCTGGCGAAGCGCGCGCGCGCGCGTTCGGCTTTGGCCGAATTGAGGTCAAACTCCGCGGCACTACTGAAGACATGCAAGCCAGGTTTCAACTGCTGGACCAAGATTTTTACATCGTCATTGTAAGCAACGTAAGCGGCATCCTTGTCGGCAAAGACGATGGTGAAAGGATTGTAGCGCGACTTATCTCGTTCGATGACGTTAAGTGCTTCGGTCACTCTATTGGTTTGCAACAACTGCAAGCAGAGTAGCCCGCGGGAACGCGCCACCGTTGGCGGCAACGCATCGCCCTTGATGCTATTGATGCGGCGGTTCAAAATTCCGACCAACAGGCCGGACTCATTGACGCCCAGCCATGTCCCGCCGGCGCGCAGGTCCTGCCCGGCGATAATCTTCGGATCGCCATCGAGCAACGCTGGGGCAGCTGACGGCCGGTCGAAATGCTCATCGCGGTTGGCGGCCAGCACCAACGGATAGTTCTCGAAGTTTTGAAAATAAAGCGCCAAAGTGCACACAACCTCTTGATTACAGAAAGCCCGACGCTTGTGCAATCAACCGGGGCTTTCGGTAAGGCTCTTCCAGGTTTACGATCAAGGAGTATTCACCACAGAGGCACAGAGTTCGCAGAGTTCGGAATATTTTTAATCAAAATTCTTTACTCTGCGCCCTCAGCGCCTCCGCGGTGCAATCTCCGAGTCGTTGCGCTGAAATAGCGTTACCCCGGTAAACCCTGCGGAAGCCTGAAGATTCGTAGGTTATTTGTTGTTCAGAAATGATTATGTTAGCCTCGCTGGAATTGGAAAGGACAACTATGTTTCAGTCAGTCGACGAAGTGATCGCGGGCTTGGCCAGGCAAAAATATCTGTGCAATAAGAACGTCGCTACGGTGGTTTACCTAGGCACGTCGTTGGAAAAACCATTATTGGTCGAAGGACCGGCGGGGGTAGGTAAGACCGAGTTGGCAAAAGTTCTCGCGGATTCGCTAGGCCTGGAGCTGATTCGCCTGCAATGTTACGAAGGACTCGACGAGGCCAAGGCTTTATACGAATGGGAATACGCCAAACAGCTGCTCTACACGCAGATTCTCAAAGACAAGATCGGCGAGATTCTTGAGGGTGCTAAAACCCTGCAAGAAGCGGTCGACCATGTTGCCAATCAGGACGGGGTGTTTTTCTCGGACCGCTTTCTTCTGCCGCGGCCCTTGCTGCGCGCGCTGCTGTCGGAAAAGCGCGTTGTCTTGCTGATCGACGAAATTGACAAGTCGGACGCCGAATTTGAAGCGTTCTTGCTCGAAGTCTTGAGCGACTTTCAAATCACCGTGCCGGAGATCGGCACCCTTAAGGCGAAGCATATTCCGTTGGTGGTGCTTACCAGTAATAACAGCCGGGAAATGTCCGATGCGCTAAAACGCCGCTGCCTCCATCTCTACTTGGATTTCCCCGATCCTGAACGGGAAAGGGAAATCATCACGCTCAAAGTCCCCAACGTTGGCGAGAAATTGGCCGACGAAGTGGTGCGCTTGCTGCACCGGCTGCGCAAGCTCGATCTAAAAAAGACCCCGAGCATCAGCGAGACCCTGGACTGGGTGCGCGCCCTGACTTTGCTCAATATCAAAGAACTGGATAATGAATTGGTCGAGCAGACCATGTCGACATTGATGAAATACGAAGCCGACATTCGCAAAGCTCATCAAGAGCTTAAAGCTTTTCTCGCCGAGAAACAGGCGCAGCGGCCGGCAGCCCCCGGCAGTGAGAAAGACCACCTGCACTAAAGGTTGCTGAAAAAATGTGGAACATCATGCTTCGACAAGCTCAGCATGAACGGAATCCCTTTAATAGCAGACTCCCTCCGTTCGTCCTGAGCCCGTCGAAGGACTCCGAAGTAGTTTTTCAACAGCCTTCTAAAGGTTTTTAGCCATGCAAGCGCGCGTGATCGAATTCGCCAACGTGCTCCGCCGTAACGGCATCCGTGTGTCGCTGTCGGAGAATATGGACGCCTTCCGCGCCCTCAACCTGGTCGGCATCGCCGACCCTTTGTTGTTTCGCAACGCCTTGCGGGCGACGCTGGTCAAGCGTGCCGGCGACGCGAAACCTTTTGACGAGCTATTCGATTATTTTTTTCTCGGCATCGGCCAGGCGCTCGACGCTCTCGACCGCAAGATCATGGAGGATCTCGGTCTCTCGCCCGAGCAGTTCCAGGAGATGCTCGAACAAATCCAAAAGCTGCTCAAAAAGATGGAAGGGGACTTATCCGAGCTAACCAAAGCGCTCTTACAGAACAATCGCGGCGAGCTCGAACGCTTGCTGCGCCAGGCGATCGAGCAGGAAATGGCAGGCGCCACGCCGGAGGGCATGCGTCATACGCCCTACACGCGTATGATGATGCGGCTCCAACTCGACCGGGTGCAAAGCGAGATCGAGCGCTTCAAAGGCATGCTGCAGATGCTCGGTGAGACTGGGGAGGATCTGCAAAACGTCATGCGCTATTTGGACGAGCGCATGCGCGACTTGAACCGGCTGTTGCGCGAAATCATTCAGCAAGAGCAACGCAAGCAAGGCGCCGAGCCCCGCGATTATAGCCAACGAAGCGCCCTGGCCGACAAGAGCTTTTCGTTTTACACCGAAGACGACATTCGGCGCATGAACGACGCCGTGGCGCGCTTGGCCCAGCGGCTCAAGAACCGCCTATCGGTGCGGCGTAAAAAAGCCCTGCGCGGCCGCTTCAACGTCAAGCAGACCCTGCGCAAGAACATGCAGTACGGCGGCGTGCCGTTTCTGATCCAGCTCGAGCGGCGCAAGAAAACCAAGCCCCAGGTCATGGTATTGTGCGACATCTCGGATTCGGTTTTGAACGCTTCGCGCTTCATGTTGCAGTTCGTCTATTCGGTGCAGGATCTTTATGCCAAAGTCCGCAGTTTCGTCTTCGTCGCCGAGATCGGCGAGGTGACCAAATTATTCGAAGAGCATGACATTTCCACCGCGGTGGAAACCGCGCTCAAGGGCGACGTGATCGATGTTTTCTCCCATTCCAACTTCGGCCGCGCCTTCGAGCAGTTCCATCGTAATTTTTTTCCGGCGATCACCAGCAAGACCACGGTGCTGATCATCGGCGACGGCAGAAACAATTATAACCGGCCCAGTGACTGGGTGCTGCGCGAGGTGAAGCGCAAAGCCAAGCAATTGATTTGGCTCAATCCTGAGAGCCGCATGACTTGGGGCATCGGCGACAGCGAGATGCCGCGCTACGCGCCCCATTGCCACATCGCGGAGGAATGCCGCAGCATCAACCAGCTCTACAAGATCGTCGATCTGATCGCGCCGTGACCGCCATGCCCAAGAAATTATTTATCCAAACCCACGGTTGCCAGATGAACCAGTACGATTCCGAGCGCATCGCTCAAGTGATGAGCCGGCGCGGCTACGTGCAAACCGACCGCATCGATGCCGCCGATTTAATCTTGCTCAATACGTGCAGCGTGCGCGACAAGGCCGAGCAAAAAGTTTACAGCGCGCTCGGCAGCTGGAAAGAATTCAAAGACTATCGTGACGGCGTGATCATCGGCGTCGGCGGCTGCGTGGCGCAACAGGAAGGGGAGAAACTGCTCAAGCGGGTGCCCCATCTCGATCTGGTTTTTGGCACGCACAACATTCACAAGCTGCCCGAGCTGGTCGAGCAAGCGGAAGCGGCGCGAGCCCGGCCGGTGGAGGTGTCCTTTTACCGCGATCCCGCCTATATGGAAGATATTGACGGGCGCAGCCAAGTTCACGGTTCGAAAGCCTTCGTCACGATCATGCAGGGTTGCAACAAGGTCTGTAGTTTTTGCATCGTGCCCCACGTGCGCGGCCGCGAAGTGAGCCGGCCGAGCGGCAAAATCATCGCCGAGATCGAAGGGTTGGTCGCTCAAGGCGTCAAAGAGGTGATGCTCTTGGGCCAGAACGTCAACTCCTACGGCAAGTTCACCCCAGGGGAATTGAGCTTCGCCGAGCTTTTGTGCCGCGTCGACGCGGTTGACGGTTTGGCGCGCATTCGCTTTACCACCTCGCATCCGCAGGATTTGTCGCCCGAGTTAGTCGAAGCCTTCGTCAGCTGTAAACATCTTTGCGAGCATCTCCATTTGCCGGTGCAATCGGGCGCCGACAGCGTGCTCGCGCGCATGCGCCGCGGCTACACTCGCGCGGAATATTTGACGCGCATTGAGCGCCTGCGCGAACGCTGCCCGCAAGTGGCGTTGAGCACCGATATCATTGTTGGTTTCCCCGGCGAAACTGACGATGAATTCGATCAAACACTAGAATTGCTTCAGCGGGTGGATTATGATGAGATTTACTCGTTCATGTATTCACCGCGGCGCCAAACAGTTTCAGCAAAAATTTACCACGACGATGTCGACGACGGCGTCAAACGAGCGCGCCTCAAGCGAGTCCAAGTGCTGCAGCAAGATATATCGCTGGCAAAAAACCGCCAGCGCATTGGCGATCTGGATGAAATCTTGGTCGACGGCCCGTCAAAGTTGAAAAACGGACAAGTCATGGGCCGGACCCGGAGCAACCGTATCGTCAACCTGGCGGCGCCGGAGAGTCTCATCGGGCGAACCGTTAAGGTTAGAATTGCCGGCGCCAGCGCCAATTCTTTGTTGGGCGAACTAATGTCGGTTGAGGCGGGCGCGATTGCCAATTAGAAGGAAACAAGGTGATGAACAAAAAGGAAGACACGATCGAGATGTCGGTAGGCGGATTGACGCTGGATCCGGTCACTAAGACCCCCATCGTCATTCTGAAAGACACCGAGAACAAGCTCAATCTGCCGATCTGGATCGGCCTTCTGGAAGCGACCGCGATGGCCACCGAGATCGAGGGCATCAAGATGGCGCGGCCGATGACCCATGATCTTTTAAAAACAATCCTGGGTGAAGTCGGTGGTTCGGTGGACTCGGTGGAAATCACCGAACTTAAAGAAAACACCTACTACGCCTCGGTCAATATCAGTTTGGCTGGGCGCCAGGTCATGATTGACTCGCGGCCGAGCGATGCCATCGCGTTGGCGCTACGGACAAAAAGCCCAATATACGTCGCCAAAGCGGTGCTTGAAGCCTCCAGCGTTCTGCAACAAAGCGATGAAGGTAAGGAACCGCCACTGGAGAACGTCTCTAATGTGTCCCAAGAAAAATGGGCTGAAATCCTCGAAAAAATGGGGCCTAGCGATTTTAGGTATAAACAGTAGATGATTTATCGACGACCACGCTGCAAGCAGCGTGGAACCATTAAATGGGGTTTCCAAAGGGGGTGAGCATCCCCTTTGCAATATTTAAATAAGCGGCGGGGTTAATACCTCGCCCGCGAAGTGGCTTCGTTTATTCGGTTCGATCGTTGCTACCGCGCCCTTTGAAAATCCACCTCGCTGATTAAAATATGGCAACCGCAAGCAAAAGAATCCGCAGAAAAGATCTGCGCCAACCGGATTGGTTCCAGGTAAATTCTGAAAAGACGATTGAGTATTTTGAAAACCATAAGGGCATCGTCTTTGGCGCCGTCGCGGCCGCCATCGTCATTGTGGTGGTACTATGGAGTTGGCAATCCTTTAAAGAAAATCAAAACATCACCGCCGCACAGGAATTCACCAAGGCGGTGGACTTCTATCAGAACGCTAAGTTATCCGAAGCACTGATCGCGTTCGAAAAGGTGCTAACCTACCGTTGGTCGCGCTATGCCGGTTTGGCGCATCTATATCAGGCGAATATTCATCTCGCCAAAAGCGATCTCGAAAAGGCACTGAGTTCCGCGCAGCGAGCCGTGACCGCGACCAAGCCAAATAGTTTATACCGGCAGCTGGCATTGATGGCCTTGGCATCGACCGAAGAGCGGCAGAACCAATGCAAGACGGCGATAGAACATTTCTCCGAGGCGCAAAAGATTGCCGGCGCGTTGCAAAGCGGCGCGCTATTGGGCAAAGCGCGCTGTGCCGAACAGCTCGGCGATAAGGCGATGATGATCGCTACCTACAAGGAATATTTGAAAAACAATCCCGGTTCGTTTCTGGCGCTCAAACTTGCCGGGCTAGAAGCGGTCACTGCGACTGCGCCAGCCGCAAAGTGAGGGATTGAGCAATTTAGCAAACGTCTGATAAGAAATATTATGTCAACTTTGCCAGTGACCGCTTGTCGACCTAGACCCGTCACTATGCATCAGCGCTGCCTCTACCCCTATCAAGCGCCAAACAGATTTCAGTGAGATCGGTCAGTAACGATTACGACCTGGTTAGAAGTAGCGCCAGAGCCACCACTTCTCGAAGCCGACTTTCGCCCAGTAAATTAACTTAGACGGTCCAAGGGTTCTCGGGTCAGTCACACCGAAGGATGGCCAGCCGGTAGGATATGTCGTGCGATTTGCCGCGGCGCGTCCAGCGCCGACCGCCAGCAGTCATATGGTATGGAGCCAGAGATCGACCGGCCGGCCTTTGCCGGTGATCTCGACGGCTAGGTTATGAGCCAGAACGTCCGCTTCTTGGTGTGCGACGCCGCCGGCTTTGGACGCCGGCATATCGGCGCAGTCGCCGATGGCGTAAACGTTGTCCCACTTGGTTTGCAGCGTATCGTAGTCGACTCTAATTCCATTCTCTGTGTCGGCAAGGCCGCTATCGAACAGAACCTGGGCCGGCCTGTGCGGCGGCACCATGACCAGCAAGTCATAAGGGATTTTATAGTTGTATAAACCCTGAACTACTTTTTTTTCAGGATCGATGGCGCGCACGACGAATTCGTAATTCTGTTTAATGCCGCGCCGCTTGCTCTCTGCATCCATCCAGACTACCGGATCATGGGCTTCTCCGGTGGGCTCAGGCTCGCGGGTGAAGTATTCAATCTGGACGCGCTCGCGAATGCCCTTCTGGCGAAAATAGCCGTCCAGCATCCACTGCGTGTCATAGGGCGCCGGCGGACAGCGGTAAGGCCCGAGCGGCACACCCACCACTACTCTGCCGCCACGAAAACTGGCCAGGCTATCGCGCAAGCGCAGCGCCGATTCCATTTCCCACGGATGCTGTGAAGCTTCCGTGAAACCTGGAACCAACTCAGGCCGCGTCTGCAAGCCTAACGAAACAATCAGATAGTCGTAAGAGATTTTTTCCTTGTCGAGGGTAACCTCTTGGCGCGACGGATCGATGCCATAAACCTCCGATTGAATCACCTTGACGTTACGTTTCTCGAGCAGCTTCAAGCTCCGGCTGATGTCGCGCGGCTGCCGTTCGCCAAGCATGACGAAAAGAAACGCCGGCATGAAGATGTGATCGGGCCGGCGGTCGACCAGGATCACCTCATGATCGGCGCCGAGCGTGCGCCCCAATTGCGTCGCCGCCACTACACCGCCGCAGCCACCGCCTAGCACGACGATTTTTTTGCGCCGAGTTGTAAATTGCATGGAATAACTACGCCGGTTATTCTTTTTCGCCAAAGCGTTGCTTCGACCGCTGAGCCAACCCTTGCAGGTTTCTCAAACGCTGGTCGCGCCAGAGCGCCTGCTCTTTTCTGCCGTCCGCCGTCAGCTCCTTGCCGAAACCGGAAGTCGAGCGCAAAAGCCAAATGATCAGCCTGTCAGAAAGTGCCTTAAGCCATTCCATAATTATACGAACCTACTTCGCGGGTGGGGATTTAACCCCGCCGCCAATTAAAATATCGCAAAGGGGATGCTCGCCCCCTTTGGAAACCCCATTTAGTTGTGCCCGCCTCAAGAGGCGGGGTTAACATAGAATTAATCCGAGCAACGCTCCGCTGTTGGCCATTTCACCGAGCGCCGTCACCGTTGGTTAAATTATCTGAGAAAAGTATCTTCCTGCCGGAGTTTCTCGCTGGCGTCGAGCAAGGCTTGCGGGGTCGGGCCCGCTTCGCCGATCAGCCCGACCTGACGCAGAAACTGACCGATCTGCTCATGGTCGCGCGGACTCACGGGCGCATAGGGCCGGCAAGGGTTGCCGATGTCGACGCCGAAATGTTTCATCGCCGACTTCATCACCGGCGGCAAACCGTAGGCGCCCCATTTTCCAGGGAACAACGCGTAGCAGCGCGCCCAAAAGCGCGCTGTCTCCAGATCGCCGGCGCGAAACGCCTTGACGATCTGCGCGCCGATGCGTGTCCCAGGCGGCGGCATGGTCGCACCGGAGCCACCCAACATCAGCGTCACCAGCAAGGGTTGCATGGTAGTGAAGTAATGGCCTCGCCCAGCCAGCTCGATCTGTTCGATCAAGCGCGAGATCTTGGTAATGTCGCGTGAGCTTTCCTTAAAGTAGCGGATATTGTCGATCTCGCTGATCTTGACGAAAGCGTCCTGGGGCGGATCGGCGCCAGGACCCGGGTTGTGATAACAGGTCACGGGCAGCGGGCTCGCCGACGCCACTTGAGTGTAAAATTCCATCAGCTCGGCGATCGTCGGCTGCCCACCCCAAGGTCTGAGCGGCATCAACACTTGAATGAAATCACCGCCAACTTTCGCCGCGTAGTCCGCAAAATCGAGCACCTCCCGCGGCGCCGCGCTCGAACAACCGAGGATCACCGGCACCCGCTTGCCGATCATCTCGGTGGCGACTTTGAGCACCTCTTTGCGCTCCTCGCGCGAGAGCATGGTGTATTCCGCCGCCTCGACTGCGGCCACCGTGATGGCGTCGCAATCGGGCACGAGAAATTCGATTTCCTTTTCGAGCGCCTTGTAGTCGACCCGATCGTCGGCGTCAAAAGGCGTCAGACAAGCACCGATGATTCCGCTAATTCGTTTCGTGGTTGCCATACTTTAATTCCGCTTCGTCAGACAAATGTGTGTAGGAAACAGCTCGGATTCGGATATTCCTCTCGCCAAGGCGCAAAGACGCCAAGTTCGGAATAGATGTCATTTCGACCGAAGGGAGAAATCTTTTTTAGATCCCTCGCCTTCGCTCGGGATGACGGGCCTCGGCTCGTCACCTTTGCGGCTTTGCGAGAGAATTCCGATTTCTTGTTTTGCGTTCTTTGCGCCCCCGATCGCCCTGAGCTTTGTCGAAGGGTGCGGTTAAATCATCCGATTCCGAAAAATTCTAAACCAAAACTTCCGCGATGATGCGCGCGTGGCCGGCGTCGCTGCCTTTAATGCGCAGGGGCAACGCCATGATGCGCGTGCGTTTGCCGATGATGCTGGCGATATTCGTGACGTTCTCAGCGATCAGTACGTTATTCCCCAAGAGCGTACGATGCACTGGGAAATCAAATCCCTTGGGCCGCAGCGGCGTCGGCAGATCGACGGTTATGCAATCGATGCCGAACATCTTGATGCCCTTCTTAACCATCCACTCGGCGGCGTCGACGGAAAGATAAGGATGCAGATTGTAATCCGGACTCTCGAATTTCTCATCCCAGCCCGTGTGCAGCATGAGAATGTCGCCGCGGTTCACCGGCACACCAGAAGATTCAAAATCCTTAGCGGTAACTTCCTCGCCGCCGTTCTTTTTCACGCTAATCACTGCACCGGCGCCGACAAAAGCGTCCACTGGCAGTTCGTCAATTGATTTGCCGTTGGCAACGATGTGAATCGGCGCATCGACGTGGGTGCCGGCATGACAGGGCAGCGATAATTCGGTCACGTTGAGCGGATGGCCCTTTTCTAAACTTAAGAACTTTCGCACATGGACATCCGGCAAAATCGGAATCTTCGGCATGCCATCATAAATCACTCTCGATAGATCGATCATTTCCATG
>CAYZJE010000441.1:0-11104 GCA_964478485.1 uncultured Syntrophobacter sp. | reverse complement strand
GTTGACGACGCGGATGTGGCCGGGTTGGCTTTCCGCGGCGATGCGCTGCTCGACGTGATTCAGAATCGCATCATCGCTGAGATCGCTAATGGTTCCTTGCCTGATACCGGCGCGCAGGAGCTCGATCGATTCCCGGCATTTTTGCGTCACGTAATCGCGATTGTAACGAGTGAGCAGCGCAGCGCAGCGCGCATGATTAAGCAGGCGATCGATTGATGGAAGCTCACGCAGCAGAGTCGCGGTTTGGTCGGCCATGAGGAATCAGAGATTTGCACAGGGTGGGAGCAAATTCAACTTGGAACCGCGCGGCTCTTACACGGTGTTAGGCCCCGAGCGGTTTAAGGGAAGATTGTCCAAATACGGGGGCGCCAAAATGGTTCCCCGACCCGAGATCGTTGTTTTAACGCCAAATACGGAGTTCGTATTTCTCGTGAATGTTTCACTTAGGCTTTTTTTACAGGCTCAATGAACGGCTAAGCGGCTGGTTTCCCAGCAGTCGGCTTAAGCCGCTTGTTCAGCGCCGGGCGCACACGCCGTGTGTGACCAGCCGCAGCCGCTGCTGTCTCTGCCAACAAACGCAACGCACGGTTCACCGAGTCTGTATCTGGGAAGACGTTTGCCAGCTCCGGTTCAATCAAAACAAGGTTGGTCCCGGCACGTGCCCGCTCGTAATACTTCCCACGGACTCCACCCTTCAATTTTGAAAGGTCATATTCCGACCGCAACTCGTCAGCCTGCTTATTGGTCCGTGCCTTCTTCATACTGTTTGCGCTCCTTTCGAGTTACTCTCCGTGCGCCGATGATCCGCGTGCGATCTCCTCGCGGGCAATGCGACACAAACACGATCCGATGTATCGTCGTCAACCCGATCGTGATTTCTCGGTCCTCTTCGTCGGAGTGGTCGGGGTCGGGAAAGGTTATAGCCAAAGGATCCAAAAACACCGTTGCGGCTTCCTCAAAAGAGACGCCGTGCTCACGTCGGTTGGCTTTTGCCTTGTTTGGATCCCACTCAAAGATCACGGGTTCAACATACCATGCTCAAGTTGAGAAGCCGAACGTATAGCGTTTTATCCCTCAAAGCTTGGAGGCAATCAAGTCACGGAGACATCAGCGAAGTAGCAACGGAGATAAACCTGTCCTGAGCCAGGTCGAAGGAACGTGTTGGACTAAACCGCGGAGCAGCGCGTCAGTTGCGGCTATGCAGATTGTAAAGTGGCGAAGCAGCGACTGGCAGCGCGCATGGTTAAGCAGGCGATCGATGGATGGAAGTTCACGCAACGAAATCGCGGTTTGGTCGGCCATGAGGAATCAGAGACTTGCACAGGGTGGGCGCGAATTCAACTTGGAACTGAGCGGCTGTTACGCGGGGTATATCGTGCGGTAGTACATTCCAATTCACCGCGATTGCGGACGGTGTACAGCGTGGTTAGGCTGCGGCCTGCGTAATAAGCTCCGAGAGCAGCTCTAGAGATTATGCGATGCGTAACTGCGCAACCGATGCACGGGCATCGCCTCCACTTATGTCCGGAACGATTGTTAGTTCCAGTGCCATCACCCCGACGAGATCGACTGTGTAATCTTCAAACTCGCGCGTCATGCCCGGCGGACTGAAGTTATATTGCTGGCGGACAATCTCCCGGTAAGATTGACCGGCGTCCGGTGACCAGCGCAACACGAACTCTTGCGTGCGCGCCCGTTGATCTTCGTGAAACAGTAGTTGAATACGCCTGACCCTCTGCAACTCGTCAAACAGAAGGCGGATCGTCTGCTCTCCGGCTTGTGCCGCCCGCCAACCCGAGCCGACGCTGGGTATCAGCGCCGCCTCGATCGGGTGTGCCGCCTCCTCGGACGTGAGCTCGACTTGCGCCAGGCGTTGCAAGTCTAGCCAACTTTGATCGACGGGTGAGACATTTTGAAGATTTTGATTAATTATCCGCTTGCGCATTGGCCTTCCTCTTACACCTTTCTATCTTACATAACCTGAGCAGCCTAACGTATAGCGTTTTATCCCCCAAAGCTTGGCGGCAATCAAGTCGCTTGATAGCGCCAGAGCATCACCAATGAAACGAACCGGATGCTCACCGATTGGCGGCTGCATCGTCGTGGTTAGACCGCGTTCCGGAGCTGCGTTCAGCAGTTCGCGTCAGCCAATGTGCTGCATCAGGGAAGCGAAACAAGTCCCATCCAGAAGAGGCTTCTGCCAGGCCCCAATTCGACGTCGTACTTGCGCACGAAGTTAAGCGTGCCGTCAGCGCGGATCAAAAATACGGCCAAGCCAGCGGGCACAATGCGCAGGTTGTTTCCATCACGTACGGAAAGCGACACCTGATTGGCCGCAACCAGGATGTGGCCGCTTGAGTCGACGGCGAAGGTGCGCGCATGTATTCCTCGAGTATCGATGTTTTGAATCAGCGTCGGCTCCCCGGTGTCCTGATTGATCTGGTACACGGCAATGGAGTTTTCTCCTCCTGCGAAAACGGACGTGCCTTCGAAGTCGGTTGTTCCGCTGCAACGATTGGCTACGTAGACGAAGCTGCCGCTAGGGTGCATGTGAATGGTCCCCGCAGCCTGTCGGGGTCGGACTCTGTGTGGCGCAGTCAGCGTGTCTTTTGTAAACAACGGCTCGCTGGTCAGTGTTTCATCGGTCAGTTTCTTGTAGACTTGGAGCTTGTTCTGCCGCTCCAGTGACACGAAGACCCAAGGCCCGGATGTGTGAAAATCAAGGTGCCGCGCTTGGAAACCAAAACCTCCACCCGGAGCAATGGAGGCCCGGTTCGCCAGCAATCCGTCTTCGTAGCTGAATATCTTCAGGGCACCCGTCTTCCGGTTTGTCGCCAGTGGGACCATTTCCCCGCGTCACGAGAATCACGCTCTTATTCGATGGATCCACCCGTACCTGATGCGCGTAGATGCCGGCATCTAACATTGCCGGTGGCTTGACCTCCGAACCGACGGTTCCGTCTGGCTGGATCCGATGCACGGTCACTCCGCTCGGATTGTTGTAGGCGACGAGCACATGCGCGCCCGGGATGTCGGTAGTCACGTGAATCGGTCGGGATAGCAGCGATACCCACTGGCCGTGAGCCTGCAGCGCGCCTGATGCGGGATTGATGCGGAATGTGCTCACACCATGTTGACCGCCGATCAATCCAGGACCAGCGCCAGAAGCGGTGTTAAAACTAGGACCACGGTTGCTCCATGCCACATAAAGATATTGTCTCGAAGGGTGAGGCCACGCCTCCTGCACATTTGCCGGAAACGTTACCGAACCTTGTCTGACCAGCGTCGCATGCTCCTCGTCCACGTCGTACCAGACCATGTCGGGCCCCACACTGGCATAGAGCATGACTCTAGGTGAACTCGACGGCTGCACAGATGTTTGGGCCTGACCGATGGTTGCCACCAGGATACTCAAGGCTGTAAACGCCACTCGTTGAAATCGAATCCAATGTTGATAGCTCCATTAACACTCATTGTCCCTCGAAGGTTCCCAATTGCCGCTGCCGGTACGATTGCACCGAGACCAACATCGCAGCGAATGTTCAACTATTGAGTCTACTGCCGGCTCTTCCGCCAGTGTATTTGGCCAACGTCCATTCTGACAAAGTGAAATCGGCTGCAATATCCGACTTTAGGTTACTTCTTGTCAATCTCTTTCTCTGACACTCATCGCCCGTTGGGTGGTGTATTAAGATATCAATCCGAATGTAGCACGGCGACGCTTATCGAATCTCAACACGAGAAAAAGGGGATAAGTCCAAATTTTATTCTGATCCGATCTTATGTGAGGCCGATTGGCACCGCCACTTTACTTGACACCTTCGGCGCGAGTCGGATATTCGTGATGAAACAATCGCGAATAATTCTATCAGCTAAAGGAACCCGTTATGGCGCTGAGCAAAGAAGAAAATGATGCGTTGACGCAGGTCGGGCCGGGCAAGCCGGCGGGGGAGATGTTGCGGCGGTATTGGCAGCCGATCGGCTTTGCTAATGAGATGCAGGGCAAGCCCAAGCGCAAAAGAATTCTCGGCGAAGATGTCGTCTTGTTTCGCGATGAAAACGGCAAGTTCGGCGTGCTGGCGCTGCGCTGCATGCATCGGGGCACTTCGCTTGAGTTCGGCCATATCGAGAACGGCGGGCTGCGCTGCTGCTACCATGGCTGGCTGTTCAATGTTGACGGCAAAGTTTTGGAAACGCCGGGCGAAGGAGCGGAGAGCACGTTCAAAGAGCGGGTGCGCCAGCCTTCGTACAAAGTTCAAGAGCTGGGCGGCGTGTTGTTCGTCTACATGGGACCGGAGCCGGCGCCGCTGTTACCGCGCTACGACGTGTTGGTTCGGCAAGACGGGCAGCGGGCGATGCGGGCGCGCATCGTCAACTGCAACTATTTCCAGATGATTGAGAACTCGGTGGACCAGAATCATTTGAAGTGGCTGCACCGCGGCCTGACGACGCCGACCTGGGAAGATGGCGAGATCAATCCGCAAATCTTCGAGCATGGCGTGCTCAATACCTATACGCGGCGGGTGGCTGACAAGAACTGGGCGCATGTGAACTTCTTCGTCATGCCGACGATGAACAAGACCGGCAACGTCGAGGAAGGTCACCCGACCGAGCACCGCGCGAGCAGCTCCTGCGAAGTGATGCGCTGGCGCGTGCCCATCGACGATACCAGCACGATCCATTACACCGTCGAGTTCGCCAACATAGTCGACGGCAAGATTACTTCGAAGCTGATGAAAGACCGCTCGGCGGAAGGCGTTCAAGATACGGTTTTCGGAAAGTATCGCTGGGACGATGAGATCGACTGGCTCGCCCGCGAAGATCAGGACCGCGCGGCGCAGGAGAGCCAAGGCGTGATCTTCGACCGCACCACGGAACATCTGGTCTCCACCGACAAGGGCGTCATCTTGCTGCGAAAAATCTATAAAGACGGTATCGAAGCGATCAAGCAGGGGCGCGATCCGCTGGGGATTGTGCGCGACCCGGCGAAGAATGAATTGATACGGTTAGAGCCGCGAGAGGAACTGCTAGATTAAGAAATCGTTCCATACGTTCCAATGGTTCCAAACGTTCAAGTCGTTGAGAAACTTGTTCAAAGGTTCAAGCGTTCAAAGTTCAATGTTGTTTCGGAGTGGGGATTGTGATGAAAGCAGTAGGAGATTGGAGTGATGGGTTTCCGGAACCCCCAACACTCCAGTACTCCATTACTCCAACACTCCAGGATTAAATATGCTGACTAAAGAAGAGAACGAACTGATGACTCGTGTCGGTCCTAGAACGCCGGCGGGGGAGATGCTGCGTCGTTACTGGTGGCCGGTGGCGTTTTCCGATCAGGTGAAGGCCAAGGCGGCGCCGACGAAGGTGACGTTGCTTGCCGAGGATTTCGTTTTGTTTCGCGACGGCGCGGGGCAGTTGGGACTCATGACGCTGCACTGTTCGCACCGCGGGGCGTCGTTGGAATATGGCCGGGTCGAAGACAACGGACTGCGTTGTTGCTACCACGGCTGGCTTTGGGATGTGCGCGGCAACTGTTTGGAGCAGCCGGCGGAGCCCGCTGATAGCACTTTCAAAGAGCGGGTCAAACATCCGGCGTATCATGCCGAGGATGCCGGCGGTTTAGTTTTCGCTTATGTCGGTCCCGAGCCGGCGCCATTGTTGCCGCGCTATGATTTGCTTGTACGCAACGATGGCTGCCGCGTGGTTGGCGGCGGCGAAGAGTTTTGCAATTGGCTCCAGCGCGCGGAGAATTCCGCCGACGGCGCGCATTCGATCGCGCTGCACGCGGCCGGTTATCCGAACATGGCGATGAAGCGGCCGACGATCAAGTGGGAGCCCACGCCGTTCGGCCTCAAAGAAACCACTTGGGTGGAAGGCGTGGCGAAGCCGCGCATCTCGCACTTTGTTTTTCCGTCCCACGTGCGTCACTCCGCGGCGCGCGTCGACGAGCAGCCGCGCCAAGTGATGCGTTTCCGCGTGCCTAAGGACGATTACACGACGAATACTTTTTACATCGATTTCTATCCACACAAGGACGGCAAGCCGACGCGGCCGGAGCCGCTGCGCGTGAAGGGATTTCGCAAAAGCGAGCCGGGAGTTTACGCACGCGTGCAGGACGGCTGGTGGAATCTGCCGAATCGGGAGCAAGACCGCGTCGCGCAGGAAACTCAGGGCGTGATCGCGGACCGGACCAAGGAGCATCTGGCGACTTCGGACCAGGGCATTCTCTTGCTGCGTAAAATGATCCGCGACTCCATCGATGCCGTGGCTCAGGGCAGGGATCCCATCGGAGTTTTGCGTGATGCTCAGGGCGCAATCACTTTTGATTCCAGTCGTGATGCGGTGGAGGCGTTGCGTTGAAAGCGGTTGAGGATCGAGGATGGAGGACCGTCGACGGATGGTCGAGGATCGAAGATCGAGGATGGAGGATCGTAAAAGATTCCGAACGCGATCCTCGATCTTCCATCCTCCATCCTCGACCTTCTTGAAATCGGGTCGACGATGGAGGATCGATGATCGTGTTCGGATCTTGCCATCCTCCATCTTCTATCCTCCATCATCGACCTTGTATCGCTATAGCTCGGAAGGAGTAATCGCAGTGTTGAAACTCATAATCGCCGTTTTGTTATTTGTGCCGCAGCTCGTGCACGGGCAAAAACTCGAACAGATCGTCGCCGAGGCGAAGAAGGAAGGCGAAGCGACGCTGGTGGCGAGCGCGTCGACTTTCGGCGGTAAGAAAGGTTTTGCCGAGCTTGAAGCGCTGTTCGCGAAACGTTTTGGCTTCAAAGGCAAACTCAATTTGGTCGGCGGGCCGAGCTTCCCGCAGGTAGCGGCGCGGATCATCACCGAGCAAAAAGCTGGCGCCAAGTCGTCCACCGATTTGTATCTTGGCTCCGACGGCACCTTCGCGACGATGCACGAACAGAAGGCGCTCGAGAAAGTAAACTGGTCGGGCATCTTTCCCTGGGTGACCAAGGAGATGGAAATATTTCCCCAGGAGTCGCTGCTGGTTTACGCGTCTTTTCACGGCATCATTTATAATTCCAACGCGATCCCCAAGGACAAGGCGCCGAAAAATTATGAAGACCTGATCGATCCGGCCTTGTCGCCCTTATGGGCGGGCAAGATGGCGATCCCGGCTTACATTCACTGGCTCATGCGGGTAATGCCGATGTGGGGCAAGGAGAAAGTGTTGTCGTTCGCGCGCAAGCTTGCGCCACTCGCCGGCGGCCGGCTGCGCCAAGGCGAGGAAGAGCGCATCGTCAGCGGTGAGTTTCCAATCATGGCGAGCACCGGCGGACCGCTCGAAGCGATGTGGAAATGGCAGGCCAAAGGCGCGCCGCTGGTCGGTTTACCGGGTTCGACGCCGGCGTCCTCGTCGTATTACCAATTAGCCGTCCCGAAAAACTCCCTTCATCCGAACATGGCGAAATTGTTTATCGCCTTCATGACCACGCGTGAAGCCCAAAGCGTGCTGGAAAAACAAGACTATCGCAGCTCACATCTGGTCGAGGGAACGATCTTGGCGAAGTACGTGAAGGCCAATAAGCTTAAGCTCCAAGACCCGAAAGAACTCAACGAGGTGTTTATGAAAGACGACGCTGGCCTCGAAGAGGAGCTGAATAAGATATTGTTGAAGTGAATTTGTTGGCAAATCTGGCGGAATGCCCAATACCGCAGCACCCGATGCATGAGCAATCCGTCATTCCCGCGCACACGGGAATCCATATGATTTAACGTAGGGGTGGGTCGCGACCCGCCCACGCCTGGATTCCCGTTTGCACGGGAATGACGGAATAACCGCATTTCCAGCGAAAGAATTGAGTCCCAATGTCCACCCAAGTGCTGTTTCCTGAGCAGCGCAGCGCGACGATCAATTGGTCGCAAATCTCTCTTGTGTTAGTCGCGAGCGGCGCGGCGCTGGCGATTCTGATGCTCTTGGGGATGATCGTCTGGATGAGTCTGCGCACGGGCGTGCCGGGCCAGCAGTCGGATTACACTCTAAAAAATTACTCGGCGATCCTCGCCGATCCTTATACCTATCGCGTGCTGTGGACGACGCTCTATTTTGCCGCCGTGACCATCGCGGTGTCGGTGCCGCTGGGATTGATCTTTGCCTGGTTCGTCGAGCGCACCGACATGCGCCACAAGGCGCTGGCGATGAGCTTGCTGAGCATTGGCATCCTATTCCCGACCTTTCTCAAGGCGATGGGTTGGGTGTTCTTGCTCCATCCGCGCATCGGCGTGATCAATATTTTTCTCATGCAGCTGTTCGGTCTGAGCAAAGCGCCGCTTAATATCGCGACGCTGACCGGCATCGGCTTTGTGCAGGGATTGACCTTGGCGCCGCTCGCCTACGTGATGATTTCAGCGGCACTGAAAAGCATGAATCCCGCGTTAGTCGAGGCGGCGAGCGTGCACGGCGTGAGCCAGTGGCGCACCTTGGTTCGCATCGAGCTGCCGCTCATCTGGCCGGCGCTGTTCTCGGCGGTGATCTGGATGTTCACCGTGGCGATCGCCGCCTTCGACGTGCCTGGCGTGATCGGCATGGCGAATAACATTTTCACCTTCAGCACGGCGATCTACTTCATGATCAATCCCAACGAGGGGTTGCCGCGCTACGGTTTGACCGGCGCCTACGGCACGATCATGGTGGCGGTGTCGCTGATCCTGATGATTCCCTACTTCATCGCGCTCAAGCAGAGCCACAAGTATCAGATTATTTCCGGCAAGGCCTATCAGTCCCGTCCTGTAGCGCTCGGCAAGTGGCGGTTCTATGCTTGGGGACTGCTTGGAGGCTATTTTGTTTTGGCGTTTGTCATGCCGCTACTGGCGATCTTTTGGGTTTCGCTTTTGCCTTACGTGCAGGTTCCATCATGGCACGCGGTTTCGACGATCACTTTCGAGCGCTATACGGCAGCGGCGTTCGATAGCGCCATCTTGCAAGCGGCGGGCAATACGCTTTTGCTGATGATGGTCGTCCCGACCGTGATCATTATTCTCTGCTCGGCGATCTCGTGGATAGTGACGCGCTCGCGATTTCGCTGGCGCGTGGCGTTGGATGCGGTGGCTTTTTTGCCCCATCCGGTGCCCAATCTGCTGTTCGCCTTGGCGATCGCTTATCTTGCGCTGCTGATCTCCAATGTCATTCCCCTCTACGGAACGATTTTCGTGATCATGGCGGTGTACGTGATCTGCTGGATCAGTTTCGGCACGCGGGTGCTGAACAACAGCATGATCCAAGTGCACCGCGAGCTCGAAGAAGCGGCGCAGGTGGGCGGCGTGCCGACCTTAAAAATTCTCGCCAAGGTGATCGTGCCGCTGATCAAACCGGGACTGATCTATACGTGGATTTGGACTTCGTTGTCCGCCTATCGCGAGTTGACGATGGCGGTTTTTCTGTCGTCGCCCAAAAGCCAGGTGTTATCGACTTATATCTGGGGTCAGTGGCATGGCGGCGGGCTCGGCGACGCCGCGGCGGTCGCGATCATGATGATTGCGGTGATGTCGCCGCTGGTGACGAGTTTTTGGATCTACGCGCGCAAGCAGCAACAAGTCGCGTCATCGGCGTAGAGCCGGATTCGGAGCTTTAGCCGCACCCTTCGACAGGCTCAGGGCGATCGGAACGCAAAGTACGCAAAGGAAGAGATTCGGATTCGGATGATTGGCCGCACCCTTCGACAGGCTCAGGGCGATCGGAACGCAAAGGGCACAAAGGAATTCGTTCCAATCGTTCCAGCCGTCCAAAACGTTCCAATCGTTTTCCCGGTCATCTTGCCAGCAAGCGGCGAAACTCTTTACCCTCGCCCCGTAATCGGGGAGAGGGAAGGGTGAGGGCGCGAGTGTGATGTCGTTCGCGCCGCGTTTTCGCCAGGGGATGAGAGCGGCGATTCCGATTTGGATCGCTTTCGTGCCCTCTTCGCTCGCTTGGGGGATCGCTGCGCAGGCGCATGGGCTCACGATCGGGGAGATCGTGCTGATGTCGGCGTGGGTTTATTCCGGGCCGGCGCAGTTTGCTGTTCTCGTTCCGCTCGCCGAGGGCAAGTCAGCGGCGACGGTATTGATCGCCGGCTTGCTCATGAACTTGCGCTTTCTACCGATGAGCACCGCGCTGGCGCCGTTCTTTCGCGGCGTGCGGCGTTTGCCATTGCTGATTTCTTCCCACGTCGTCAGCGCCAGCAGCTTCATTGTTCCTTATTTACAGTTTCAAAAAGAGCGTCAAGCAAGCGCCGGCGGTTCGGTCGCCGACGGTTATGGTAACTTGGGATTCTTCGTTGGTGTCGGCGCGACGAGTTTCACTGTTTGGGTTGTCGGCACGGCGGCGGGCTACGGTGTCGCGCTCGGATTTCCGCCAGGCTTCGAAGAGGCGCTAAAATTCATTCTGCCGGGCTACTTCGCCGGCTTGTTGGTTGCGGAAATGAAAGGTTGGACGATGCCGCTGATTTGTTTGGCGAGCATCATCACGGCGATTCCCGGTGCCTTGTTCAATCCTGGCTGGGGTTGGTTAGCGACAGCAGCCGTAATCGCAATCATCGGTTGGGGGATGGAGAAATGGCTTTCTCGCGCATAGAGGTGATTCTAATTCTTGGGCTATCGGCGCTGGTTTTGCGAGCGCTGCCGCAATTGTTTCTCGTCGGTAAAAGTTTTCCCGAGACATGGGACCGCTTGCTGCGCTATCTCTCGTACGCGCTCTTGTGCGGTCTGATCTCGATCACGCTGTTCATGTCCGGCGCGCGCTTCGAAGCGCAAGCCGCGCCTTATCGCGGCATCGCTTTGGCGGTGACGATTGCCATCGCCTTCAAGACCAAGAGCGCGGTGACGGGCATGTTAGTCGGAATGGTGCTGGTGTTGGTATTTTCCTGGCTCCGCTGATTGTTCGGGTTCGTTTCGTAAGGATAGTTTTCACCACAGAGGGCACAGAGAGCACAGAGAAAAGAGATTCGACTCCTCCTCTGTGACCTCTGTATTGCATTGCTATCCAAAAACTAACACCAACATGTTTGTCATAGCGTGCCGCCTGCGCGGATTCGGAAGTTCCTCTCGCAAAGGCGCAAAGACGCCAAGTTCGGAAGAAAAAAATTATAGTTCTCAAACGAATTCACTTCCG
>CAYZJE010000440.1:0-3225 GCA_964478485.1 uncultured Syntrophobacter sp. | reverse complement strand
TCTTCCGTCGATCGAAGTTTCTAAACTTCGGACGAATCAGACTGCGGGGAATTACCCCCCGTCATGAAGCACATGTGCGGCGCCTTTACGGCTTCACCGCAAAAATTAGAAAAGATTGCCGGTCTAGGAAGTCGAACTCTTACTGCAACATATATCCCGCTTGCTCCATCTCTCGCTTGATAAACTCGGTCGGCGTGTAGTGGCGCAGTAGGCCTTCGAACCAGGCGCGCCGGTCGAAGTCGATCACGGCGATTCGACCGCCGGGACGGAGATATTTTTGCAGATTCTTGAAGTAGGCGATGCGCTCGTACCAGTTTGGGGTCAGGCGTGCCTAATTGACTTTGTTGCTCGCCTTACGCGACCTCATATCCCTATGGCAAGAAAACCGCGGGTGCATTTCATCGGCGCGCTCGATCACGTCATGTGCCGCAGTTGCGAAGAGCATGCAGCCCGGAAACTCGGCGGTCGATGATGGCCAGCTCGATAATTCCACGCTGCCGTAGGGGGGATCTGTCCTCGAAGAATCGATGAAAGGCCGGCGGCGTAGCTGAAAGAGAAAGACGCGTAGATCGAAACTCTAGTCTCGCGGCCAAGTCCACTTGCGACAACCCCTTGACGCGGCGGCGCTGGCGCAGGCCCTCTGCAAGCCGAATTTTTAGTTCGATGTACGCCGACCCCTCTTCCGAGAGATCCAGAAAATCCTGGGCGTTGCCGATCTTCCAACCCTTCGCTTCCAAACGCTTTTTCTTATCTTTACGCATTGTCATAGTCCTTAATTCTCCTCTTGCATGTGTCGATCACCGATCGCGGTGTCTGCCTGCTCTTTTTGCTGAAGATCTCCAAGATCACGATGGCATCCGCGTCGATTCGATTGATGATCCGCTAGGTAACTCTGACGTCGTTGATTCGCAATTCGTGGCACCTTACGTTTGTGAAGGCCCGTATCGGAGACCCCTTACGTGGGTAATTTGGTTCATTC
The DNA here is from genome assembly GCA_964478485.1 of uncultured Syntrophobacter sp. Classification (GTDB taxonomy): domain Bacteria; phylum Desulfobacterota; class Binatia; order UBA9968; family UBA9968; genus DP-20. The sequence continues at coordinate 2,246 of CAYZJE010000440.1, read as the reverse complement.
CCTTGGCTTGTGTGCTGTCGGCTGGTGCGGCAGAAATAGCAGCGGTTTTCTCAGGGCTTCTCTCTATGCTGGATGATTTGTCGGAATGCGTCCTCGTAGATCGTTTGTCGCGGCCCCATCGCAACGATTTCGATACCACCTTCACCCGGCCGGTAGATGATGCGGGTTCGTCCGATTGGCAGGCTCCAATAACCTTCAAGCTCCTCTTTAAGCGCTTTCCCGCAGGCTGGGTCGTCAAGGATGTCTGCCAGCGCGGCGCGCACCTTGCGCTTTAGTTGAGGATGCATCCGCCGAATGAGACTACGAATCTCAGCCGGAACTTTGAGGGCGGCAACAGGCATCTAAATAGTCAGTCGGTGAAAAGCTCATCAAGGGTGTAGCGCTTCTTAGTGCGCTTGAGAGATTGTATGCCCCGATGAATCTCTCTCATAAGTTTTTTGTCCCTCATGATCTCCACAGTTTCACGCCAACCCTCGTATTCATTCTCGCTGACGATAATGGCCACAGGTTTTCCGTTGCGGGTAATCGTTACCACTTCGTCGCGGCGCTCCACCGCGTCCACCAACTCACTGAGTTTACTTTTAACCTCCGATAACGGCAGGGTCTTCATGGCTATATGTCCTATCACATTTTGGTCTGAATTGTGACCAAGTCTATTTGTTTTTGGCGGGGCCGTCAACGTCAGCCCCGACCGCAGGCAAATTTGTTCGGCCGATAGGTGGGTCGAGAAAAGGGGAAGTGCCTGTCCCCTCTGCTATCTTATGCGCGGATACGGATACGGTGTCGGGCTTTGAACCGGAAAAATGTACCGGGAGTCTTTTCTCGGTCCGCTGGCGACGCTCTGGCCGCCCAATCACAAGTTAGTTACAATCGGGATCTCTAACATCAGCGATCCCAATAACGACCAAGTCTTAATAAACATTACCGGTGTCACGCAAGACGAGCCGGTGAACGGTCTGCAAGTGTCTGTGGGGTCAGGTCTATCATCGTAGCGCAAGTAGAATGACTACGGCGTCCGGCATGCCTTATTGGCCTAAGCGACTTCAAAAAAGCCATCGGTGCTGACGCGAGCGAGGAGCTTTCCCAGGACATCAAAAGAAGTTTTCAAACCCTAATTCCGCCATATCCTCGCTCGCAGTCTTTGTTACGTTAACGGTCGGACGCTCATTGGCGCCGCGCCGTTGAAAGTTTGTAGGTCGGGTTAGCAAAGCGTAATCCGACGACTTCCAACTCCGATTTCCTGAGCAGGCCCTGAATGAACCGTGTCAAGGGTCCGCGTTGTGTTCAGAGAAGGCTCCCGACTCTTCGTCGCTTCCGGACCCGCTCTTTGACTCAACCATACCGAGGGAGTAGGATCTGGCCAGTGAAGTTCACGGAATATTTTCGGGCGTTACGTCAACGCCCGGACCGCGCGATAATCCGTGACGAGTGGATCCAGCGCGTTATCGATCAGCCGGTGCAAGAACTGATTCAACAAGATGGGCGGATTCGACGATGGGCTGCCATCGGAGAGATGGACGGGAGATATTTGCGGGTTGTTCTCCTGCCGGACGGAGAGACGATTCACAATGGGTTTTTCGATAGGCGGTTTAAGCCATGAAGATTAAATATTTTCAGGATACGGATACCTTATATATCGAGTTCCGGCCTGCTGAGGTCGCCGAAACCAAGGACCTCGATGAGAACACGCTGCTCGATGTCGACCGTGACGGTAATATCTGCGGCATGACCATTGAGCACGCGAGCGAACGGGCTGAAATTCCGAAATTTTCCTACGAGCAGATCGCACCCTGAGCCTTTGGCTCTGGGCTACCGAAGCCTAACTCGACGACCTCAGTCGATTACAATTCAGTTCGCCGCTTCACTTACCGCGCCGGGATTCAGTATCAATAATCTGAAAACCTGCGCCAAAGAATTCGGTATGGTTCGGCCGGAACCCAACAAGCGCAAGAGATAGCTTTCCTAGTTAAGGAACGAGCCGCAGATTACAACCGGACGCATTGACGATCCTAGAGTTTTTCCCACGAGATCAAAAACACGCCGAGGATCACGAGCAGAATCGCGGCGATTTTGCGCTGGGTGATTTTTTCTACGTTGTCAGTCCAGTCTGAGATTTTGTCGAGATCTTCCGTCGATCGAAGTTTCTAAACTTCGGACGAATCAGACTGCGGGGAATTACCCCCCGTCATGAAGCACATGTGCGGCGCCTTTACGGCTTCACCGCAAAAATTAGAAAAGATTGCCGG
>CAYZJE010000439.1:0-5261 GCA_964478485.1 uncultured Syntrophobacter sp. | reverse complement strand
TCACTCGGAGCCCTTCGACACGCTCAGGGCGAACGGATAAGTAGTTGAATTCGCGATCGAGCAATACCGTTCGTGGTGAGGTTCTCGAACCATGAACGGTATTGCGACACAGTCTCTTGCGGGAGAAGGTGAGGATGAGGGGTAAATGATGAGGGGTGCTCGATTGGCGCCCTCACCCTTCGCGCTCGCGGGCGGGGGTAAGAAAAAGATGTCGGCCGAAACTGCCAGTAACCCGGCAAACGGTTACGGCGTGTTTTTCGTCGAGAGAATGGCTCGTGCCCGCGCGGCAACCTCAGCGATCAGCGCACCCATCTTGGGATGAACCGGCTCGATATCTGGCTTGACGGCGAATTGTTCGAGCACCTGCGTACATACCGGGCCGACGGAACCGACGACCATCTTTTTGAAAGCTCGCAGTAATTTCTCATCGGCTTTGTCGTAAGCGGCGATTTGAAACAGATGATCCACCTGCGCGCCGTTGGTGAAAAGCGCGACGTCTACCAGTCCGTCGAGAATTTTCTCAATCGCCGCCCGTAGCGGCGCCAAATCTTCCGGCAACGCCCAGCGATAGATCGGAATCGACGTCACGGCTGCGCCGCGAGTCGCCAATGCGGTGATCAATTCTGGGTTGGCGATGCCGTATTCCTGAATCGCGATCCGCTTGCCGCGTGGGTCGGCGGCGGCATCGAGAGTAGAAAGAATTTCGCGCCACGTATTGGGCTCCGGCACGGTCACCGCCGCTTGCAGTCCCAACTCTTTTAACGCGCCAACAGGCTTCGGTCCGCGCGCGACGAGCTGGACTTTTCGCAATGCGGCAATAATTCTCTCTTGGGCAAACTGCGTGAGTAGAATCTCATTGAGCGTCTTGGTGCCGACGCCGGTCATGAGAATGAGAATATCGAACTCGCCCGCTTCGATCCGCGGCAGCAGTTCGAGGGCGGCGCGATGCTCGGTCAAAGCGATCTCGCGCATCGACGGCGCGACGATCGGCTCGCCGCCGTAACGGCGAATCAGCTCCGCCATTTCCTTGGCGCGCCGGCTCTCGAAAGAGACGACTTTCAATCCCTGCAAATTATTTCGCTGGTTCGATTCCATAAAAGGCTATTCAGGGTTTCCTGTGAAGAAACATTCACCACAGAGGCACAGAGTTCACATGGTTCGACCGTTCGAGAAGCCTCACGGCAGGCTTCCTCGACGGCCTTCAGTTCCGAGCCCGTCGAGGAATCACCATGAGCGGAAGTCTTCCCGCGCATCCTGAGCCTAGTCGAAGGACGCGCCTCGGCGGTGCAATCTCCAGCCCCGCGTCACACGGAAGCCTGAAGACCCCCATAAAAAGGGAGTTGACCAACGGAGAGATTTACGCCGACACGCCGAACTCTCTTAGCAAAAGAACCTTCGCCCGCGCGACATCGCCGCGCATGAGCAGTTGGCGCACGTCGCCGCTCAAGGCTCTGCGCCAAGTCTCAAACGGCGCATTGATCCCGCGCGCGCGCAACTCGTCGCGAACTTCCGTGGCCAAATTCGCCAGCAGGGCGTATTCATCCGTGAAATAGAGTTCCAGTTCCTCGCGGATCGTGCGCGCCAGCGCCGGGCTCCTACCGCCGCTCGACACCGCCACGGTCAGATCGCCGCGCCGCAACACGGACGGCAGAATGAAGTCGCAGCGCGCCGGATCGTCCGCCGCGTTGACCCAAACACCGAGACTGCGTCCTTCTTTGAAAACCTGCGCGCTCACGGTGCGGTCGTCAGTGGCGACGAAGACTATTTCAAATTCCGTCAAGTCCCCCGGTTGATAGCGCCGGGCTATATATTCCACGGATTTTTCTTTTGACCAACGTAAGATATTGTCGGACGCCTCGGGACTGATCACGGCAACTTCCGCGCCTGCCTCTAACAAGCCAGCAACTTTGCGCTCCGCCACCGCGCCGCCACCGATGACCAAACAACGACGGCGCTGCATTTCAAGAAAGATGGGAAAGTAGCTCATGTTCGCAGGGCTTAATCTAACTCTTGGAGGATAAGATAGACAAGCCGATCGGCAGATTAATTTGGCGCGCGACGGCGAAGACGCGATCAAAAAGAATTCAATACGGGAGAACCACGAAAAGCACGAAACACACGAAAATCAGACTCGAAGATTCCCGTTTTTTTCGTGTCGTTCGTGTATTTCGTGATTGACCCTCTTAGAATCCCGAACCGAGCGTCTCAGCCAAACCGCTACACGATCAAGCCGGCGCCAACGGTTTTATCATTCGCCTCGTCGATTTTATGTTGAGGGAAGCGCTGCTTCGGACCACGGATCGCGATGATCTTGGACCAAGTCCGGATCGAACCAACTGAGTTTTTCCTTCAGCCCGACCACCTCGCCGACGACGATCAGCGCCGGTCCGCCTGCCTGGCGGCGGGCAGGCGCTTTGAGCGCCGCGCTCTTCTCGACGATGTCTGCTAGCGTGCCGATCACCGTTTTCTGTTGTTCGGTTGTGCCCTGTTGAATCACCGCCACTGGCGTTTCCGCCGCACGGCCGTGAGCGACCAGCTTAGCGACGATCGCCGGCAAATTGTGCAACCCCATTAGAATCACCAGCGTATCTACCGCCGTCGCGAGCTTGGCCCAATCGACCGAAGACTTGATCTTGATAGCTTCATGCCCCGTGACCACGGCGAACGACGACGCGTACTTTCGATGCGTCAGCGGAATGCCGGCATAGGCGGGAACGGCTACAGCCGAGCTCACACCCGGAACGATCTCAAAAGGAATCCTGGCGTCAGCCAACGCCTCAGCCTCTTCGCCGCCTCTGCCGAAAACGAACGGATCGCCGCCCTTCAACCGCACGATTTCGCAGCCGCGCCGCGCGTAGTCGATGAGAACCGAATTGATTTCGCTTTGAGCGATACAGTGACGACCCGCCTGCTTGCCGACGAAGATTCGTTCCGCGTCCACCGAAACTTCTTCGAGCAGCACCGGATTGACCAGCTGATCGTAGACGACAACTTGCGCCTCGCGAAGCAACTGCAAACCGCGCACGGTCATCAACCCCGGATCACCCGGCCCCACGCCGACGAGATAAACTTTACCGGTACCCATGTTCGTAATGCGGCTTAGTTCCGCGACAAATTATCCAACGCCTGGGCCAAATCGATCGAAGCCGAAGTTTTCACGTGCACCTTCAAACGCTGGCGCGGGTCGGCGTCGCGCTCCACGCTCACCGCAGCGCCGCCGAACAACTGCGCGGCAACCGACTCGACATCGGCTTTGATCGCGTCGAAGGATTCGTGCGAATTGGCGCCGAGCAGCCGGTCGTTGAGCGAAATCACCGCTTCGTTCGCCGCGAAGCGCAATTTACCGCGCAGCGCCGGCTCGACTTCGAGCTTGCGGCAATTTTCCAGCGCCGCGCGCAATACGGCGCGCAGTTTCGCTTGATTGGAACCGGCGAGCCTCGCCTTCTGACTGAAAACCAAGCCGCGCCGACCGCCGCTTTCGTCGATACTGACGTAGGCGTCATTGGCGACCAAGACGATTCCCGGCCCAGTCTGCATGTGACTGTAGTCGGCGACGTCGTGATAAACCCCGTCGGTCGCCTGAATCCAGCCGTGGAAAATCTCGATGAAATCCGTCAGCGGAATCGAATCGGGTTGTTCGACAAATAATTTGACGTTTAATTTTTGCAGTTCCATGTCCGCTCCGGATTTACGCCCCCGGCTGCGCCGACGGCGCGATCGCCGCCCTGGTCACGCCGCCGCGCGTCTTGTTATGGCAATCATGCGCCGCGTCGATAAACAGCTGTGCTTCTTGGAGCAGCTGCACGGCGCGGTCGGCATCGGCGGTTTTGTTTGAGCCGACAAACTCCTTGGCTTTGAATAAATACTCGACGAACTTTCCGCCGGCGTATTTGTCCCAGAAAAGCTGCGTGTCGTAAAAGCGCCGAGTGAACTCATCGACGATATGATTATGATCTTCACCGATGTTGGGGTTCTGATCCTTCACCAATCCTTGGGCCGCGCGCACCATCGAGGCATAGGCCGCCTTCACCGCGTGCTGCGAATAGCCCGAATCCAGCAGCAGCTGCGCTTCGAACAGCTCGCGCTCGCTCGCCGCCAAGGTAAACTCCGCTTGGCTCACCACTTCGCCGGCGCACTCGCCGACGCCCATGTCCGCCAGCGTAAACTCGCGCGGATCGCCCCAATCGCTGTAGTAAGACCGGTCCACGTCATGGGCGGGAATCTTGGTCAGATCTTCGAGCAAGTCTTTAATCGCCTTTTTGCCGACCCGCGCGACGAACTCTTGAAAGCGTTCGTCCTTCAATCGTTGGCGCACGTAATATTCCGTGATCGTCAACAGCGCTTCGGGAACCCGCTTCGACGGCACGGCGCCGATCGCCACACCGTATTCGCCGGCGTTGTCATGAAACTTGCCGCCGAGAATGACTTGGAAATGCGGCACCTGAAATCCTTTCACATTACGGTTGATGCCGTAGAAACCGATGTCGGCGATGTGATGCTGGCCGCAGGAGTTGAAGCAGCCGCTGACTTTGATGCGGAGATTTTTGACCGCTTCGTCCAGCTCCAAACTTTTTTCGCCCAGCTGATAGCGCAGCTCGCGGGCGAGACCGCGCGACGAGGCGATGCCAAGTTTGCAAGTGTCCGTGCCGGGGCAAGCGGTGACATCGACGATGGTCGCCGCGTCGGCTGCGGCCAAGCCGATCGATTTGAGCGCCAGGTAGAAATCCGGCAGATCGGCTTCGCTCACCCAGCGGAAGAGAATATTTTGCTCCACCGTCGTGCGCAGCGTATCTTTAACGAACCGCCGCGCGATGTCGGCCAGCGCGCGCAGTTGATCGGCGCTGGCATCGCCCAGTGGCAGCGTCACCGTGGCGGCGACATAGCCGGGCTGTCGTTGCTGGTAAACGTTAGTCGCATACCAGGCCTCGAAGCCTTCAGGCCGCTGACGGCCATTGAGGCTCATGCCGGGTTTGAGCGGCTGTTCGCTCTGCTCGTTGACCGAGGTCAGGAAATCCGTCCAGCGCGGATCGGGCGACAGCTTTTGCCGCTCTTCCAAAACGAGCTTGCGAAACTCATCGATGCCGAGGTGCGCGATGAGAAATTTAATTCGCGCCCGCGCTCGATTGCGTTTCTCACCCAGACGGGCGAACACGCGCGAGATCGCTTGCATGGTCGGCAGCAACTCTTCTTCGGGAAGGAATTCGTCGAACAGCTTGGCCTTGTACGGCACCGAGCCCAGACCGCCGCCGACGTAAAAGGCG
>CAYZJE010000438.1:0-6274 GCA_964478485.1 uncultured Syntrophobacter sp. | reverse complement strand
CACTTTGAATTCCGCTTTCCCAAGTACGGCGACTTCGCGACCCGTGGCATCGAGCTGGAGCTGCGCGCTGCCCTCGAACCTTGGCATGTGCTGGGTGAAGAGGGCGCCGCCGGCGGCGCCGCGCGCTACGTCGACTCTTCGCTTGAGCGACTGCAAGTCAAGGCGACCGGCCTGCCGCCGGATCGCTACGCGATCACGTGCAACGGTGTGCCGCTGCCGCTCCGGTCCACCGGCACCGTCGGTGAATTTGTCGCCGGCGTGCGCTATCGCGCCTGGCAGCCGCCCTCGGCCCTGCACCCGACCATCGGCGTGCACACTCCGCTCACCTTCGATATCGTCGACCGCTGGATGAAGCGCAGCCTGGGCGGCTGCCAATACCATGTCATGCACCCCGGCGGCCGCGGCTATGAAGTCTTTCCCGTCAACGCCTTCGAAGCCGAGAGCCGCCGTCTCGAACGGTTTTTCCGCATTGGCCACACGTCCGGGAGTATGGAAGTCAGCGCGGCGCACGTCGACCCAGAGTTTCCCTTTACCCTCGATTTGCGTAAAATCTAATCTGGCGCCGGTATAGTCAACGAGTTATTCTGTGATGGCAATGGGTTATTCTAGAGGCTCAGATGACATTTTGATTCATTCGATCTCTGGTCCCAGCAGCGCCGTTTGTAAGGCATGGCCCGTTCAAAAGCATTTATGAATTACCTACTCAACCCCGATCGTTACGATGAAGTTTTCGAAGCCCAAGGGCGGGCACGCCGGCATTGGACGAGTTTGGCCCAAGCGGCAAGGCTGGCGGGCCGCACGGCGTTGTCGCACCGCGCCGGTACGATTCGCCGCGCCGTCGAGCAAGACGGCGTCACCTACAATGTCTACGGCGATCCCAAGGGAACCGACCGGCCGTGGGAAGTGGACCTATTGCCGTTCGTGATCTCGGCGGAGGAGTGGCAGTTTCTTGCCCAAGCCGTAGCCCAGCGCGCGCGCCTGCTCAATCTCGTGCTCGCCGACCTGTACGGCGCTAACCGGCTGCTCGCCGAAGGGCTAATCCCGCCAGCGATTATTCACGGCCACCACAATTACCTATGGCCCTGCCGCGGCATCGAGCCGCCGGGCGATACTTTCCTGCACCTTTACGCTTGCGATCTCGCGCGCTCGCCCAATGGCCGTTGGTGGGTGATTGGCGATCGCACCCAAGGCCCCTCGGGGGCGGGTTATGCGGTGCAAAACCGGCTCATCGTGACGCCCTTGTATGAAAACATCTTTCGCTCCCTCGGCGTGCAAAGGTTGGCTAATTTTTTCCGCTTGCTGCAACAACAACTCGCCGCGCGCGCGCCCACCGATGGGGAAGCGCCGCTGGTCGCCCTATTGACGCCGGGGCCGTACAACGAAACCTATTTTGAGCATGTTTTTCTGGCGCGCTATCTGGGCTTCCCGCTGGTCGAAGGATCGGATCTGACGGTGCGCGACAACCGTGTATATCTGAAAACCTTGCAAGGATTGAAGCGCGTCCATGCGCTCCTGCGCCGCCTCGATGACGAGTACTGCGATCCGGCCACCCTGCGCACCGACTCGGCCCTCGGCGTCGCCGGCCTGATCTCGGCGGCGCGCGCGGGCAATGTGCTGATCGCCAATGCGCTGGGCTCCGGCGTTCTTGAATCACCGGCGCTGCTCGGCTTCTTGCCCGCCATCTGCAAGAGCCTGCTCGGCGAACCCATGGCGTTGCCATCGGTGGCTACCTGGTGGTGCGGCGAAGCACCAGCGCTCAAGCACGTGATCGATCATCTCCCTGAGCTGGTCATCAAACCGGCCTTCGCTTCGATGAAACTCGAACCGACTTTCGGCCACGATCTTGACAGCGCTGGGCTTGCAGCCATGGCGGAACGGTTGCGCGCCACGCCCCACGCATTCGTCGCTCAGGAATGGGTACGGCTCTCCCAAGCGCCTACCTGGTCGAATGAGACCCAGCAGTTCGAACCGAGGGTTGTCGGCCTGCGGCTTTATGCCACCGCCAAAGGCGACGGCTATGAAGTCATGCCCGGTGGTCTCGCCCGCGTCGCTCCCGAGTCCGCCGTCGAAGTCGTTACCATGCAGCGGGGCGGATCGAGCAAGGACGTCTGGGTGCTTGGCGACGGCGCGACACCGTGGCAATCGCTGCTGGTGCCGCGGCTTGGCGCCCACAATATCGTCCGCGGCGGTTTTTATTCGCCTTCGCGAGCGGTGGAAAATCTGTTTTGGATGGGGCGCTACGCCGAGCGTGTTGAAAATATCGGACGCTTGCTCCGGTCCGTCGGTCAACGGCTCACCGAAAGCGATCCGGCGCATTTGGCAACGCTCAAGGTGCTAACCCAATTGTCGGATAAGGCGCGCTTGCGCGAGCCGGTTGCGAGCGCGAGTACACTAGCGCCGGCTAAGAAAAAATTGCCGCTTGACGTTGGCCCAGAGTGGCTCATTAGCGTAGTGGGAGACCCGAAGGCTTTAAACGGTATACCCGCCAACACCGCGCGACTACTTTACTGCGCCACCCAACTGCGCGAACGCATGTCGCTCGATCATTGGCGCACGGTGCAACGGCTCGCCCACGAGCACGAGCCGGCGCCGCCAAGCCTGGAAGCGTCGTTAGCGATTCTCGACCGTGTGATTCCCGCCTGCACGGCTCTTGCAGGCTACGCCCTTGACGATATGACCAGGGACGACGCCTGGCGCTTCCTGGTCATAGGACGAGATTTGGAGCGCATGGCGTTTTTAAGCTCGGCGGCGATGCAGGTGCTCGGTCTGCCGAACGAAGATTGCGATGCCATGCTCGGCGCGTTATTGGAAATCGGCAACGTCAGCATGACCTATCGGGCGCGCTACCAGCGCCACCCCGAACTGCTGCCGGTTCTCGATCTGTTGGTGCTCGACGAATTGAATCCGCACTCGGTCTGTTTTCAGTTGGCGGCGCTCTTCAACCATCTGAAACTAGTCTGGGCGCGGCTGGGGTTCCGGCCGGTCAACGATCCGGGGTCGCTGCTGCTGGCGCTCAGAGAATTCGATCTCGTTGAATTGGAAGGTCCGCACATGTCCCAAAATGAACCGGGCGAACCGGGCGAACCGCTCGCCGCGTTGCTGACGGCTTGCGAACGCTGCGTCTACGGCCTTTCCGATGAGCTTACTCAACGGTTTTTTATTCACGCCGGCGAGCACCCGCAGACGAGCGTGGCGGCATGAGTCAATGCGGCGCCCGACAATTTAGAGTCGAACACTTCACCGCCTACCAGTACTCGGAGCCGGTGATGCTGTCACACCAGCAGCTCCATTTGACGCCGCGGGTATTGGACTACCAAACGATCCAGGCCCATGAAGTCGTCATCAAACCGGTGCCAACACAGCAGCGCAAAATAATCGATGCCTTTGGCAACCCGGTGACCGAGATCGCCATCGAAGCGGCGCACACCAGCTTGGATATCATCGCCCAATCCACCGTGACCGTCACAGAACGGCGCTCCATCGATCCGGAGAAAACGCCCGCCTGGGAGACCGTTCGCGAAGCTCTCGCCTACCGCGCCGCCTGGCGCCCCGAGCCGGCGATCCTCGATGCCACACAATTTCTATTCGAATCCCCCTACGCGCGGGTGAAACGCACTCTCAGGGCCTATGCCGGCGATTGCTTTGAACCGGGCCGGCCGATTCTAACGGCAGCGGCGGCGCTGATGGCGAAAATTCACGGCGAGTTTACCTTCGACGCGGCGGCGACCAACGTCACGACGCCGGTGATGAAATTTTTCGAACAGAAGCGCGGTGTCTGCCAGGACTTTAGCCATTTGATGATTTCGTGCTTGCGTTCGACCGGGCTGGCGGCGCGTTACGTGAGCGGCTACTTGCTCACGCGCCCAGCGCCCGGCAAGCCGCGCCGCGTCGGCGCCGACGTTTCTCACGCGTGGGTATCGCTATTCGTCCCCGGTAGCGGCTGGGTCGACCTCGACCCGACCAACAATATCATGCCGTCGCTGGAGCATATCACGCTCGGCTGGGGCCGCGACTTTTCTGACGTGACGCCGTTGCGCGGCGTGATCAACGGCGGCGGCGAGCCGACCTTGGAAGTTAAGGTGTCCGTGGATCCCCTGTAGGGGCGCAATTCATTGCGCCCAGCTTTGGTTTTTTTGTTGTTTGCGAGAACGCGATCGGCTCTATTCGGTTAGCGTCAGCAGAACATCCGCATACCAGGCGCAGTTGAGATTCAAACGCTCGTCCTCACGAATATCACGGTCGGCCACGTCCATGCGCGCCGAGTGAACGCCAAGCAGCATCCAGGCGAGATCGCCGCGGCCGGAACGCTCGGCCGTTGCGCGGGCAACCACCGGTGCACCGCTGGTGCCGCGGTGCATCCTCGCATCCGTCAGGAAATAACCTTGTCCCTGAAAACGAATGCCGAACGCCGAGGCGATCACCGCTTGGCGCGCCACCGGCAAGTGATGCAAGGTGTCATGAAAGCCCAATGGAAAGCCAACAATCAGCACGGCGGTTCCCACTTCGATTTGATCCAATTCGGCGACCAGATGAGCCGGCGTAAACGCTGACAGAAGGATAGACTCAGGCAGCGCGGGCCGTTGAATCTCCACGGCGACGACATCGACGCTGCCGGCGGAATCGACGCCTTGGCGCCAAAGCGGTTGGTTTCCTCCATAAAGCGGAATCGACCACTGACTCACCGCACCGATGTTTTTTGCATCCACGTGCAACTCGACTTCCAGCCGGTCCGGCCGGTGGTTGCTCGCCTCATCCAACACGACATGCCGGCTGGTTACCAAAAATAATCGGTTATTGCGCTCGAAGAAAAAACCAGTGGCGTTGGTCAACGGCCTTTCACCCGACATCGTCGAGACCCGGGTTACCGCCAGTAGCAATGATTCAATCAAGATTGCGCTCCGGTCGACAAGAACTTTAGCAGCAGAATCATATCAGGTCACGACTCGCGCATTGAATTTCATCATGGATCCTAGATTGACTTCCCATCAGAAGGGCAACCACTGGGGGTTGCCCCTACGGTCCGATTTCCCTTTTGCGCCCTTTGCGCTCTTTGCGGTTAATAATCCGAAATTGTGATTTGCGGTGATTCTTCAAACTCACTGCAAGCGCGCGAAGAAGCCGCTGTCATCCAACTTTTTGCACAAACTCATGTCGGCAATGTCCTCCGGCTTGATCTCCGCCGCTTTGGGGTTGATGCCATGTTGGGCCATCAGTTTTAACACCGAGGCGATGCCCGGCAGACTCGGACAAGGTTTGCGCGGAATCGATTCAGCGATGGCGCGATAGGCGCTCTCCAGGCGGTTAGGCCGGTCGAGCCGCAAATTGCGCGCGATGCTATCGACGACGGTCTTTTTGTTCGCCGGATTTTGCACGAACGCCACACCCTCGATTACCGCCTTGGCGAGATTTTCCACGATCAGCGGATTACTGCGCAGGTATTTGCGCGAGGTCACTAAACCCGACGCCTGGTACGGCACGTTGGCCTTGCCGAGATCGAAGAGCATAGGAAAACCCTGCTGGAGCACCACCTGCTCCACCTCTGGATTGAAAAACGCCGCATCGATGCCGCCGGCAAAAAGCGCGCTCATGCGCTCCGGCGTGCTGCCGGTATTCAACAACGTGATGCGGTCGCGCCGCGGCACCAAGCCCAGCTGATCTAGGCCGACGTAGGTAGCCATCGCCAGCGAACCAGATGGTGTGCCGATGCCAACTTTCTTGCCTTTTAAATCCTCCGCGCTCTTGATCCCCGGACGCACATTCAAAAAGTAGTTCAGTTTGTCTTCCATGCCGAGCAGCATCGTCATATCGCCGCCGGCGGTAACCGCGTTGGTCACGTGCGAGGCGCCAAGCAAGCCGAACTGAATATCCCCCGCAATCATCGACTGCATCGCCCGCCCGGCGATGATATAAATCAACTGCGGCTCGAGATTGTATTTTCGAAAAATGCCCTGCTCTTTGGCGATCCACAGCGGCATGGCGTTGCCGCCAATCGCGCCGTAGGCCAACATGAACTTTGTCGGCGAATCCGCGGCGTGAACGGAATTGGCAATCGCACAAGAGTACAATAACAGCGCCAACCAGCGAATCTTCATGTTGACTCCGGACTAGATTCACGCGGCAAACAATTTTTTTGCGTACTTTGCACTACTAAAGCTCGAAATTTGCGCGGCCTGCGCAAAACTTCTGCGTCGCCGATCCGAAGGGCGACCAGCCGGTCGCCCCTACGTCCCTTTTGTGGCCTTTGCGTTCTTTGCGGCCAATCTTCTTCGGTTGC
>CAYZJE010000437.1:0-14300 GCA_964478485.1 uncultured Syntrophobacter sp. | reverse complement strand
AGTCGGCACCGTACGCTTCGGCAACGATGCCAAGACCAGCGCGCTGGACGCCAACTGTAAGGCGCATGATTTGGACAATCTCTACGTCGTCGACGGCAGCTTCTTCGTCTCCAGCGGCGCGGTCAATCCGGCGCTGACGATTATGGCGAACGCGCTTAGAGTCGGCCAACATTTGATCGAAACGATGAAATAGAGATGGCCGACGAATTAAAAATTAACAATGCAAAATTAAAAAACTCGGAACTGCTCCAACGCCCGATCGGTTTCGTCTTATTGTCCCTATTTTTTTATTTTTAATTTTAATTCATCTTCGCCCGCGCAGCTGGTCCGTTCCGTCGATTCCATGAAGTTCACGGTGTGAATATGAAAAGCTCCAAGGCGTCTTCGGTCTGCGCATGCGCGTCACGCGCATGAAGCTCGGCGAAGCGATGATCGAGCTAACTCAGTATCTCGCGCCGGAGGGGCGGCCTATTCCCACCGACTGGCGCAGCAACGATCACTGGTTTCAGCATATCGCCATCGTCGTCAGCGACATGGACAAAGCCTATCAGCAACTGCGCAATCACAAAGTGCGCCACGCCTCCACCGGGCCGCAAACGATTCCCGTGACCAACAAGGCCGCCGCCGGCATCCGCGCCTTTTATTTCAAAGATCCCGACGGCCACAACTTGGAGATCATTTACTTTCCTTCGGGCAAGGGCGATCCGCGCTGGCAGCAAGCGGGCGGCAAACTGTTCTTGGGAATCGACCATACCGCCATCGTCGTATCGAGCACGCAGAATAGCTTGAAATATTATCGCGATCTGCTCGGCTTGAAACTGGCCGGTGAAAGCATGAACGACGGCACCGAGCAGGAACATTTGAACAACGTCGCCGGCGCGCGCTTGCACATTAGCGGCCTGCGCGCCCAGAGTGGTCCTGGAATCGAATTTTTGGAATATCTCACGCCGCGCGACGGCCGACCAGCGCCCAAAGACACTCGCGCGAATGATCTTTGGCATTGGCAAACTACTTTGACGACTGACAGTGCGATGAATGCAACGCAAAAGCTGCGCGCCGCCAAACGCCGCGTCGTCTCGCCAAGTGTTGCAGAGATGACGGACAAAAGCCTAGGCTTCGCCAAAGGCTTTCTCGCCCGCGATCCCGACGGGCATGGACTCCAATTTATTGAGAAGTGAAAAAGCGATGAAGCCCGGCAAAATTCTTTGCACCTTGTCGCGCTTCGCTGATATCTAACCCATCACCATGAAACTCTTATCGATCAACGTTGGACTGCCGAAAGAAGTTTTTCACCAAGGCAAATTGATTCGCAGCGGCATTTTCAAAGCGCCGGTCGAAGGGCCGGTTCGGGTCAACGCCTTGAACCTTGACGGCGACCAACAGGCCGATCTCACGGTCCACGGCGGGCCGAGCAAAGCAGTCTATGTTTATCCCTCGGAGCACTATGCTTTTTGGCGCAAGGAATTACCCGAGACGGAATTTCCCTGTGGCAGCTTCGGTGAAAATCTCACCACCGAAGGATTGCTGGAAAAGGACCTCAACATCGGCGACCGCCTCTGTGTCGGCACTGTCGAGATCGTCGTCACCGAACCACGGCTGCCCTGCTACAAGCTCGGCGTGAAGTTCAACCGCGACGACATGGTGAAACGCTTTCTCAAGAGCCGGCGCACAGGCTTCTACTGCGCGGTGTTGCGCGAAGGCATGATCAGCGCCGGCGACGCGATCCACTACCTGAGCAGGGACGAAAACCGCGTCACCGTCGCCGACATTACCCGGCTCTATGCTTTTGACAAGACCGATTATGCCGCTATGCGCCGGGCCATGGAAGTTAAGGCACTGTCAGAAAGTTGGCGCGGCTATTTCCGCCAGCGCGTCGAGAAAATTGACAAATCAGAAAGAATGTTGTGATACCATGGCAACCAGAAACCCAACTCACAAAAAGCAAAGGCCGATGACTCAGGAAGAGCTGCGCTTAGAGCAAGACCGCCAGCGCAAAGCCAATTGGAAACGCTGGGGCCCCTATTTGTCCGAGCGCCAGTGGGGCACCGTGCGCGAAGATTATAGTCCCGATGGCACAGTTTGGGACGCGCTGCCGCACGATCACGCGCGCAGCCGCGCCTACCGCTGGGGCGAGGACGGCCTCGGCGGCATCTCCGACCGCCATCAGTATATCTGCTTCGCCCTGGCGCTGTGGAACGGCAAAGATCCGATCTTGAAGGAACGGCTGTTCGGTCTCACCGGCAGCGAAGGCAACCACGGCGAAGACGTCAAAGAGTATTATTTTTATCTCGACTCGACGCCGAGCCATTCCTACATGAAATATCTCTACAAGTATCCGCAGGGAGAATTTCCCTACGGCCGCTTGGTTGAAGAAAACCGCCGGCGCGGCAAAGGCGAGCTGGAGTTCGAGCTGCTCAACACCGGCATCTTCGACAACGACCGTTACTTCGACGTGTTCATCGAATACGCTAAAGCGGGCCCGGAAGATATTTTGGTCCGCATCGATGCGATCAACCGCGGCCCAGAGCCGGCGCCGTTGCATCTTTTGCCGACGGTCTGGTTCCGCAACACCTGGTCTTGGGGTTTGGACGAACGGCGGCCGCGGCTGCGCCGCGAGGACGGCGCCGAGATCGCCGCCATCAAGCTCGCCCATCATTACTACGGCAACCGCTGGCTTTACTGTGAAGGCACGCCCGAAATGCTCTTCACCGAGAACGAAACCAACCACCAGCGACTCTTCGGGTTGGAAAATGAAACGCCCTTCGTCAAAGACAGCATCAACGATTACGTCATTCACGGCAAAAAGGAGGCCGTCAATCCGGCGAAGTCCGGCACCAAAGCCGTGGCCCACTACGTCAAGATGGTGGCGCCCGGTGACTCCTTCACAGTGCGGCTGCGCTTGACCGACGGCGCACCCGGCGACGGCAGATCGCTGGACGGCGAATTTGACAAAGTATTCGTCGAACGGCGCGCCGATGCGGATGAGTTTTACGGCTCGGTGATCCCCGACGCCGTCGCAAAGGATCGCAGCCAGATCATGCGTCAGGCACTTGGCGGACTCTTGTGGAGCAAACAGTTTTATCATTACGATATCAACCGCTGGATCAAAGGCGACCCGGCGCAACCCGCACCGCCGGCCGAGCGCGCCAAAGGGCGCAACCACGAGTGGCGCCATCTCTACAATGCCGATGTCATCTCGATGCCCGACAAGTGGGAATATCCCTGGTACGCGGCCTGGGACTTGGCGTTTCACTGCGTCGCTCTGGCCATCGTCGATTCGGATTTCGCCAAAGAACAATTGTTGCTCATGACCCGCGAGTGGTACATGCACCCCAACGGCCAGCTGCCGGCCTACGAATGGGCCTTCGGCGACGTCAATCCGCCGGTGCACGCTTGGGCCGCCTGGCGCGTTTACAAAGTGGAAATGAAACGGCGCGGCGAAGGCGATCGAAAGTTCCTGGAACGGATTTTTCAAAAGCTCATGCTCAATTTCACCTGGTGGGTGAATCGCAAAGACGCCGACGGCCGCAACGTCTTTCAGGGCGGCTTTCTCGGCCTCGATAACATCGGCGTCTTCGACCGCAGCGCGCCCTTGCCCACCGGCGGTATCATCGAGCAATCCGACGGCACCAGTTGGATGGGCATGTATTGCCTCAACATGCTGGCCATCGCACTCGAATTAGCGAAAGACAACTCCGCCTACGAAGACGTCGCCAGCAAGTTCTTCGAACATTTCGTCTACATCTGCGGCGCCATGAACAACCTCGGCGGCGAGAACATCGAGCTGTGGAATAACCAAGACGGCTTTTATTACGACGTGCTGAGTTTGCCCAATGGGCAACGCTCACCGCTCAAAGTACGCTCCATGGTCGGGCTGATTCCGCTCTTCGCGGTGGAAACCCTCGAGCCGGGATTGATCGACAAGCTGCCCGGCTTCAAACGCCGCATGCAATGGTTCATCGAAAACCGCCCCGAGCTCAGCGAGCATATCGAAACCGAATCCACCGACGACGGTCCGCGCCGCTTTCTGTCGCTGGTCAATCGCCACCGTTTGAAACGGGTGCTGCACTACATGCTCGACGAAAATGAATTCCTTTCTCCCTACGGCATTCGCGCGCTGTCGCGCTGTCATGCCGAGAATCCTTACAAGCTCGGCATCAACGGCACCGAATACCGCGTCGATTACGAACCGGCGGAATCGAGCACGGGACTGTTCGGCGGCAACTCCAACTGGCGCGGGCCGATCTGGTTTCCGGTCAACTTTTTGCTCATCGAATCGTTGCAGAAGTTTCATTACTTCCTGGGCGACAACTACAAAGTCGAATGCCCCACCGGCTCCGGCAAAACGGCGAATCTGTGGCAAGTCGCCGGCGAAATCTCCCAGCGGCTCACGCGCATCTTCACGCGCGATGCCGACGGCCGGCGGCCGGTCTTCGGCGCCACGGAGAAATTTCATAACGATCCCAACTGGCGCGACTTGATCCCGTTCCATGAATATTTCCACGGCGACAACGGCGCCGGCATCGGCGCCAGCCACCAGACCGGCTGGACCGCATTGGTAGCGAAATTGATTCAGCAATACGGCGAATGAGTCTGAATCCGTAGATGTAGGATGGGTGGAGCCCTTCGATTTCACTCAGGACAGGCTCCACGATACCCAACAGAAACAATGACGAGCCGCGATGGGTATCGGCGTAGGACGCCTCCACCCATCCTACGGGAATGCACTGACTTCAGATTCTGTTGAAAAACCTATCGGAATGCTTCGACAAGCTCAGCATGAACGGAAAATTCTTAAGATTTTCAATCCCCTCCCCGTTCGCCCTGAGCCCTGTCGAAGGGTGAACGCGAGTTTTTCAGCAGAATCGATTTCTGATCTCTGACCTCTGATTTCTGGATTCGACGAAGGAGCGAATCATGGACTACGACTTGATCGTCATCGGCGGCGGCACCGCCGGCATGAATGCGGCGAAAGCGGCGCACAAGCTTGGCGCTAAAATCGCCATCGTCGAAGAGGAAAGTTTCGCCGGCACCTGCCTGTTGCGCGGTTGAATTCCCAAAAAGGTGCTGGTCAGCACCGTCGAGCTTTTTCATCGCGCCAAGCGAGCCGGCCAACTCGGCATTAAAGGCACTGAAGGCCTCAGCCTAGATTGGCAAGCGGTGATCGCGCGCAAAGACGACATCGTCGCGCGTTGGTCCAAAGGCAAAAACGCCGCGCCGGAAAAATTAGGAATCCCGGTGCTCACGGGCCACGGCATGTTCGCCGGGCCCCATGAAATAAACGTCGACGGCAGGAACTACACGGCCGGCAAATTCGTTATCGCCACAGGATCGAAACCGGCGCGGCCGGCGATTCCCGGCGCGGAGTTAGGCATCACCAGTGACGAGCTGATTCACCTCAAAGAGCAGCCGAAGGAGTTGGTCATTGTCGGCGGCGGTTTCATTGGACTGGAATTTGGCTTCGCCCTCGCTTGGGCTGGAACCAAAGTCACGGTTTTACAGTCCGGTCCTCAGGTCGGCCCCGCGCTGGACGACGAGATTCGCGACGCATTATTAGCATCGGCCAAAGAAGCCGGCATCACCGTCAAAACCAACGTCAAAGTGAAAAGCATCGGTGCCGATAAGACTGTCCAAGCGGAAATTGACGGAAGCACAGAGGCGTTTCCCGCTGATCAAGCGCTGCTCGCCACCGGCCGGCCGTCGAATGTCGAACCGTTAAAGCCGCAAGCGGCGGCCATCGAGCTCGACCGCGGCGCGGTGAAAGTGAATGAGTATTTGCAGTCCGTCAGCGCGCCGCATGTTTACGCCATCGGCGATGCCGCCGGCAAACATCAGCATTCGCCGGTGGCCTGGTACGAAGGACCGATCGCGGCGCACAACGCGCTCAAGGGCAACGAGCGGAAAACCGACTTCAGCGTCTTTCCCAGCGCGATTTATACTATCCCGGCCATCGGTCAAGTCGGGCTCACCGAAAGGGAAGCGCTCAGCCGCGGCCTCAAAGCCAAGGTGAGCAAACTGTCCTACGATAGCAATCCCGCCGCCGGCGTGCGCGACGAAACCGAAGGCATGGTGAAAGTCGTCTACGAAGAAGCAACCGAGAAAATCCTGGGCGTCCACGTCATCGGCGCTCACGCCGAGGACATCGTCCAGATCGCCGCCATGGCGATCAAGGGCGGATTGAAGAAATCCGAGGTCGGCGCCATGCACTATGTATTTCCGACCTTGGGCGGGGCGATCTTCGATACCATGTCACTTTAGCGTCAAATCCCAAATTCGAAATCCGAAATTCGAAACAATGTCAAAACGATGAAAGACAAAACCAATACAATGTTCCAAACAGGACAGCCCCCGAATCGACGTTTTGAATTTTCCGAGTTTGGGATTTATTTGGCTGCGGTTTGTTTCGGTCCGCGGGGCTTCTTTCGAGCTTCGGATTTCGGATTTAGCGTGGTTGGTTTCTCGGCGCGACAAGTATTTTTTAAGTCGTTCTGTGTAACCTTTAAAAGCTAAAAATCTAACTTCTCGCCCATGTCCGACCCCACCGCCACCCCCTCGAAAACTCTCTATCCAGCTCTGGCGCTGGGCATCCTGACCGCGGCTTTCATCATCGCCAAGACCGGCCGCGACGCGTTGTTCTTTCAGGGGAAAGGCATCTTTCAATTGCCGGTGGCGACGATCATGATCGCCGGCGCATCGTTGCCCCTCGCGATACTTTTCGTCAAAATCATGAGGACCTGGGGGGCGCGCCCGGCGCGGCTGGCGATTATTCTTTTCGCCGCCTCAGTGCTAAGCCTGAGCGCGCCGTTTCTCGAAGCCGGCGACTCGGCATTGTTGTTCAATATATTTATTTTCATCCCCAGCGTCTTCGGCATCATGTTCGCGAGCCTCTGGCTGCTCGCCAGCGACATTTTTGAAACCACGCCCAAGCCAGAAGCGGCCCGCGCCTTTAGTAGGATCGGCGCCGGCTCTCTCGCCGGCGGCATGACCGGCGGCTTCATCGCCAAGGGACTGGTTCCCATACTCGAACCGAAATGGCTGATCTTTACCGCCGCGCTGATGATCCTGGCCGTGCTCGCCTTAGTCGTCCACACGCACGGCAAATTTCCCAGCAACATCACGCCAAAAAAAGCTCAAGACGGAAAAAAGGACGGCTACCTGGCGCCGCTGGCGAAGCCTTATACGCTGACGCTGCTGTTCATCTCGATGACCGGCGCGCTGGCCGGCCTGTTGATCGACGTGCAGTTTTATATTTCAGCGACCAGCGCGAGCATGGGCGCCAAAGGCAACGCCGGCTTCTTTGCCAATTTTTACATCATGCTCAATTTCAGCTCGCTGCTTTTGCAGCTGTTCGCCACGCCCAAAATTCAAGACAAGATCGGCGTCGGCGGCGGCCTGATGATACTGCCCTTTGCCTTGGTCGGCGGCGCGGGATTCGCCAGTGCGGCGGCGACGGCATTTAGCCTGGCCGTGCTGCGGGTCACCGAAGGCGGACTGCGCTCCTCCGTGCACCGTTCGATCTGGGAGCAGGCGTTTATTCCTATCGATTCCAGCGAGCGCTCCCTCGTCAAGATCGCCGTCGACGGCGTCGGCGCGCGCATCGCCGAAGGCATCGGTGCCGTTGCGCTCTATGTTTGGGTTCAAAACGCCGCGCCCGGCGGCATCGTCACCGGGCCGCTCAATACCAGATGGATGGCCTGGCTTACTTTAGCGACAGTGGGAATCTGGCTCTTTATAACCCAGCGGCTACGAGCCCAAACACGCCAGCCGGCGCCGGCCCAAGCCGCCGCGCCGGAAATGGAGTGCGAGCGTTTCCCCGACCAGTGCCCTTGCACTACTGAGTTAGGTAAGGGGATCGCGTAACCGGGTTAGCGAATCATAAAATACATCTCTCATTTCTTTTTTGCGTACTTTACGCCCCGATCGCCCTGAGCTTGTCGAAGGGTGCGGCTAATTCTCTTATCTTCGTTGGTTGCGGCTCCGGCGGGCTTGCGCTATGCATCATGGCATGCGCATCTGTTCACTTCTCCCCGGCGCTACTGAGATCGCCTTCGCTCTCGGCCTTGGCGACCAAATCGTCGGTGTCACCCACGAGTGCGACTATCCGCCGGACGCCAAGCTGAAAACCGTGATGGTCCACAGCTCCATCGACCCCGCGCGCATGAGCGCCGGCGAAATCGACCGCAAGGTCGGTGAACTCTTACAGGCAGGCAAAGGTCTTTACCACATCGACGTAGAGGCATTGCGCGCCGCCGATCCCGACGTGATTATTACTCAAGGCCTCTGCGAGGTCTGCGCCCTCGACTACCACGAAGTCGCCGCAGCCGCGGCGCTGCTGCCACGCCAGCCGACAATTATCTCGTTGAATCCGCACCGCCTGTCCGACATCCTCGACGACATCCTGCGCGTCGGCCGGGCCACCGAACGGCAATCGGCGGCGACGGAGTTGGTCGACGGTCTGCGCCAACGAATCGAGGTCGTCGGCCACCAGGAACCAGACAATCGGCCGCGGGTAGTCTGTTTGGAATGGTTCGAGCCGCTCTACAGCGCCGGCCATTGGGTACCCGAGATCGTCGCGTTGGCCGGCGGCTTCGACACCCTCGGGCGTCCCGGCGAACCGTCGGCAAGGATCGAATGGAGCGCAGTGATCGAAGCACGGCCGGAAGTGATCCTGCTCATGCCCTGCGGTTTCGATCTCGGCCGAGCCGTCAAGGAATCGACACCGCTGCGCGCGCTACCCGGATGGAACGAGCTTCCCGCGGTGCGGAGCGGCAGCGTGTTTGCGCTCAACGGCAACGCCTACTTCAGCCGTCCGGGACCGCGGTTAGTCAACGGACTGGAAATTCTCGCGCGCATTATCCATCCCGAGAGTGCGACCTGGTCGGTGTCATCGGGGGATGGTGCAAGGCTGAACTAACGCAAGTCAAAGTGCAGAATGAAAATTGCATAATGCAAAATGAAGCCATCAAGACATCTTGCGTCGAGACCAGATTTCAATTCAGCATTTTGCATTCTGCATTTTGCATTCTGCATTTTGCAATTTGCCTTGAAGTTGGCTAGCCACCTTGCTCAGTCCAACCTTATCCTCGCATCGCGCCCATCTCCGTGACATCTTTTCTCTCGGCATTCCGGCAATGCTCGCGCAAGCGAGCCAGCCGATTCTCAACCTCGCCGAGACCGCGATGATCGGCCGCCTGGGCGCGACCGAGCTCGCCGCCCGCGCCATCGGCGCGGCGATCATCGGTAGCATTTATTGGGTCTTCGCCTTTTTGACTTTCGGCACGACCACGCTGATCGGCCATCATTTCGGCGCGCGAGATTGGCCAGCCTGCGGCCAGACTTACCTTCACGCGCTTTTCGTCGCGCTGTTGGGTGGACTGGCGGTCGCGATCATCGGTATCGTTTTTGCCGAACCGCTGTACCGGTTGCTCGGCGCCGAAGCCGCGGTCGTCGAGCGCGGCGCCAACTATTTTCGCGTTTACAGCGCTGGCGCGCCGCTGACTTTGATCGTTTACAGCTCGGTCGGTTTTTTTCGCGGCATTCAGGACGCGCGCACGCCGTTAGTGATGGCATTCGTCATCACGACACTGCAACTCACCTTGGACTACGCTTTGATTTACGGCAACTTCGGTCTGCCGGCGCTCGGACTCTACGGCGCGGCCTTGGCCGCCTGCTTCGCCCAACTGGGCGGCGCGACGATTTATCTCTCGCTGTTTCTGACTTCGCGGCAGACCGCAGACTACCGAGCCGTCGCGTGGCGCATCACCATCGCTGGACTAAAACCGCTGTTCCGCATCGGCCAGGATCTCGCCATCCGCACCGGCGCGCTGCGTTTGTCCCTGGTGTTAGCCACCAGCATGGCTGCCCGCATGGGCGCCGCGACACTGGCCGCGTATGAAATCGTCTTTCAACTGTTCATGCTCTGCTCCGATCTGATCGACGGCTTGGCCATCGCCGGCCAAGCACTCGTGGCAAAATATTTAGGTTCGCACGACCAAGAACGCGCTTACCGCATGGGCCTGACGCTGACGTTAGTCGGTTTCCTGGCTGGGCTGGGATTCGCTCTTGGATTCGCGGTGGGGTGGAGTGCCATCGTCGGTTTCTTCACCAGCAACGCCGAAGTTAATTCACTATTAACCAGCTGCGTCATGCTGCTCGTGTGCGCGCTCCAGCCGTTCAATGGCCTGGTTTTCGTTCTCGACGGCCTGCTCATCGGCGCACGCGACACACGGTATCTAATGTGGGCCATGCTCGCCGGCGCAGCAATCCTCATAGCCATCGCATGGTCGTCGTTCCAGCTCGACTGGGGTCTGATGGGAATCCTGGTCGCCATCAGCGCATTGATGTTGTGGCGCTGCGCGACCAATTTCGGCCGCTTCGTCAAATTAAACGAAGCCACTTCGCGGGCGGGGATTGAACCCCGCTCTTGACCAAAGGGGATGCTCGCCCCCTTTGGAAACCCCATTTAATGGTTCCACGCCGAAATCGGCGTGGTCAACGACAAATCAAAAATGGGCGAGCGGCTAATCTGTTGACCCACGCGGAGAGCTAATGATAGCGTCGGCGCAAAGCATTTACATAGGAGAAAAGATCATGAGCAAAACGATTCTCGTCAGCGGCGGCGCCGGCGGCATCTGTTCGGAAATCTGCCGCGGCCTGGCGGCCGATGGACTTAACGTGGTGGTCGCTGACTTTGCAAAGGAAGGCGCGGAAAAAGTCGCCGCCGAGATCAACGCCAATAAAGGCAACGCCATCGCCGTGCAGGTCGACGTCGGCGATCCGCAAAGCGTCGCGACGATGATGGAAAAGGCGGTCGCCCAGTATCGTCAAATCGATTACGTATTTTGCGGCGCCGGGGTCATGGATCGGGTCCCGGTGATCGAGATGCCGGAAGAAATGTGGGACCGCTTGATGAGAATCAATCTCAAAGGCGTGTTTCTCTGCGCCCAAGCCGCCGCCAGGCATATGATCCCGCGCAATGAAGGACGCATCCTCAGCATCGCCTCGGGCCGTGGCGTCGCCGGCCAGGCGCGTTCGGCGCACTATGCCGCATCCAAGGCCGGCGTCATCGCATTCACCAAGTCGCTGGCCATGGAGCTGGCGCCAAATAACATCACGGTCAACTGTGTCTGCCCGGGCGCCACCGACACGCCGATGTCGCGCATCGGTATCACACCGGATCAATTCAAGAAGCGCGAGGAGATCCCGCCGCTGATGGACGGGTTGACCCACAAGTTCGAGATCGTCGGCCTGGTTCGCTACCTGCTCTCCGACGCGTCGAAATACATCACCGGTCAGACTTATTTTCTCCGCACGCCGAAGTAAGCGCTAGCCTCGGCGTCAAGACGCGAACCGAACAGCCTGGCGCATCAGTTGATCAGGCCCGTCGTGCTGTCGTAGGTAAAACTCGCCTGGCTGCCGCTTGGGCGGGCCGCTGTCAGGGTAAAACTTGAGGGAGAAGTGAGGTTGATGGTCAGCGAAACGCCGCTGGAATTTCGGTAGCCCACTAACAGGATCGCCGCTTGCGTGCTCGGATATTCGAGGAATTCGCCGTAATAACTCTCCATCGCGATCGCCGCGTTCTTGAGATCCGAGCGCATCGAAACATCGACGGCCCGGGCTCGATAAAGTGACACCTGTTGAATCGCGATCGAGGCGAGAATCCCTATCACCGCTACGACGACGAGTAGTTCTAACAGAGTCATGCCTGCATCCGCAGGCAATATTGGTCGATTCGACGGTTTTCGCAGGGTCATTCGCCAACGGCGGAAAACTTCTGAAGTTGGCCACTTTATATCATGATGAGCGCTAACTTGTCGACAGTGAAAACGCCAGAGATCGCACTGGAGTGCTAGAGTGATGGAGTATCGGCCAAACCGGACATGTAACGATCTTAAACGCCATCATTCCCATACGCCAGTACTCCATTTCTACTTTATCTGTTCCATGTAATAGCCCAGCGCGCCGCGGTAGGCGCGGTCGATCGCCATCGATTCGCGCGCGCCTTGCAACACCAGATTGCGCTCTTCGGGAGTTTTCACGTAGCGTTCGAACATCTCGGAAATATTTTCTGAATGGTCCATGTCGGCGACAACGTGCACGTCGAGGGAAATCATGCGCTTTAAATTGATGCCCAGCTCGTTTTCAAATTTTTTGCCGACGCGAAACGACATGCCGCCGCCTTTGACGATTTTACCGTTGTTGCGCCGCTCCAGCATGTGCGATGCCGCATAGGCGGAGAGCCAATGGTTGCGCATGGCGATATGATGCCAGGCATGGAAGCACGCTTGCACCATGGCGGGCACTTCCGCTTTTTCGAAATCCTCGGGCTTGAGTCCAATCACTTCGCCCTGCTTCACAGTAAGCGTGTAATGATCCATCCCCGCGCGCGGGTCGTTGATCAGCTCGTCACTCTCATGCTGCCAAATGACCCGTTTGACGTCCAGCGGCGCGCCGCCCTGGACGTAGCCCCAGCAGTCGCGCCGGTTGCTGGTGTAGAGCGCGTTCTGCACGACATAGAAGCGGCCTCGCTCCAGCGTCAGCGGCACGGCGAGAAAATTCTTGAACTCGACGCTCTCGAACTGGTCATTCACCATCCGGTCCAACGTCGCGCACAGTTCTTTGACTAATTCCATAGAACCTCCCTACTGGCTCAGATTAGTTACCCTCGGATTCGGACATTCCTCCCGCAAAGGCGCAAAGACGCAAAGGTTTTAAGAATAAATTCTTTTCCGAACTTAGCGTCTTTGCGCCTTTGCGGGAGATATTCCGAATTTCGGTTGCGGCTCTGCCGCGCTAGGCCCTTTGTGGTTACCCTTCTTCCTATCGAAGGCATGCCCTAAATGTCAATGTCACACGCCGAAAGCTAGACTCTTAATCACCACCGGCACAAATCCTTCTTCCGGAACTACTTCACCGATGTCGATAAAATCCAACTCCGACAAACTCACCTCGTCGATACAGGGCATGTTCCATTTCGCCGAAAGCATGCCGCCGACCACTTGACCGACGTTTTGGCCGAACACCAGCGCCACCGGGCGGTCTTCCGCCGCAAGACGGGCAAACGCGGCATCGATCCCACGCGCCATGTCTTGCACCGACCCGTAGCCGACGAATGGCGGCGTTGAAAATGCCAGCGCGAAGGGCGCGCCGCGCACTTCGGGATCGCGCTCAGCGAGAATTTTGTCAATCGCCGCCTCGGTGCGCTCTGCAACCGGCGCTTGCCAGTCGACTCCAGCGATGAACACGCGCAAATTACGCACCGGCAGCGCCAAGTTTTGCGGGATAAAAATCGTCTCCCCGCTCAACTGCACCGTGTATTGCGAGGCGCCAATCACCGTGGCGCGGATGCCCTCGCCCGCTTCGAGAATTTTAAAGCCGCGCTTTACCGCTTCGCTCCTGATTTCCCGACCGAGATCGGGCCCGAGGTCGCCGAATGAATCGCTCTCGCGCGCGTAGATGTATTCCGACACCCCGCCGGAAAAAAGAATGCCGTCGATCTTCGGCAACGCAGTCCATGCGGGGGTAACGAAAAAATCGATCCACGGCGAGGTTCCCGCCGTCACCGCCTCGAACAACACCTGGGCCATGCGGCGAGCGAGCGCGTCGCGCAGTGCTTGCGGCACCTTGGCGCCAAAGTCGAGGTTCTGTCCGAGCGCGGCGAGAAAGCGCCGGCCGCCCTTTTCCAAGCGGACAATTTCCTCGGCGCCGTTATAAGCCACCAAGCGCGCGCCAATGTTGACCGCGCTGGTGCCGCGAATCTTGCCGTTATCGATGACGCTGATCTTGGTCGTGCCGCCGCCGATGTCAATGTTGAGCAGCACCAGGCCTTGCTCGCGGCTTTGCTGCACCGCGCCCGAGCCATGCGCCGCCATGATCGTTTCCAACGTCGGCCCGGCCGTGGCGCAGACAAATTTTCCGCTCTCGTCGGCGAACAGCTCGGCGATCTTCGAAGCGTTATCACGCCGCGCCGCCGCGCCGGTGATGATCACCGCGCCAGTATCGATATCGTCACGGCTGAGTCCGGCTTGCTTAAACGTCTCGTCGACCAGTTGTTGCAACGGTCCGGGCTCGATATTCCAGTCGCCGGAAAACGGCGTGAGTAGAATCGGCGAGCGCGCGATCACGTTACGTTCGAGCACGATCGGTTTGCGTTGCAGCACCGAGGGATAACCAATCAGCAGCTGGGAAAACATCAAATGGGATGTCGACGAACCGATGTCGATACCGACGCTCGTCAGATGGGTATGCGGTCCCACCGCGCCTTCGTGATCATGCCCGTGGTCGCCGTGCCCGTGATGCTC
>CAYZJE010000436.1:0-5640 GCA_964478485.1 uncultured Syntrophobacter sp. | reverse complement strand
GCCCGGCGTCCCCTGCAAGACCGGCGTTTCGAAGGAGCGCAGCGCGCGCAGAAAATTCAGCACGAGGGCGGAGATAAACGCCGGGATCGCCAACGGAAAGGTGATCTTGAGCATGGTATGCACCGGCCGGCTGCCGGCGATGTACGCGCTCTCCTCCAACGACGGATCGAACGCGAGAAACACTGGCAGCAGGAATAAATAGCCTAACGGCACGCAGGCGATGCCGAACACCCAGATCATGCCGGCCATACTAAAAGCGTTGAACACCGGATAGGTGATCCCGAGAAACTGCTCGAGCATGCCATTCAAGATGCCCGACTTGGGCGCCAGCAGAAGAATCCACGCGATGTTCTTCATGATCGGCGGCATCAACAATGGATAAAGCGGCATCAGCTCCACCAGAGCTTTACCGGGGGTATTGGTGCGCGCGACGATCCACGCCAAGAGTCCGCCAAGTCCCGTCCCCAACAGCGCCGAACCGCCGGCGTAGATGATCGAATTGCTGAGCATCGGCCAGATATCTTTGTCGGCAAAGACGCGCAGATAATTGTCGACGTTGATCGCGACGGTGAAACCCAGCTTACCGCTGGTCAGACTGCGCCACAACACCACCAAGACGGGGGTGACGATCACCACGCCGGCAACCGTGCTGGCGCAAAGCGGGAAAATACTTCCCTGGCGCAGGGCAAGCCGGTTTGCTTTCCAAGTCAACGGGGTAACTCTCCTCGGCGTTTCTCAAGCACTACGCGGACACGCGTTGGGGTATGAGGCTGATGGCCGATTTGTCGATGCAGAGAAAAATTCTATCGCCCTCGCCATTGACGCTGATCATCGGGCAAAGCCGGTGCGAAGTGACGACAACCTCTTTAGAACCGATGCGCACGCGGTGGTCGGTCAAACCGCCGCGGTACTCCCGGCTGGTCATCGCGCCTTCGAGAACGTTGATGGTATCGGCGGAAAATTTTTCATTGCTCAGCCGCAAGTCGCCGTTCTTGATCACCACGCTGCACGGCCCGCTGGCAAAACCGCTCTTAGGTGTAGGACAAATTAGCGTTGCGTTATCGAACTCCGGCACCTGCACCAAGCACTCGCCGCCCTCGGCCTTGATCACGTTACCCTCGACCAAAGTCGAGTGGCCGATGAACGACGCGACAAATGGATCGGCGGGATGACTATAGATCTCGTCCGGCGCATCATACTGCAAAACTTTTCCGCCGTTCATGACAATGACTTTATCGGAGATGACGAAAGCCTCTTCCTGGTCGTGGGTCACGTAGAGCGCGCTGATACCGACTTTCTTGATGAGCTTTTTGAGTTCGACGCGCATCTCCTCGCGCAGCTTGGCGTCGAGATTGCTGAGCGGCTCGTCGAGCAGAATCAAACGCGGCTCGAGCACTATACTGCGCGCCAGCGCGACGCGCTGCTGCTGGCCGCCGCTCAACTGCGAAGGATAGCGCTCTTCGCGCCCGCCTAATCCGACAAGGTCCAACGACGCCAACACTCTTCGCTTGGTCTCCTGCGCCGAAATTTTCCGCAAGTTGAGCCCGAAGGCGACGTTCTTGAAAACCGTCATATGCGGCCAGAGCGCGTAGCTTTGAAAGACAAATCCGATCTCGCGGGAATAAGGCGGGACGAGAATCCCCTTCTCGATGGAGGTCTGTACCTTGTCGCCGATGGAAATCGATCCGGCATCGGGAATCTCCAGCCCGGCAATCGAGCGCAAAAGCGTCGTCTTGCCGCACCCGGACGGTCCAAGGAAGGCTAAGATCCCTTTTTCGAACTCGAAGCTGACGTTATCTAGGGCCTTAAGATCTTTGTAAAGCTTGGTAACGCCTTCGATTTTCAGTATCGACATTCGTGGTCCAAAAGCTGAGAAAGATCAAATCTCCGCCACTTCTCGCTACGTACACAGTACTTACTCTAATCGTTAATGAAATTAAACATCCGCACCGACAATTTGCTTTGACAGGTTGGCCCCCGTGCAATAAAAGAAAGGGAGTCCGGACGATCTCGTCAGGGTTAGATGAAATTGCCGTTTGTCGTCGCGGCACCAGGTACATCGACAAAATTCTCAAAGGCACCAAACCCGCCGACATACCGGTGGAGCAACCGATGAAGTTTGAGTTCGTGATCAATTTGAAGACCGCCAAGCAGATCGGCCTGACGATTCCGCAGTGGACGCTCATGAAGGCGGACAAGGTAATTCAGTGAAGAAGGCACGAGGCAATAGGCAACGAGGGAAATCATGATTAAGAAAATCCTTATCGGGCTGCTGTCGACGCTTTTTCTGACAACTTGCTCATTCGCCGAAGCTCAGCAGGTGGCGAAACTTCCCCGCGTCGGCATTCTGTTTATCGGCGGCAGAGACCAGCCGCATCTCGAATCATTCAAGCAGGGTCTGCGCGAGCTCGGCTACACGGAAGGGAAGAATATTGTCCTCATCTACCGCTACGCTGAAGGCAGAGAAGAACGGCTCGCCGATCTCGCCGCCGAGCTCGTGGGTGAGAAAGTCGATGTCATCGTCACCACCGCCGCGATCAGCGCCATGGCGGCTCGACGGATAACCCAAACCCTACCGATCGTCATGACCACCGGCAATCCGCTCGAGGAAGGGCTTGCCGCGAGCTTGGCGAAACCGGGCGGAAATGTGACGGGCTTGAGCGTGATGTTAGCCGACATGAGCGTTAAGCGGCTTGAGCTGCTGAAAGAATCCTTTCCCAAAAAAACCCGTGTCGCGGCGCTATGGAGTCCGCGCGACCGCGAAGCAGTAATCGGATTTAAAGAAACCACGGAAGCCGCCAAAGTTTTGTCCATACAATTGCACCCGCTGGAACTGAAGTCAGCCGACGACATCGACCGCGCGTTCAACGCGATGACCAAGGCGCGCGACAGTGCGCTGGTGGTAATCTTGTCGCCGCTCGCCACACTGAACTCGAAACGAATCGTCGAGCTCGCACTCAAGCATCGCCTGCCGGGGATCTATCCGACCCGACAGTTTGTCGAAGAAGGCGGCCTGATGGCCTATGGCCCGTTGATCGGCGATCTGTACCGGCGCGCCGCGACCTATGTGGACAAAATTCTCAAAGGAAGAACGCCCGCCGACCTGCCAATCGAGCAGCCGATGAAGTTCGATTTCATCGTCAATCTCAAAGCCGCCAAACAGATCGGCGTGACCATACCGCCGAACGTCGTCGTGAGGGCGGACAAAGTCATAAGATGACATTTTGGATTTTCGATTTTGGATTTTGGATTAAGGGAGACAATATATGGAGAAAACATTTAGGATGCGATTCTTCTATTCTTACTCCGACAATCTAAAACCTGTCCTGAGCTTTGCCGAAGGATCCAAAAGTGGCCGCGCGGACAAAAAGCGGCCGCGCAGACGAAAATGGGTTAGGATTGTCGCCATCATAGTCACATTAGCGATGTGTGGGGCGGTGGCTGAGGCGCAGCAGGCAGGAAAACTTCCCCGCGTCGGCATTCTGTTTATCGGCGGCAGAGACCAGCCGCATCTCGAATCATTCAAGCGGGGTCTGCGCGAACACGGTTACACGGAAGGTAAAAATATTATCCTCATCTACCGCTACGCTGAAGGCAAAGAAGAACGACTCGCTGATCTCGCCGCCGAACTCGTCGGTGAGAAAGTCGATGTCATCATCACCACCGCTTCGATCAGCGCGCTGGCCGCTCGACGGGTAACGCGGACGATACCGATCGTCATGACCACCGGCAATCCACTCTCGACCGGGCTTGCTGACAGCTTGGCGAGGCCTGGCGGAAACGTGACCGGCTTGAGCGTGATGCCAACCGACTTGACCGTTAAGCGGCTTGAGCTGCTGAAAGAATCCTTTCCAAAAAAAACCCGCGTCGCGGCGCTATGGAATCTGCGCGAGCTCGGAGCGGGAACCCAAATTAAAGAAACCCAAGATGCCGCCAAAGTTTTGGCCTTACGTTTGCACCCGTTGGAAATAAAGTCGGCCGATGATATCGATCTCGCGTTCACAGCGATGAACAAGGCTGGCGTCCAGGCGATTATTATATTAACGTCGCCGCTCGCCACACTGAACTCGAAGCGAATAGTCGAGCTCGCGCTCAAGCATCGTCTGCCGGGAATCTATCCGACCAGACAGTTTGTCGAGGAGGGCGGCCTGATGGCCTACGGCCCGTTAATCGGCGATCTGTACCGACGCGCCGCGACCTATGTGGACAAAATTCTCAAAGGAAGAACGCCCGCCGACCTACCGATCGAGCAGCCGATGAAGTTCGATTTCATCGTCAATCTCAAAGCCGCCAAACAGATCGGCGTAACGGTTCCGCCGAACGTCGTCGTGAGGGCGGATAAAGTGATTCAATGAAGCAGGCTCTCGGCAACAGCAAATAAGATTTCATCAGGTGACAGCCATTTAGGATTCTTCGCGATACAAACGAATCGCTTCGAACAATGGCCGATCGCTCACCGAGAATAGCAGCGCCGGCTCCGCCGAGAGATTTTTAAAGCGATGCCAATACCCTGTGGGCAGGTTGAAGCAATCGCGATCATGCCAAGCTAATTCCGTTTCCGCCGCTCTATTTTTGCCCATCTTGGTGACACCGTGACCGCTGACGACGTGGTAAACCGTGTTACAGGTATGACGATGAACTTTGGTCTCCTGGTGCGGACGAAGCAGTTGAATCCGGCAATGCATCGTCGCTGTCGTCGGCCCGCCGGTCTGAGGATTGACGTAATCCAAAATCACCCCGTCAAAGGGATCGTCCGGCGCCGAAGCAGCCAGTTCTTGCAAGGCGCTAAGAGTATCGGTCCAGCGATACTTGACTGGAAATGGCCCTGGGCCGCTGAGTACGCTGGCGGCGCCAGCGGCACGCAGCGCGCCCAAGCGCTTCATATGAAAGCCATCGGGCTTGGTGATCGGTTGAGAAAAACTTTCCGGATAACGTTCATTCTGCCAATTATCGAGAAACTGCATCAGCGTGGTATCCATGGCGGTGAACCAGATCGCCGGCTCGCCCCCGCCGTTGGTCGTGCCATGCCAAGTCCAACTCGGCTGGGTCAGCAAATCGCCCGGTTCCATGAACTGCTGCTCGCCCTCCGCCGTGGTGTAAATCCCGCTGCCCTGGATCATGAAGTAAATCGACGTGGCGGTGTGGCGGTGCGAGTCGGTCACTTCGCCGCCGTTGACATGTTGCAGCATCGCGGCGAAGGTCCGCGCCGCGCCCAGGGGAAACGAGTCCGGTGAATTCGTCATATGCAGCGTGCGCATGCGCATGACGTCGTCCAACGGCGCCAACTCGCCGGCTTCGAGCAACAGCGGCAACATCTCGCTCCAGCGCCATAGCGCCGGTCGAATCTCTTCCTGCTTGGCAAAGCCCCGATCGCGCTGCCACGCGCCGCGCAGACCGCTTTGTTGAACTTTGGAGTTGAGAGCTCGGAGACGTTCTTGAGAGTCAACCGATTGAGGTTTAGTCATAAGATTTTTTCACCACGAAGAGCACGAAGGACACGTAGGGTTCGGATAATTAATCCACCCTTGGCTCAAAGCCTAGGGATTTTTTTGCGTCGACTCGAAGTCGACTTTCCCTTTTCCGTCTTTCCCGCGAACGCGGGAATCCAGGTTTTGCATCTTTCCACCCAACGCCACCCTG
>CAYZJE010000435.1:0-7883 GCA_964478485.1 uncultured Syntrophobacter sp. | reverse complement strand
GCGACGGAGCGAAGCATGAGCAAGAAGATTGATGTCATCGCCGGAACAGGGCTTGATCTGCGGCCCGGTAAAAGCCGTTGGCCGGCGCGATGGGATTTCGTCCAGAGCGCAAGCGGTCTTTTTCTCGGGCTGTTTATGTGGGGCCATATGGCTTTCGTTTCGACTATCCTGATAAGCAAGGACGCGATGTGGTGGGTCACGAAGATGTTCGAGGGCCAGTTTTTTCTCGGCAAGAGTTACCCCGGGATCGTCGCGGCGATCGTTTCGCTGGTCTCGGTGATGTTCGTGCTCCACGCTTTTCTGGCGATGCGCAAATTTCCGGCTAACTTTCAGGAGTACATAAGCTTCAGCGGTCATTGGAAGATGTTGCGCCACCAGGATACGACGCTGTGGTGGGTTCAGGCGGCGACTGGTTTCGCGCTGTTCTTTTTGGCGTCCGTGCATCTCTACCAAATGCTGATGCACCCGGGTGATATCGGCCCGTACGAATCAGCGGATCGAGTGTGGACCGGCCGCTGGTGGCCGCTGTATCTGATACTGCTGTTCTCGGTTGAGCTGCACGGCGGCGTCGGCCTCTACCGCCTCGCAGTTAAGTGGGGATGGTTCGAGGGCGATGATCCCAACCGGACGCGCGCGCTGCTCAAACGGTGCAAGTGGGGGATCACGGTATTTTTTCTAGTTTTGGGTTTGCTGACTTTGGCGGCTTACATGAAGATCGGTTACGAACATCGAGAGCATGTCGGCGAGCGCTATATTCCGTCGCACCTCCGACCATTGGCACCAACCGGCGCGCCGCGGTAGCGGCGCAGAAATCTAAATCATGAAAATCATTTACACGGATGTTCTAGTCATTGGCGGTGGGCTTGCCGGACTGCGCATTGGCATTGGCGCGAAACGGCGTGGCCATGACGTGATTATTCTATCACTGGTGCCACCAAAGCGGTCGCATTCCTCGGCCGCGCAGGGCGGCATGCAAGCGAGCCTGGGCAACGTCATCAAAGGCCAGGGCGACAACGAAGATGTGCACTTTGACGACACGGTGCGCGGCAGTGACTGGGGCGCCGACCAGCGGGTGGTGCGTATGTTCGTGAACACGGCGCCCAAAGCGGTCCGCGAGCTGGCCGCGTGGGGCGTGCCGTGGAGCCGCGTACGTAAGGGCGATCGTGACGTCATCATCAATGGCCAAAAAATAACCATTACAGAGCGCGACGAAGCTCATGGGCTGATGGCTCAACGCAGTTTCGGCGGCACCAATAAGTGGCGCACTTGTTACGTCTCAGACGGCACGGGCCACGCCATGCTCTACACCATGAGCGACCAAGCGATCGCCAATGAAATCACGGTGCACGAACGCGCCGAGGCGATCGCATTGATCCACGACGGCGGGCGCTGCTACGGCGCGATCGTGCGGGATCTGGTCACCGGTCAGCTGAGCGCCTATGTCGCCAAGGCGACCGCCATCGCCGCCGGCGGGGCAGGCAGGCTCTATCGGGTGACCACGAATGCGGTGATCTCAGAGGGGATCGCAACCGCGATTGCCCTGGAAACCGGCGTCGCCGCCCTCGGCAACATGGAGGCGGTGCAATTTCACCCAACCCCGATCTTTCCCTCTGGCATTCTTTTGACTGAGGGCGCTCGAGGGGACGGCGGGTTGCTGCGCGACGCCGATGGCCATCGCTTCATGCCCGACTACGAGCCGGAGAAGATGGAGTTGGCTTCGCGCGATGTGGTTTCGCGCCGCATGGAGGAACACATCGCCAAGGGCATGGGCGTGAAGTCGCGCTTCGGAGACCATCTGTGGTTAGACATCACGTTACTCGGCGAGCACCATATCAAGCATAATCTGCGCGAGGTCTACGAGATCTGTCACTATTTTCTCGGTATCGATCCGGTGAAAGAGTGGGTGCCGGTGCGCCCGGCGCAGCACTATACGATGGGTGGAGTGCGCACCAATCACACAGGGGAAAGCCCGACGCTCAAGGGATTATTCTCGGCGGGCGAGGCGGCCTGTTGGGATATGCACGGCTTCAATCGGCTGGGGGGCAATTCGGTGGCCGAGACGGTGGTTGCGGGCATGATCGTTGGCGATTTTATCTCAGACTTTTGTGAAAATTCCAGAAATGACCTCAACATCAGCACCGGCCTGATCCAGGAAACGTTAGAACGCGAGCAGGCGAAAATAGATGCGCTCGTCAATGGTAAAAGCGGCTATGGCACCGAAGACGCCGCCGGGCTGATGGCAGAGATGCAGCAGATTATGACGGCTAAGGTCGGCATCTTCCGCACCGGCAAGGGGTTGGCAGAAGCGGTGGAGGAACTGCAGACACTGCTACGGCGCAGCCGCAACATCGGGCTGCGTTACCGAGCGCGCGGCGCGAATCCGGAACTCGTCACGGCGTATCGCGTGCAAAAAATGCTCAAGCTCGCGCTCTGTGTCGCCTACGGCGCATACACCCGAACCGAAAGCCGGGGCGCACACTATCGCGACGATTTCCCGCGCCGCAACGACGCCGACTGGCTCAAACGCACTCTGGCCACGTGGCGGTCTGAGACCGACACCTTGCCGTCGCTTGCTTACGAACGACTCGAAGTCATGCAGATGGAGCTGCCGCCCGGCTGGCGCGGCTACGGCGCAAAAGACTACAGGGATCATCCCGATACTGCCAAACGCGCCGCCGAAATAGAAACGATAAAGAAGAAGTTGAATGGCGCCGACCGCTTCGCTCTCCAGGAGGCGTTGATGCCCTACGAAGGGCTCCTGCCTGATCGACTGCGCGGCAAGAACGAACGCATCGACGAGATGATGGAGAATCCGAAATGAAAGAAATTGCCACGACCGCCGCGGCCGAGCGCCGCAACCTGCAAATCAGCGTGCTGCGCTACAACCCACGGGAGCCGGCGAGGGCGCCCCGCATGCAGACCTTTGAGATCGAAGAAGCCGAAGGAATGACCCTCTTCCTTGCGCTCAGCGAGATTCGCGAGAAATTGGATCCATCGCTGCATTTCGACTTCGTGTGCCGGGCCGGCATCTGCGGCAGCTGCGGCATGACGATCAACGGCCGCCCCGGCCTCGCCTGCCGTACCCTGACGAAGACTCTGGAGCCGGAAATCACGCTGGCGCCGCTGCCGGTGTTCGAACTCATCGCCGACCTGTCGGTGGACACCGGCAAATGGACGCGCCAGATGAGCGAACGTCTCCAGACGTGGGTGCATATGAAGGAGCAAGAGGTGGATCTCCGCCGGCTGGAAGAACGGATGGAGCCGGAGCTGGCAGAGAAAATCTACGAGCTCGACCGCTGCATTGAGTGTGGCTGCTGCATCGCGGCGTGCGGCACCATCCGCATGCGTGAAGACTTCGTTGGCGCCGTGGGGCTTAACAAGCTCGCGCGCTTCCGGCTCGACCCTCGCGATCAGCGCAACGATGACGACTACTTCGAACTGATCGGAGATGATCACGGCGTATTCGGCTGCATGTCCTTGTTGGGCTGCCACGATATGTGCCCGAAAAACTTGCCCCTGGCCACGCAGATCGCCTTCCTAAGGCGGAGAATGTTGACGGTGGGCTTGAAGTAAAGTGCCGTTCGGCTGTGAGACTATGGAGATTCGATTTAAACCGCATACAAAGTCGGAAGGGGACTGGCTACTTTTAGCTCTTGCAAAAAGTTGCCTGTCCCCTTTGGGATCTGTCCCCTTTGGGATCGGAAAAGTTGCCCGAGCCGCTAAAACTTTCGGATAGCAATATGAAGGACACGAAGATTTTCGTAGGGTGCGCATTGCGCGCCGGCCGGTTCTCGGCGCGCTTTATGGTAAACCAAACGATCAGGACGAGACACATCGTCGAGACAAAAGCCTGACGAGCGAGAAAGGGTTGCCCCATCCACTTTGCCAAGCGCGATTCGCAAAGCTGCGAGGATTCGCCAACGGTATTTCGCAATTGCGAAAATGTTACCCATCGGTTCTTCGCAAATTTCCAAATTCTTAGTGGTATGAGGATTGCTGCTCTTGGAAGTTGGAACGGTTGGCAGATCGCGATGATCATAGGCCACATCTGCGTGGAAGGAAGGTGCAAGCCATGCCCGCAACACAAGGGGAAACCACAGCGACTGAACTCAGGCAGGAGCAGATCGATCGATATTGGGCCGGCGACTTAGCGCGGAAGACCTATCTTTTCCGCAAGCAGCGTAAAGCGATTCTCGAACACTGCCGGCGCATCGCCGTGGTCGGCGCGAGCGCCGATCCCAATAGCCCGATCTTTATCTCCACCGAAAAGCTCCTTGGCATGGGTCTGGAAATCATCCCGGTAATTCCTGGCCGCGAGAGTCTGCTCGGTCTGCGCTGTTACGCCAAGCTCAGCGACGTGCCGGGTAAGCTCGACATCGTGCAAGTCTACCCGAGCGACGGCGTCGATTATGTAGAGCTGGCCCGTGAAGCGGTGGCTAAGAGCATTAACACTTTCTGGATGGAGCCGGGACTGGCGGCGTCGCGGGAAGTCGAAGACATCTTGGTGAATGGCAAGGTGCAACTGGTCGAATATGAAAATCTCGAAACGGAATATCTGAAGCATCTGCCTTTCCCGACTACGACGGCAACGCCGCGCAAGGATCGAAGAGCCACGAAAGTAAGAGAGCGGATGTCTAAAAATCCCGCCAAGGTGAAACCGGACGACGGTCTCAAAGACGCCATCTGGAAAATGGATCATGGCCATTTTCGCCATCTACCGGTGGTCGATGAAAATGAAAAATTGATCGGCATGATAACCGATCGCGATATTCGCTTGATCCGGCCGTCACTCGCGTTCGTCGGCAAGGACGACGCCACGGTGCAACTCTGGTCGATCTCGGTGCAGCAAGCCGCGGTGTTCGATCCGATCAGCGTGAGGCCGGATACTTCGCTCAGAGAAGCGGCGGAGCTGATGCTGCGCTGGCACGTCGGCGGACTGCCGGTGATCGACGACCACGAGAAAGTAGTTGGCATGATTACTTACACGGATCTATTGCGCGAGTTCGTCGGGCGGGAGGAAAATCACTAAGCCCCGGAAAATTTAGCCGCAAAGAACGCAAAGGTCGCAAAGGAAGTACGCGATGGCTGAAGCGCCGACTTACTATTACGAGACGGAGATCGAGTGGAAAGGCGAAAAAGACTTGCAAGTCGCCAGCGGCAAGTTGCCGGCGATCGCCGCCGGCGCGCCGCCGGAATTCAAAGGGCGCGAAGGTCTGTGGGCGCCGGAGCATCTATTTGTCGCGTCGCTCAACAGTTGCTATATGCTGACGCTTCTGGCGATCGCGGAGTTTTCCAAGATCGCCATAGTGAGTTTCTCTTCGAGCGCGAAGGGTAAGTTGGAAAAGGTCGCGGGCGGCGCTTACCAAGTCACTGAGATCGTCGTTAAGCCGCGCGTCGTGATCGCTTCGGTTAACGACCTTGGGCGCATGCCGCGCATCTTCGAAAAAGCCAAAGAGAACTGCTTTGTCTCCAACTCGATCAAAAGCACGATCAAGATCGAGCCGGAAGTCTTTCATCACCAGACCCAAACGACTCCCTGTCCGTTGGGCGAAAAACCTTCTGCCCGCGGATGAAGTTAGATTGAAAAATCGTCGTTCCGGTTCCACGTCGAGAATCAACTCAGGGTTGAGCTAAATTCTCAGGCTGCGAAATTATCCACCGAATAAGAGCTAGCCCGAATTAGTCGCGCCAAAAGTGCGATCGAGGTGCAACCCTTCCGGAACGAAGGCAATGCAGTTGTGCCTTGAAGAGGCAAGCGGGGCAAGTTATCTCTGAAATCACCCGTGAGAAGTTCAAGCATCCTGCCGAGCGTCGAGCCCAAAATGAAACATTCGCGCCGATGCCTTCGTTCCTCTAGGGTCGCACCTCGATCGACAACGTGTAGTGAGTTTCCCTCCTAATCCGGGCTAGCTGTCGGGCTCATACACGAATGTGTCCTGTGTCGATACCGAGAATTAATTTCGCCAAGCTTTTCGGTCGGTCGGTGAGCAGGCCGTTGACACGCAAGCGAATCAATCGAAGCAGCTCCTTGGCAGGAGCCGTTCCGGTGGTTACCCAGACGGGCTTGCCGGCGCGGTGAATTCGAGTGACGAGCCGCCGATCGGTATAGATCCAGTGAGGCCAAACCCGAACGATGTCGGCGCCAGCGTCGAGAACCGGGGTGAGATCCTTGGGACTCTTGATGAGAGCCATAACTCGCAAATTAGGATTCAACGACCGAAACAGTTTCATTTCCGGAATCGTCCGGGCGCCGATAATAATATTGAGCAGGGCCTGATGCTTTTCCGTGAGAGCGACGACGATCTCTAACTTAAGCGACGCGCTCGGTTTGATGTCCAACAACAGGTTGACGCGGGTTCCTGATATCAGCGGCAACACTTCTTCAAAAGCCGGGATGCGTTCGTTCTTGAATTTCTTGCCGGTGCGGCTGCCGGCGTCCAGGCTTTTTAGCTCAGCTAGGGTCAGAGCCTCCACCGCGCCGGTGCCAGTGGTAGTTCGGTCTACCGTCGGGTCGTGCATGACCACGGGGATGCCGTCGCGGCTCCCTCGCAGATCCAGTTCGATGACGTCAACGCCCAAAGCGACAGAATTCCTAAACGCCGCCAGCGTGTTCTCAGGATAGCCCGGCGACAAGCCGCGGTGGTTGACGAGTACGACGCGCCCGCTGGGCCACCTCTTTATCTCTCGTTTCATGTGTAAGACCGGATGTTACCGATGACGGCAATAGCCGATATCTTTCTCCATACGCTTTTCAAATCTCCGCTAAAGAGAGCAGATCGGCAAATTTCACTATCACGTGATCCGCTGTCACAGCCTCGCAGTCGCGGTTAAAAGCGATCGTCGTCAAGCCGACAGATTTCGCGCCCAACAATTCGGCGGCGGCATGGCCAACAAACGCCGCCTCATGAGGTGTCACGCCGATCGGGTCGAGAGCCGCCAGATAGATGCGCGGCTCGGGTTTGCAGACTTTCAATTCGCAGGAAGTCGCGAAGCTATCCCAATAAGTGTCGATACCCACACGACGAAACCACCGAAGCTTTTCAGCGGTAGTATTGAAGGTGTTGGTCACCACGCCGAGCCTCATGCCAGCGTCTTTCAAACGCCGTAGAGTCTCTGGCACGCCGTCGAAGAAATCGATATCGGCTTGCTCGGCGTCCAAGATATGTCGACCTTCGAGCCGCGCCGCCGTCGCTGAAACGCCGTAAGCCCGCAACAAGTCGTCTTGGTATTTTTCCTTGGTGATAATCCCAGCGTGGGCCTGCCGTTTCAATTCCGCTAATTGCCCGGGATCCGGGACGATTTCGGACAGTCCGAGTCTGGCCAAGAATGGTGATAGCAGAAGCCCGCGGCGCGGCCGATGATAGATCACATCGCCCGCGTCAAAGAGCATCGCCTTGAATCGCATCAATCGTCCCGTCCCATGGCTTTTACACAGGGTATTAGAAACCATCGCGCGCATGGCGGCGAGACCCACGTTTCACGCCGCCATGCAACGAATCACTGACTTAGCGGAGCCCGAGGAAGAGCTCGACGAATGAGAAACGCGTATCGTAAACATGAATCGGATCAAGCTTCCAAAGCTTCAAATCGTCAAACGGTGGAATATTGAACTCAGCAACTTGCCTTTTGACGAAATCGCTGCGCGCAGCATAATCACCCGGCTCGTTCCACGGCTCGTAACCTTCTTCCATCATGTATCGAATCAGCAACTTGGCCGCGTTCGGGTGCGGCGCCCGGTCAGCGATGATCAACACAGTGGGGTAGGCCACGCCAAAGGCTGGCTTCACATCATAGGCTGCCCTGGCATCGGCGACTCCAGGCTTGTTGTCGCGAAGTTTGCTGAAAGTCGTGACGCCGATCGGCGGCTGCGCCTGGGTGACGTC
>CAYZJE010000434.1:0-3488 GCA_964478485.1 uncultured Syntrophobacter sp. | reverse complement strand
CGCCATCCCGATCATGGCCCTGCCGAGCCATCGTTTCCGGGAAATCAGCCAGTTCATCGAGCTGTCCGGCGCCGTCGCCTGCGCCACGCCGGACCGCACCAAAGACTTCGACTACCGCGAACTCCTGCGGCGCATTCGCCCACAGAGCAAAACTTTACGCCTAGGAATTATTTTAGGCGAAGCTCCACAGGGTTACTTGTCATTGACCGAACTGATTGAGCGGCCAAGCAAGCGCTCGCCTGACGAGTTGCGGAAAATTACCATCGATCCCGAAGACCCCGCGCTCTTCCAGCTTTCCGGCGGCACTACCGGTATTCCCAAGTTAATTCCCCGCTCGCACAACGATTATGTTTACAATTCCAAAATGGCCGCTGTGGTGACCGGAGTAGGTCCAGAGAGGGTGATGCTCAGCGTGTTGCCGCTGGCACACAATCTGCCCCTCGCCTGCCCCGGCATCCAAGGATATTTCTTGCACGGCGCCAAGGTTGTGCTCGCCAACTCGACCCGCAGTGAAGATATTTTCGCGTTGATCGAACGCCACCGCGTGAGTCATATGGCCGTCGTGCCCGCGCTGCTGATTCGTTTGATCAATGATCCGTCGAATACGAAATACGATCTTTCCTCCATGGCGGTCATCCAGAGCGGCGGCCAGCGGCTGCAGCCGGAAGTGCGCCGGCGCACCAAAGAGATGATCCCGAGCGTCTTTGTTCAGGAAAATTTCGGCATGGCCGAAGGAATGTTGATGTTTGTCCGTCCGGACGATCCCGAAGACGTGCGTATGGAGACCGTTGGCAGGCCGGTGAGCCCCGACGACGAAGTGCGATTGGTCGATGACGACGATAACGAAGTCGCGCCGGGCGAGGTCGGCGAGCTTCTCGCCCGCGGGCCGTACACGCTGCGCGGTTACTTCGGCGTGCCCGAATACAACGCCAGGGCATTTACCTCCGACGGTTTTTACCGCTCCGGCGATCTCATGCGCCGCCATCCGTCCGGCAACTACATGGTCGAAGGCCGAAAAAAGGATTTGATCAATCGCGGCGGCGAGAAAATCAGCGCCGAAGAAATTGAAAATCTCATTCTCACTCATCCAGCCGTGCAAAACGTCGCCTGCGTGCCGATGCCCGATCCGGTGCTCGGCGAACGCATGTGCGCCTACGTGATCCTACGCCTGAAGAACACTTTGACTTTAGCCGAACTAGTCGCATATTTGATGAAGGAAGAAATCGCCAAACACAAACTGCCCGAGCGGCTCGAGATACTCGACGACTTCCCCT
Organism: uncultured Syntrophobacter sp.; assembly: GCA_964478485.1. GTDB lineage: Bacteria > Desulfobacterota > Binatia > UBA9968 > UBA9968 > DP-20. Next base: position 2,214 of record CAYZJE010000434.1, on the reverse strand, counting down.
TGTCGCCGTTCGGCAAGGTGTCGAAAAAAGATTTGACGGAAAGAATTACGTTGAAACTGAGAGAAGAAGGCAAAATCTGATTCTTGTCGTGATCTGTTGCTAGTCCAGCTCTTCCTTCCGTCTTCATCCTAACCACTGCTGTTGCCTTCTACCGCCGGTATCAATTAGAATCGCAGCAATCTATGGCCGACGGGTTACCTTTTATTTCGAGTGAACAGTTGGAGCGGTCGATCCTGCTCATCCGCGGAGAAAGAGTCATACTGGATTCCGTTCTGGCAGACCTCTACGAAGTCGAAGTGAAACAAATAAAAAGGCAGGTGAGGAGAAATATCGATCGGTTTCCGGAAGACTTCATGTTTGAGCTCTCCAAACAGGAATATTATTCTTTAAGGAGCCATTTTGGCACCTTAAAACGGGGAGAGCATTCTAAATACTTGCCTTATGCCTTTACCGAGCAAGGCGTCGCCATGCTTTCCACCGTCCTGAAAAGCAAACGAGCGGTGAGGGTTAATATCGAGATCATGAGGGCTTTTGTTCGCCTCCGAGAGATACTGGCCACCCATAAAGATCTGGCCAGAAAACTTGAGGCGCTAGAAAGAAAATACGACGCCCAATTCAAGATAGTTTTTGACGCGATTCGCCAACTTATGACTCCACCGGAGCCGAAGAAACGAAAGATCGGATTTCTCGTCAGAGAAAGAGCTGCAAAGTATGGAAGGTGAGAAATCAATCTGAAAAGTCACAAATTAATTCCGCCAGCGAAGTGGCAGTTGAAAACGGAATTGAACATGAAGCCTGTCGACCAGACGAGTACTTAGAGTGAAAATCTAAATTTCATGAGAATCATCGACCTGCACTGCTATCCCAACACCGAACCCTGGATCAAATCGCAAGGGCCATATGTGGAAGCGCTGGCGAAGTATTGGAACCGCGCGTGGACGGGGAAGAGCGAAACTGAGGTCATCGACGAATTCAAGCATGCTGGAATAGAAGCGATGCTGGTCGCCTTCGACATTGAATCGGTCGCCGGTTCGCCGCCCTGCACCAATGAATACGTCGCGCAAATGCGCGATCGAAACCCTATCGTGGTTCGCCAAGCTTGGGGCGCGGTCGATCCCTTGAAAGGTGAGCGCGCCATCGAAGACGCCAAAAAAGCGATCGGAGAATACAAACTTTTCGGCTTTCACTTCCATCCGATCATGGGCCATTACTCGGTCGACGACCGTAAGCTTTACCCGCTGTGGGAGACTGTCAACGAACTAAAAGTTCCGGTCATGATCGATGTCGGCACCACCGGCATGGGCGCGGGCATGCCGGGCGGCTTGGGCGCCGTGCTTCGACACGCTCATCCGGCGGCTGTCGATCGACTAGCCGCCGATTTTCCAAACTTGAATATCGTCGCCGCCCATCCCGGCTGGCCGTGGACCGACGAAATGATCGCCGTGGCGTTGCACAAGGGCAACGTGTCGTGGGAAATGTCTGGGTGGGCGCCGAAATATTTTCCCGACGCGATCAAGCGCGACATCAAAGGACGGTTAAAAGACAAGATCATGTTCGGCAGCGATTATCCGAGCATCCCCTACGAGCGCATATTTAAAGAATGGAACGATCTCGGCTACTCGGACGAACTAATGGAAAAAATATTTCACGGCAACGCCGAACGAATATTGGGGCTTTAACGCGGCAATGCCGCGGTTCAAATCGTTCAAAACGTTCAAGAAGTTCAAGCCGTGGAAGAGGCGGATTTAGGGCGTAAAGCGCAAGGGTTATAAAAGGAATCCTAAACGCCTTCGAAAGAGCCGGTATGAAACGGATGTGCGATCGTACACAGTGTGAACTCGGGGGCCAAAAACAGTTTGAACGGCTGGAACATTTTAAACGATTGGAACGAGTTAAGGAGTCCGAAAGATGAACATCGATTTTCACGCGCACATTTACCCCGAAGACTATTTGCGCAAGCTCGAAGCCTCCACCGGCGACGTCCGCATCGAAACCGACGCCAAGGGACAGAAGTGGATCTTGAGCATGGGCGCCAAGGCCGGCCCGATCATCCCCGACTTCTTCGACATTGACGTGCGGGTGGATCGGATCAGGGAACACCGAGTCGACATGCAAATTCTCTCCTCGCCTCATCCCGGCGTCGATCGTTTCTCAGCGCAAGAGAGCGCCGACATGAGCCGGATTATTAACGACGGTATTGCCCAAGCGGTAAAA
>CAYZJE010000433.1:0-18650 GCA_964478485.1 uncultured Syntrophobacter sp. | reverse complement strand
CCAGTCGCTCTGAGTTATATTGGCCGGAATCTCGCCCTTGCCGCCGAACTCGTTCGCCTCCGGAATCTTGAGCATGGAATACCAATAGATGGCCGGATAGTATTCTGCCGCGGCGGCCTCGTTCGGCGCCACCACCGCTTTCAAATTAAGAATCTTGCCTGGCGCCGCCTTCACTTTCGGCGAATCGACCAAGCCGTAGCCGCGCACCCAAATGCGGTAATTGGCCTTGGGCAAATCCGGCAATACAAAGCGCCCGTGATCGTCGGTAACGACCATTCTGGCGAATCGGGTCGGCAGGTCGGTGCTTTCCGCGATCACCCACACGCCCGCTTCAGGTCCGTTCAAGCTGGTGACCACGCCGCCGATGTCATCATTGTCGATGGCTAGCGACGCGTTTGGCTGGCTGCCCAGTTCGTCCGCCGCGCCAAAAACGCTCACAGCGAGCGCGAAGACGATAAACCATACCGATTGTCTCAATTTCATTATTAACTCCCGTGCTAAATTACCGAGCCGAAGAGTAGCTGGGGAGTAACCGAAATTCAAATCGCAGGTCAACGGTAGTTTCGTGGCGCCGGCAAGTCACAACGATCAGGAGAAACACGCCAGCCGTCAAATGGTCTCCGCGACGTAAAATCCGCCGTGACTCTTCTTTGTCTGCAAGCCTTCAACCGCGGCGCGAAATGATTTATAAGACTCCGTAGCGCGCCAGCGCGCCAGATGCTCCTTGCTCTCCCACAAAAGAATCACGATCACCGCCGATGGATCGTCGTCGCTGCAAAGAATCTGACCACCGCTCGAACCCGCCGACTTACAACCCTGCACCGCTTCGCGGTAAATCTTGACGTACTCAGTTCGCTTCGCTGGATCGACAGTCTGAAAACGCATCTCGTAGACCATAATGCCCCCCAACGAGAGTCGACGTCGGTTCTGATTGATTCAGTTTTGCGCCTCACCTACAACGACAGCACCGATGACGTCAAACTTATCCGGCGCTATTTCACGCTCAGCGTGGCTGCTTCATTGAATGTTTACGGACGAGTCCGGCGAAACAAACTGACAAACGTAACTCTGTCGTCGTTTTGATCAATGGCAAACTCGATCATGAAAGGACCGGATCGCAAAAAGAAAGTTGGCGAATTGGGATTGTAGAATGTAGGAAAACGTTCGGGCAGGTAAGGATCGGCCACGATACTTGCCAGAGTCTGCTCTAACAGTTGCTGCTCCAATTTCGTGGCGCTGCTTTCGACGTCTCTGAGATGCCTAAGAAACGCCGGCATGAAAATCGGCTCAGCCACCGGCCTTAAAAACGCCCTTCTCTCGCGCGACTTTCAGGATGTTCTTGATTGTTAGCGGGCCCTTAACGCGGATGCCCTTTCCAAGTCGCATCTCCTCATGCGCGGTTTGAATATGTTTAAGCGACTCAGGGTCCTGCCACAAACGCGCCAGCTCCGTCAGCAATTGATGACGTTCAAAGTCAATGACAACCGCAGCCGGCTTGCCACGTCGAGTGATAATGACTCGTTCCCCTGCTTTGACATCGTCGAGGAGCCGTAACCATTTTTGGCGTGCCTCAGAGGCTGTGAGAAATTGTTCCATGTGTACAAGTTACTTTAGCTTGTCCAGCCCGTCAAGATCGCTGCAAAACCGTCAGCACACCAGTCATCCGTCTTGGCTTTAACTTTTTCCCAACCGTAGCATCAATCCCTTCTTTTCAATGAACACCTGGCGGCAGTCTTTGCGCCTGCTCAACTCACCGATCAGCCGTAAAAGCGGTTGAGTCGCGCTTAAATACTCCTTCGGCGCGCCCGCGGCGAGCATCCCGTCGACAGCGGGATCGCCGGCGATGACGCGCAGCACCAGCTCTTCGTCGGATACGCCCTGGGCGAATTTTTTGCGCACTTCTTGCAGCGTTAAATCCGGCGGCGACCAATTCGCCCAATCCCGCGCCCGCGGGCGACTAAGAATCTTGTCTTTCACGTTTGAATCCATCACCGCCGGCGCTTCCTTGCCCCATTGGCCAAGCGCGTATTGGATCGCTTGATCCGTCACTTCCTTGTAGCGCTCGCCGGTGATCACGTTGATCGCCGCCTGGCTGCCGACGAATTGCGCCAGCGGCGTCACCATGATCGGGTAGCCGAACTCGGCGCGCACCCGGCCGCACTCTTCCAATGTCTCGGGCAATTTGTTTTCCATCCCCAGGGCGCGCAATTGAAAACGCAAATTGGAAATCATCCCGCCGGGCACTTGGTGCAGATACTGCGCGTGATCGTACTCGCGCTGGGCGCCGACCGGATGACCTTCCAGTTTGCCGATGAATCGAAAATGATCTTCCACCGGCTTGACCGCCGCCAAATCGACCAGCGGTTTGTAGCCCAGCGCTGCGGCGTTGCGCGCGACGTTGAATATCGAAGGCTGACCGGAACCGTTTGCTAGCGGCGGAATCGCCGTGTGCACCGTATCGACGCCGAGCTTGATCGCTTCTAAATAGTTAAACGGCGCCATGCCGTTGTTGCAGTGGGCGTGGAACTCCAGCGGAATGTCGCCGATGTTCTGCTTGATCAAAGGGATGAGCGCGCGGGTCCGGTCCGGCGTGAGCAAACCACCGACGTCTTTGAAACAGATCCGGTAAGGCTTGATCGCCGCCGCGTGGCGCGCCCGAATCGCGAAGTACTCGTCGGTGTGGCGCGGCGAGACTGAAAAGATGACGTTGACGATCACCTCCATGCCAAGCTTCTGTAACGCGGCGATCTCGACGGCGGCGGCATCGTAATCGTTCCACGGATCGGAGGAACGGGTCAGCGTGATGCCGTGGGCGATCACGCGCTCGATCATCAACAGGCGCACCGAGCGCGGAATTTTTTCGAAACCCGAAGCCAGACCGCCGTGATAACGCAGACGGGTGCGGCGAATCTTTTTGGCGCCCTGCCCCATCCAGTCCCAGGGATTTTCCTTGTGCTCCTTGACGTACTTGATGTAGCCGGCAAAGCCGAAAAACTCCATGGACTCAAAGCCGCACTGGTCCATTTGCTCGGCAATCGCCAGCATCGCGCCGGTTCTCATCCCCAACGCCCACAAGCTAAGAGAGCCATCGCGCACGGTGGTATCGACAAAGTGGATGTCGTTCATCGTCTCACGCTGATTTTCTGTACGATACAGACATGGAAACCCAAGAGGGCGGGTTTGAAACCCGCCCCTACGTTTCGGAAATCTTTCTTTGCGCCCTGTGCGTCCCGATCGCCCTGAGCACCGTCGAAGGGCGCGGCCAATCTTCCGAATCCGAACCTACTTTCTATGTGAACTTTGTACTACTATCCATGAGATTTGCGTCGCCTGCGCAAACTTCGCAATCACGCGATTGCCGCGCCGCCACCCCAGGGCGTATCGTGATACGCCCCTACAATCGAAATTCCTATTGGAATTTTTTTGCGCCCTTTGCGCTCTTTGCGGCTAATTCTCTTCTTCCCATTGGTTGCGGCTTTGCCGCGCTAGGCCCTTTGTGGTTAAATTTCTTCTCAACCGCGGCGCGTTTACTTATCGGAAACTTACCGCACCCTGGTCGTCGAATCCCCCGTCCAGCCGATCACGGCGGTCACTAATCCGACGGTTGCCGCATCGAGATTTTGATCCAGCAAGAAATGATCGAGCCCCAATTCAGCGACCGTAATGCCACCAGGGAAGATCATATCGGACAAAAGTAAAATTCCGTCATTGGGCCCATGCTTGCTCAGCGGCACGAAGCCCGGACGCGCCCAGGACGACACGCTACCGGAGAGCGGGATGCCAAAATAGTTCACCACCAGAATGTGATCCGGCACGCGAAAGCTCTGAAAGCGTCGCCGGCTTGGTTCAGTCATCAGACTTTGCATACCGGCGACATTGACCGGGCCGACAAGATCTTCCACCTCCGGCAAAAGCTGCTCGTCCGTGAGCGGCGTGCCTTGGAGAGCGCCGACGGTGTTGATCCAGGCAAACACGTGGCGCGTCGCCGCGCTCTCCAACCGGGTCAATGCCAACGCGACCTCCGGTCCAGACTTACTGGCGCTGACGACAATCAGGCGCCGGCCGCTCTGCGCTCGCGCGCCGATCGCCGCGGCGACAATTTCCGCATTGGTCTCAACTGCGCCATCCTCGACGGTCTCGACGAAATGAAACGGCAGGCCGATTCGTTGCAGAGCCTTTTTCGGCACGGCGAAATCCCCGCCGGTGATCGGCAAGCGTTTGTAGAGATAAGTCGGAATGAACATTACGTCGTAATCGGTGGTGCTTGGCAGTTGCAAACGTTTTTGAATGAAGGCCCGACGACTCTCTTCAAACAGATCTCGAAAATGGCGATTTTTCGCCACACCGGCGATCCGGTCGGCCAGATACGCTGCGGCGAAATCAACAGAGAATTCTTCGCTCAAACGTTTCAACTCAGCGCGATCCGGCAAGTCGTTCCGCGTGTTTTTGTAAGCATCGGTAATCCTTCCGTCGAGCAGAGGATTGTTCCGTTGACCGGCAAGATAGCTAGCCAGATAGTAGCGCGCCACTTCCGCGTCGACTCGCGTGTCGATGGCCTGCCCGCCGATCCGTCCGCGCACGGGTAAACCAGCGCACGCCGGTATTAACAGCAGCGTTAAAAACCGGCAGATCAAATGAAACGGACTTCTTATTTGCCGAACCTTAGCGCCTTTGCGTCTTTGCGGGAGAAGCTTTTTCTCCGGATGCGGATTTTTCATTTTATCGGTAAAAGCTCTCCCGGTACGCTCTTCGAATCGGCCAGATCGGTGTCGGCGAGGATTTAGTCACCGTCTAGGTAACCGTCCAGATCACGATCGAGCGCGCTGCGCCGGCCATCACCCGGCGGCACGCAAGTGAACGTCACCGGTTCTGCGAAACGGCGATAGCGATCGAGTAAATCGCCCAGCACCAGCGGCAGATCCGCGCCGCGGTCGCTGTAAAACACTCGGTTGCGCAACAACCAACCGCGTTGGACTTTGCCTTCCCAAACTCGGGCGATTAGATCGCAATCGCCGGCCGCGGCGCGCGTGGTCATCAAATCGAGCATTTGCCGGTCGCCGCCGGACAACTCACCGCTCACCGTGAGCTGCCGGCCGACGAGCGGCGCTATGCCCGTGTCGAATGCCATGATGTAGTGATGCAGTTGACGCCGAATCACGTCCTTTTCCGCTTCGGTCTTGCCGGGAAAGAAAAAAACTTCGAAGCGGAGAAAGCTCACGACACTCTCCACCGTACCGTCATGGAGAAAACCGAATCCGGAAACTTGCGGCCCGCCGGCGTTGAAGCGGCCGATCTTGTCATAGAGGTTGCGTAGCTGCGGAGTTTTCATATCGCGGCCGATTTGGACGCCTTCGAAGTTCACTAACCGATTGGTGCCGAGCGGTAGCTTATGGCAACTAGCGCAATTCTGCTCGCCGGCATCGGAAAAGAACGGGCCGGTGAAAAAATCGAAACCAGCTTTTTGCTCGGCGTCCATGCCGCGGTCGAGCCGTTGGATTGGATTGGGTGGATAACGGATCGTAAATACGAAGCGGGCGAACACTTCCATGTCGCTCTCAGGAATTTCGCTGGAGCGACCCATAAGATTGACGAAGGCAGGATTGAAATCTTTGAAACTCGCAATCTCTCCGCCCGGCTCATAGGGCACGCCGAAGCGATCGCCGCGCCAGTGAAATGGCGCCGTGTTGGCCAAGCCGCGCAAACTTTGGGTCACCATCGGCCCCTTGAGTGGGTGAAGCGCCTGGCGCGGTTCGCCAAGCCCGACGCTCTTAAGCTTTACCGGATAATCGATCTGCGCTCCCGCCGGATCGCCCAAGTCCCACGCCAAACCATCCATATCGCCAAACACATGACAGGTGGCGCAGGAAAGATCGCCGTTACGAGAGGTCAACGCGGCATCGTAAAAAAACCGTCGGCCGGCGCGCACCGCCGGCGGCGTCGGATCGTGGCGCAACGGAATCGTCGCCACCGATGCGCCCTGGCCGAGCTCGACCACGGAAATCGTCGCGTCGAGATGATTCAACACGTAAAGCCGCTGTCGTTTGGCGTCGAGCGCCAAGCCGCCGGGGCCGAATCCGACTTTGATCCGGTCGATGACGTTGCCTGCGCCGTCGAGCACGCCAACCATGCGTGAGCCGAACGCCGCAACGTAGGCTTGCCTGCCGTCGGGAGAAAACACGATGTCCAACGGCTGTGCCAAGCTGAGTTCGCGCTCTGCCTCCGCGACGACAGGAACAGTTCGATCAACATGGCGATTCAGGTCGACCGGACGAACGCGATTCGTCTGAGATTCGCCAAGGAGAATGCGGCTCACGCGGTTGTCGGCGAACTTGCCCTGCAGGCGCGGTTCAAACGTCAGGAGGTTTTTCGCTTCGGTGTTGGTTGCCCAGATCTCGCCGCTGCCCGGCTGTACCGCCAAGTTGAAGATTACCGTACCAACTCCAGGAACGGTCTCGATCACTCTTGGCTCATCCGCCGCGGCATCGAGCACAAACACGTCAGAGTCCGGCAATTCGAAAGGCACGGCGGCCGACCAGTCGCGATCGTCAAAATCGCGCCAACCGCGTTCGCCGCGGCGCACGATCGCGCCCTGCTTGGGCACGCCCGAATAAACAAATTTCTCGAACTGCAAGTGCTTCGCCGTGCCGAGGCGCAGCGCATCTTCACCTGAAACCGTGGTCGTGCCATTGCCGGACAGAAAGCTCGCCGCATAGACAAATCTGCCGTCGGCGGATGCTGCTAGCGCGCGCGGCTTGGAACCAAAGAGGGTGATGATTTTTGCCGTGGCCTTGGGATCATGAACGTCATTAGAGTTGAATACCCAGATTTGCGCGCGGCCGATGCCCGGAGTTAAGGTTTCATCGCGCCGCGCCGTCGCGATGAAGATCCGATCACGCTTCGGTCCGCCAACGGCAATCCCCCTCGGCTCATCTCCGACCTGCAAAGTGCGCAGGACCCGCGGCCGCGTCGGATCGCGGATGTCGACGACGCTCACCGAGTCGGAAAGATGATTGACCACCCAAGCTTCGCCGCCGCTGAGCGCGATCGCCACCGGACGCAAGCCCACCGTCGTCTCGCCGACCGAATGCAAGCTTTCGCCGCGGGCTTCGAATATCTCCAAACGATCGTCGGCGGTGTTGAGCGCGTAAAGATAGCGGCCGTCATCCGACAGCGCCAAGGGCCGAACCGGCTCAGTCTCGAAGTTGGTGAACCCATCGGATGGCGCGGACAGATGCGGCCGATGCTCCATCGGTTTCTCAAGCGAGCCAGTGCCACAGGCGGCGATCATGCCGATGCAGAACACGCGAAGCGAAGTCAGTTTTCGATCAAATAGCGACCGGAACTTTGTCGTGCGAGCCATTATGTGTGCAACTTTGGGGCGTAACTGGTTCAGACGGTGAACGCCGGTGCGTTCATGGTTAGCACAATTTCACCATTTAGGTCGATAACAAGAATTAGAATTTGGCCTCCGAACCGCGGCTCATCGCCGCATCACGCTTTTGACCAGCTCGGCGATCCGTTCGATATCGATCAAACTCACGCTTGGCTCGCAAGGCAGCTCGACCAAATCACTCCACACGCGCTCCGCGTACGGCAGACGATCCCACACGCACTGATGGAATGACGACAATAGATGAATCGGCAGATAGCTACCTTTGACTTCGTAACCCGCCGCGCGGAGCGCCGCGATCACAGCCGATGCTGCATCATCATCGCGATGATCAGGCAACACTCGAATCACCTGGGTCAAGCAGGCTGAGCCCATTCGATGGGCAATCAACTCAATTCTTGGACAATTTCCCAACGACTCGCGATAGGCCTCGACCCGCGCCCGGCGCGCCGAGATGTTTTCACAGAGGGTCTGCATCAGGCTCGAGGCCACCGCCGCGGCGAGATTGCTCATCGATTCTCGGCGATAGGGAATTGGCGCGGCATCGGGGGCCGCGGACTCCGGCGACAGCATAGAGCGAAACGGTCGTGTCCAGCGGCGTAAGCAGCGCCACGTGATAGTCGTGAGAAGACTTTCGATCGCCGGAGCCACGGCAGCCCGCGACAGATTGGCCTGAGAGAATTTGGCGGCCATGTGCTTGTCGCGCGACACCGCTACGCCCCCGCCGAGTCCGAAACAGACTTTCTCGGCGCCAAAGCTCAAAATGCCAGCATCGCCGAAACTGCCGACCGGTTGGCCGTTGAATATTGCGCCCAGCGCCTGCGCCGCGTCATCGATGACGCGAATATTTCTGCCGCGAACAAGCTCAACGATACGGTCGATCTCGGCGGGATTGCCAAACAGATGCGGCACGATGACCGCTTTGGTTTTTTGCGTCAGCGCGGCTTCAACTGTTTCGGCGGTGAGATTGAGCTCGTCGCCGACATCGGCGAGCACCGGCGTCGCGCCAACGGCCAGAATGGGCGGCACCACAGCCGTGCAGCAAAACGTCGGCAGCACAACCTCATTGCCGCGGCGCACGTCGCAAGCACTGAGCGCGAGCTCAAGCGCCAAACTGCCGGAGCCGCAAAGCAGCGCATCGGCGACACCGACGGTCTCAACGATTTGCGATCTCAGCGTTCCGATCTGCGGCCCGTCGATAACGCGGCCCGATAGTAGGCAGTGCAGAATGCGTTGATAGGTTTCGCGATTCCAGTAAGGAACAGCGAGTGGAACACGGAGAAAAGATGAACTATTCAATGGTGCGAGCAAAGCGGGCGGGTTTTAAACCCGCCCCATACATTTCCGAAATCGTTTTTGCGCCCATTGCGCCCCGATCGCCCTGAGCCTTGTCGAAGGGTGCGGTTAATCAATGTTAATCTAACCTCTCCATCTCCTGCGCCACGCCCAAGTGATAGAGCTTGAACAACTCCAGCGCATCGTCCGCCGCTTTGAGCGCGCTCTCGCGATCTGAAATAAACTTGTCCAGCAGCGGCACAAACAGATCACTATGTTTTTCATCCGCCACCGCGTGGGCGGCAAAGTTCGGCATCTCTTCCCACTTGTAACCGAAGTCGCGCATCCAACGTAATCCGTCACGCCGCGACAAGCCACCGCCTTGATCCATCAACCGCCGGTCGTCGTTGACCCACTCGGTCGCCATCATTGCGATCAGCCCGTCTTGCCACACACCTTCCCTGGCGATCCACTTCCAGCCGTAAAACGTCGCCATGCTGGTGCTGAGCGGTTTCACTTTGGCGAAATCGTCGGCGCTTAAACCAATCAGCGCGCCCTGACGAATCAGTAAGTCGTAATGCCCCTTGGAGCTGAACTCATCTTGCACGACTTCGTCGTATTCATGCTCCATCAAGCGTTGGCGCATGGTTGCGGCGTCGCAGTTGGCGATCAGATTGGCCCAGCAGTCGCGCCGGCAGCTGACGAAGAGACTCAATTGCAGGAGCGCGATCCGCGCGCGGGCCGGCGTCATCTTGACCGCGAAGTAGCGCTCGAGCTCCGGCGACGCCATGGTGGCGCGCACGCGCGTACCGATTGCTTGTTCCCAATTGTCCGCCATCACTTGCCTCGCCACTATGATCCTTGGCTGCGGTACCGTGAATTTACATCCATATCCGTTCGCCCTGAGCGTGTCGAAGGGCTCCGAGGTAGAGTCTCGGATCCACGACGCGCGGCATTTTCACTTCATCGCCAGATTGCTGCGTGTCCCGAGATCTTCGAGCTTAAGTCCGCCGTTGGCGTTGGCCTGCTGAATGCGCCGCCATTCGTCCTGATAGCCAGTGGTGTGACCGCGAAAATGCGGCATGACGTAGCGCGCAAACAAATCGTAAGAGCGCCGGAGCTTTTCCGTGCCGGCCCACTCATGGGTGCTGAGCAACAACCCGCCGAAGCCGCCGGTCTCGGCCTGCATGCGCTCGATATGCGCGATGGCGTCGTCGGGCGTGCCGATGATCCAGTCCCGCCGGTCGGCGCCGGAGCGCGCCGTGATTTCGTTCAGCGGCTGGCCGGGATAAGACTCATAGGGCGCCTTTAAGCCGATCGCCGCGAAGTACTGCATATCCCGCGCGACGCTCGCCTCAACATCCTTCCACGCTTCTTCCCTGCTCTCGGCCAAGTAGACACAGGTGGCGATGCGCCAGTTGTCGCGTGAAGTCGCCGTGCCATGTTTGGCCGCGATCGCTTCGACTTTGCGCCACTGCTCGGCTTTGGTCTGGTTGTTTCTGATATTTTTCCCCGCTGGCGATAAAAAGAGCATGCCGTACTTGCCGGCCAGTTCGAGGCTGATCGGATTTCCCGACGACGCGATCGCCATCGGCATGCGCGGCTGTTGGTACGAGCGCAGCTGCAAGCGCATTTGTTTGAATTGCCAAAACTGGCCGTCGTAGTCGATCGGTTCCGTCGACTCCAGCAAACGGACGATGATGTCCACCGACTCGGCCATCATCGGATAGAGCTTTTCGTTGGGCAGATTGAACAGCATCTTATCCGTTACCAAGGCACAAGGACCGACGCCGAGGATCGCCCGGCCGCGGGTCAAGTGATCGAGAAAAGCCATCCGCTCGGCAACATAAAAGGGATGATGAAACGGCACGCTGATCACCGAAGTGCCGAGCCGAATGCGGTGCGCCTGGGCGGAGGCCTTGGCAAGCGCCATCTCCGGCGCGGGCATCGTCTCCCAGCCGCCCGAGTGATGCTCGCCGATGAAGCACTCGTCATAGCCAAGCTCGTCGGCGAGATGAATCAAGGAAATGTCGCGGTCAAATGCCAACGACGGATTCTCATTCGGATAGTGCAGCGGCATCATGAATAGAGAAAATTTCATAGTCACTTCCTGTGCGATGGATTACTTCAAATCGTTCGAATCGAACTCCCTAGCTCGGATAATTCATGCTACGAGGAAACCTGACGACAATCAGTCGATCGAGGTGTAACTCTGGAGGAACGAAGGCACCGGCGCGAATGTTTCATCTCGTGCTCGGCGTTCGGCACGATGTTTGACCTTATCGCTACTAATCTCATAGCAACTCGCCCCGCTGGCATCTTCAAGGCACAACTGCTTTGCCTTCGTTCCGGAAGGGTTGCATCTCGATCGCAGTTTCACCGCTAATAATCCGGCCGAGCGGAATAGCAATCGTTTGTCTAAGCGCCAAAGTCGTCATCGTCCCCACAAGGCGGCGAAAAAACCTTCCTTGATTAATTCCTGTACCAAGCTGTTGTCATAGAACTGTTCAGCCTTCGCTAGTTTGGCTTTGGGATTTTTCCTGCCGCTCTCATCCATGGTCACTTGAAAGGCCTCGCGTTTGACCAGCGGGATCTTTTCGACGAAGTCGTAGACGTATTGCATGGTGCCCTCGAGCATGGTCGGATCGGTGACCTTGGTGTAGCGCGAAACGATAGCCTTCGACTCCTCTTTGCGGGTATGCATGAAATGAACCGCTCTTCCGTAAGCGCGCACGAACGCCTTGGCATGAGCCCTGCGCTCGCGCAGGAATTTACCCGTTGTCGTCAGGCCCTGATGGACAAAGGGAATTTCTTCCTTGGCTAAATTCGCCAGCATCTTCATCCCGGCTTGCTGCGCCACCAGCCCCATGGGATAGGACATGGCGGCGGCGTAGATAGATTTTTTCGAGAGCGCCGCGGCCAATTCTGGCAGTCCGCCGATCTGGAGGATCGGCACATCCCGGATCGGCTCGAGGCCGAATTTTTTTAGAAACATCTGCATCGCAAAGTCAGTGGTGGCGCCGAAGCGAGACACTCCTACGGGCTTGCCCCTTAAATCCGCAACGCTCTTGATCTCCGGCGCCGCGATAACATAAAGGGCTACGAAATTGACGAATGCCCCCACCGCGACGAGATCGCCCCCTTGAAGGCCAGTGTCTACGATGGCCTGGCTGTTAGTGGTGGAGAGGGCGACGTCGCCGGCCAGCATCGCTTGCGCCATAGTCGACGAAGAGGCGATATAAATGAGATTGGCATCGAGCCCTTCCTGCTTGAAAAAGCCAGCGTCCTTCATGACCCAGACAGGGGTCTGTATCGCGGTCACCCCGGAATAGCCGACCATCAACTTTTGCGCCGCAACCACGGCGGGAACGCAGAGCAGCAAGGTCAAGCTCAGCAAAATTTGTTTGCAAGTCGCAACTCCACTCATACAAACACCTCCATGCCCAGCCCAATTTCCTCTGGAAACTCCATTTAATGGTTCCACGCTGAGATCAGCGTGGTTAACAACAAATCTAAGCCGCCGCGGCGATCTCCTGGCCGTTATGAATTAGCTTTCCCGCAACGGGAACCGGGTTCTTTAATGAGTTGATTGTGTGGCAACCCTGCTCGATCAATCGCAACATCTCTTGCACCTTATCAGACGGCGCTGGACTCTGAATTTTGAAAATGTAGGTAAGATCGTTGCAACCCGGCGAAACATCTGCGAGCAAAAGCTTGCCGCGGGAATCGTAGGTCATGCGTATATCCATCTCCGCGTCTTCGATCTCGATGTCCAGCTGTGACGCGTACCGCGTCAACTGGCTGAACATTCAAAATCCCGTCGCGGCGACGAAGTATTGCAGCGGCGACGGCGCCTTGCCGCCGCCCTTGCGCGACTTCGCCTCATCGCATTGGATTGTATATTCGCCCATCCTGGCTTCCTTCAATTGACCGTCAATGAGCCGGATCACCGCCCGAGTGGTCGTGGTATAACCTTCCGGGCCTTGCTTCGCTCTTTCTTGCTGCTCTTTGTGTACTTGCCTAAACATCGCCCGATCGATTTTTCCTGGTGTCTTGCTCATGGCCCCTCCTTTATTTCAGACCGACATTTAATCGATGGAACATTCAAGCTTGCACGGCGTTGGTTCAAGCGGACTCCAGAACTGGATTTCTACCGCGCCGAGCCAACCGCACTGAGCCCCCCATACTAACCTTGGGCCCGCTCCCAGGGATATTGATGTTTCCACAGTTTTCCACGTCCGGTTGACTAGTGCTACAGTAGTTTCTTTCCAACCATCAGTGAGTCGAGGTAGTCCTTCCTCAATTTGGCGTAGTCTTCCGTAAGTTGAACGCCTAAAGCGTCCGCCATGCGCGTAATAAAGTTTCTGTAACTGGTAACCGCGGCGATATCGAGAATCTCGGCCTCACTCCAGCCAGCTTTTTTTAATTTCTGCACATCGGGCTCATCCACTTCGCTTGGACTGACGGTGATTTTCTCGGCGTACTCGAGCATGGCCTTATCCTTGGCGTCCAGCTTCGACTGGCGAAAATCGCGGGCGATCGCCATTACGAGGTCGTAATCTCCATCTACTTCTTTACGGAGAAACTCTCCGTGGGCAACCGTTCAATAGCTGCACTTGAGTAGCGACCCCACCAGGACTGAGATCATTTCTTCACGTTTAACTCCAAGGCTGGAGCCACCAAACTGAATCGCCCTGGAAAATACATGCTGGGCTTCAAGCAGATCAGGCCGCAGGCTAAAAATCTTCGCGATATTTGAGACTTTACCGGAATGGTGATTCATTCTTTTCTGGTAAACCTCTTTGATCTTACCCGTCGCCTCCGACTCGTCGATGGTTTTAATAAAAGGCACGTTTCAAGTCCTCCTTTCAGGGATTGTCATCGATATAAGCCGCTTTGCTCGAGTTCGCGGACTAGACTGTCATCGATGAATTGTTCCGGTTTTACATCCTTGGCTTTGGGGTTTTTACTCTCCTTTAAAATTTCCACGATCCCATCGCGAGGGGGCCGGGGAATTCGGACAATATAATCCACAGCAAATTTGTAGGTGGTTTCGAGCACCTCGGGATCGTTCGACCGAGTGTATTTTCTTAGTACGTTCACAGCGCGGGCTTTGTCCCTGACCATGGTCTTTACGCCCTCAGAATAAGCGCGCAGCATGGCCAGGACCACAGGTCGGTTCTTCTTAATGTAAGCGCGAGTGGTGACGACGGACACATGGGGAAAGGCAATGCCCGCTTTGCCCATGTCGACCAGCAGCTTTCCTCCGCCTTTTTCAACCTCGATATTAGTCGGGGGCGAAAAGGGAGCGGCGAAGATCGCGCGATTGAGCAGGGCCGCAGCCATCCCCTGCATACCGCCAGCGATCTGAATGATCGGCACATCCCGCACCGCTTCCAGCCTCTGTTTTTTTAGAACCTGACGCATAGTGAAATCGCTCGAGGAGCCGAAGCGAGTGACGCCGACGGGCCTGCCTTTCAAGTCTGCCACCGCGCGAATCTCCAGCACGGTCATGACATAAAACGCCGGAACAATGCCGATCCCGCCGATAAAAACCGCGTCTCCACCCTCCAACCCCAAATCAATCACGGGGCTGCCGCCCGCCAAGACGATCGGGGCCTCTCCTCCCAGCATCGCTTGCATGACTGCGCTGGCGCTTTGAATGTATATGAGATTTACGTCCAACCCGTGCTCGTCGAATAATCCGGCATCCTTCGCAACCCAAAGACCAAGAACTAAACCGCTGATGGAAGGATAGATTATATTGATGCGCTCTTTGGCCTGGCCGGACGATGCAAACAGAGTCAAGGTGATCAAGGCCGCTGCTACCGAGTAGAGTTTCGCACTTTTCATGTCAACGCCTCCCGGCTAGGGCTGCGACGATCGAACTAGGTTAAGTCACGGCCTATTTGAGAATTCTCTCTAGAGTTGCCAAGATTTCGCCACAACACGCTCGGCATCAGCCACCAAGAAAATCGTGACCCGAGATCCCCGTGGCGTCGGCCAAGCGATCGTTGAAGTTGTAAAGGCAGATCACGTAGACGATATCCAAAATATCCCGATCGTCGAAGCCGTGTTCTCTCAATTTATGGATGTCCTCTTCGCTTGCCGAAGACGGCGCAACCGTGAGTTTGACGGCGTAATCCAACATTGCGCACTCCGCGGCGGGCAAATCTAACTGCGTGTAGTCTTTTTTAATGCCTTCGACCAAGGGATCATCGTGCGATTCGGTACGGAGAGCCTCTCCGTGCGCCGTCATTCAATAGCTGCAATGGTTGGTCGCCGAAACGACAGTTGCGATCATCTCGCGCTGACGCCGCGTGATGCGCGATTCGCCCTGCATGATCCCGACGTCGATGGCGCGCCACGCGGCAAGCACTTCGGGGTTCAGGCTCTGCACTTGGCGAATCATCGACACCTTGCCTTTAGCCGCCGATGGGCCGGCGCCGGATTCGTAAATTTCCTTGAGCTTACCGGTGGCTTCCAACGGCGGAACCGTGCGGATATAAGGCATGATTCACTCCTTTGTTGCAGCCTGTGATTGTCGAGAACCCTTTGTAGTTAAAACATGCCGCACTGCTTCGATAATTTCATAGCGGCAATCCGCCCGGTCTAGGGTGCCGCGCAGTTGAGCCACGATATTTTCGGCTTCCGCCTGCGAGTAGAACAATCCCACCGTGCTGACCTCGCCGTTGGGGCGAATTTCATTGACGTAGAGCTTTTCCATTATTGCCTCACCACGACTTGGGCGTCTTGTAGCCGACTTGTTTTCGTTCCTTCATGAAAGCTTTGTAAGTCCCGGGATGGGATTTCACGTTGTAGGGACAAACGTCGACGCACAGATGGCAGTATTCGTCGCGCAGGCGCGAGTAGGGGTAGCACTTCTCCAGATCGATGAGCCAGCGTCTGATGCCGTGCGTGATGACATGATCTTGCGGAATCGCATCGCCCGGACAGTTTAACTGGCAGACGTTGCAGTTCAGACAAACGTCCTGCACGCCGAACTCGCACGGGTGATCTTCGACCAGCGGCAGATCCGTGGTCACGAATCCCGGACGAAAACTGGAGCCGTACTTTTCGTTGATCAAGCTGCCGTGGCGGCCAAGCTCGCCGAAACCGACCTGGTAAAAAATGGGAATGGCCTGAACCTCGCTGCCGCCGTTGTGGTGCGCCCGCGCGGGGTACCCGAGATTGCGCACATAAATGCCTAGCTCGGTCGCAATTTCCGTGCATTTGGCGTAGCTGCGCATGGCTTCTTCTTCGACGGCGTTGGCGCCGTGCACGACCTTCTCGTAGTCTTCCGCCACGCAGGCAACAATGACAAACTCGTGCGGCACGTCCTCGCCGAGATCGATCATGTGTGGCTGCAGGCGGCAGATCCCGACCATGGTCGCGCCGAGTTCCAGCGCTTTGGCTTTTATCTGTTCGGTCATCGCCGCTGGATCGCTGACTGCAACCCTTTGCGGGTTGGCCGGGCCGTCGCGCAATGGCGCTAGCTTTACCCAGCTGTCGCGATAGGCCTGAACCTTCGGCGTCGCCGCGGTGTAATGCCGCGCCGTTTCCATTCCCGCGGCATGAACCATTTCAGCCAACACCGGATCGGCCATCCCTTGTTCTCGTCTCGGAGTTATTCCGCGCATACTTACCATTCCTTCCTGCGATCATCTTCATGCTGCAACCCATGCTTCCCCATCGTTCAACCGACTTAATCCTCCGTCCACTCATCGTCGTAGAACTCATGCGGGTTGAAGTCGAGCGCCAATCCCTTGCGCTGCTGTAAAAGTTTGTCATATATCAGCCCGCCGATGGCCGCGGCGCCGATGCCCCAAAATGCGCAGTTTTTGAAATAGGTGATTTGCGAAACGTCGGTCCGGCCGTTTTTTTCACCGCGGATGAGTTCTCCGGCATCGACGATCTTGCGCGCGATGTTTGGACGATCAAGCGAGGCTTCCCAAAACACCGCGGTCTTGTCCAGTTCTTCCTGTCCCCACACATTGGTCATCAGAATATCGGCTCGCTCCAGAGTCCGTTCGTCAATCTCACGGCGCATTTGAATGACGTGGCCTCTCTTTTTTAAGCCGATATTGCTCGATACGATCGAGGTGACATGCTGGCCGGGAACCAGCCAATCACCGTCGAATACGGGAACGTTCGAATTGGTCGCGCACACAATCACGTCAGCACCGTCGATAACCTCGGCGGCGGATTCGGCGGCGATGACTTCGATGCCCAAAACCACGCTCATTTCCACCGCAAATTTTTCCCGAGTCTCACGGGTCGGGCTGAAGACACGCACCTTATCGATCGATTTTCGAATACAGGTGAGCGCCAGGAGATGCATCTTCGCCTGGTCTCCAGCGCCGAAAACGCCCGCGACCCGGCAGTCTTTGCGCGCCAGCAAATCGGTCCCGACCATCGAGGCGCAGGCCGTCGGCATCGCCACCACGCTGTTTGCGTCCGGCAGCTCTTTAGGATGCATTTCGCCGACTAGAATGAGCTTCAAAGCCGCAGTGTCGCTGTCGTAAAGCACCAGGACCGGACGGCCGCGGCGCGGATATTTTTGTTTGTCGCCGAAAATGCGTACAAGCTCAGCGTGCGTCATTATGCCCGTCGTGCCGTAAGCCGGCGCGGCGCCCTGGTGTAGCGTAATGCGCACGTTCTTCGGCGTGTGCGTGCGCCGCCGAAGTTCCGCCACCAGCGGGTCCTTCGCCCAATTACCAAACGCATCGATCATCGCATCGACCGCTTCCGCCATGGTGAGAATGCCGCGGTGATCGTCCGGCTTCGCTAAAATCGCCACTGGTGTCGCCATCGATACTCCTTGAGTTGCTTATTCGATCACTCCGACTGTCACGTCACCGACAATCCGCGCGACGCAAGCCAACCTCTCGTCCGGCGCCGCGTTCATCATTTCGAGGGTCAGTTCCTCGTTGTCGGTTTTTTCGCTCAGCTGTTCTTTGCCGGATAGGATCTTCACCCGGTCCGTGCCGCAAATCGCTTCGGTGCAGTCGTGGCGCAACTGCAAGCCGTTCTGGACCGCCGAAACCAGGATCGTCGTGCCTGCTGCTACTTCAAATGATTGACCCGTCGGCATGAAAGTCACTTTAGGCATGGTTCAAGCCGCCATGCTTTTAATGCGCTCGATCGCTTCATTGATCATCCACTCGGGAGTTTCGTTGGCGCCGATGATACCGACTTTCTCTTTTCCCCGCAGCCACTCGAGCCTGAGATCGTCGATCTTTTCAATTTTGTGCACATGCGCATTGAAAGCGCGGGCAACTTCGACCATTCGGGTCGTCATCCCTTCGGTCCAGCCGAAAATAATCATCGCGTCCACTTGCTTCGCAAGCTTCTCCACTTCAGGAAGTCGCTGCAGCGAGTCGATGCAGGCCGTGTTGCGAATCTGCACGTTGGCGAAGCGCTCGAGTATGCGCGCGATAATTTTTTTGTAAGTTTCCAGCCAGAAGGTGGTCTGCACGATCACGCCGATGGGCTCGAAACGAGTGAGACGAATCGATTCGACTTCTTCTTCACGCTCGACGATAAAGACTTCTTTCCCCTTCGCTCGCGCGATCCCCTGAAGCCTGGGGATGCCGTGATGCGCGCGGCTGCTGAGTACCACCAGATGACAACCGGCGTTGAGCAGCTCGATCTCCGCCTCTTCCTGCTGCGTGACAAAAGGACAGGTCGCATCGGCCAGCAGCGTGAGGCCTTTTTCGCGTGCCATTTCTCTCACCTCGGGCGGCGCCCCGCGCACGCCGTATATCAGTTTTTCACCGGCGCCTATCGATTCCATGTCGCTGGTGGAGCGAATGCCCTGTTCCCCCAGCCCTTCCTTTTTGAAAGCGATAAAATCAAGATCGGGTCTAAGCGACCAGACCGCGAGACCGTCGCCGTGCTTCGCAACCATCTTCTGGTGCACGGCGCCGGCGCGATGAACGCCTACGCATAGCCCGCTCGGCGGGATTCCTTTGACGTTACTCAA
>CAYZJE010000432.1:0-24037 GCA_964478485.1 uncultured Syntrophobacter sp. | reverse complement strand
TGCGTCAACGTGAGCGTTCAAGAAGCCCTCGATTACGTCGCCGGCTACTCGACTTTTAATGACATCAGCGCTCGCGATGTGATCCGCGGCGAGAACCAGGGCGGCATTCATCTGATGGGCAAAAGCTTTCCCGGCTTCGCGCCCATGGGTCCCTATCTCGTCACCGCGGACGAAATTCCCGATCCGCAGAACTTAAAACTCTGGCTCCGGGTCAACGGCGAAATCCGCCAGGACTCGGACTTGAGCTACATGATTTTTAAAATCCGCGACATGATCGCCTACTGGTCGCAAATGGGACTCAATCCCGGCGACGTTTTGACCACCGGCACGCCGCGCGGCGTCGCCGCTGGAAGAAAACCCGATCAAACGCCCTGGTGGCTCAAACCCGGCGACATCGTCGAAGCCGAAGTGGAAAATCTCGGCCAGCTCAAAAACCGCATCGTCGCCGAATAGAATCTCACGACTCGATGAAGCACTGCACTCCGCCAGTATCCGTCCGCTCCAGCCTCAAGGAGTCCGCATGACTGCAGACAGCTCCGTACTGACACCCACTGGCCTCATCCACGGTCACACCGAAGTGCGCTTTCTCGACGACACGCTTCCGGTGCTAACTCAGGTGTTAGCCTTGGAGTTGATCGACCGCCGCGGTCATGAAGCGGTGCTAAAACATCCCAACACCGGCTGGAAACTGATCGTCCACGAGGGCGGAGCCGAAGTTAAAGACAAACCCGAGCGCAACCATTACGGCGTGCGCGTGTCGAATAATGGACAAGTGGACCACGCCTATCAGTATTTGCTCGCGCATAAGGATCCACTGAAATTGACAAAGGTCGTCAAACGCAAAGAGCGCGCCGGTTCTTATTCGATGTTTTTCGTCGAGCCCGGCGGCAACTACTGGGAGATTGAATCCTACGAGAATCGCCACAAAGCCGGTCTACCGGAGCACGTCGCCTATCCGTGGAAGCAAACACTCAGCGAAGAAAAACTTCCCGACTGCGGCTACATTCCGCAGGCGATGACCCACGGCACCATGGAATGTACCCATCTCCAAGCGTCGATCAAGTTTTACAAAGAGGGCCTCGGTCTCGAGGTCATCACCCACGTGCCGACGATCAAACCCCACGACGTAAAGCACCCAGCGACGCCCTGGTATGTCGTAAGTCTCGAAGTGCCGGCAAAGAACAAACACTTCCTCACGCCATTACAACGTTACACGGTCGCCGTCGAATCACCGGCCGCGCTCAGCGATGCGCATCGCGAATTTAGAGAACGGCGCGAAGAGTTCGGCCTGACAATGCTCGAAGAAATTAAAGAGACTGTTGAAGGCCAATCGTTTCTCCTCAGCGATCTCGACCGCAATTGGTGGGAAATCACCTCTCTCCCTCGTCATTCCCGCGCAGGCGGGAATCCAGGTTAATTTAACTTCACTGGAGGAAACTTGCGATGAACGTCCAGCAAATCACCACGAAGAAGTCCGCCCTGCTCTTCTTCGACATGCTCAACGTCTACTTCCACGGTGTCCCCGAAGAAAAACAAAAAGCGTTAAAGCCAGTAGTCGACAACGCGGTGCGCTTGATGAACGCCGCGCGGCAAGCCGGCATGCTTATCTACTACGCCATGGCCAACCACCGGACCGACGGTGAAAGCCGCTATATGGCAATCACCGACACCGACATGCGACTGCGCCCCTGGCCCAATGACAACTGCAATCCGACAGTGCATGGCGCCACGGAAGGATCGTGGGAGCAAAAAGTCATCGATGAAATTGCGCCCGAGCCGCAGGATTACATTATTCCCAAATACCGCTGGAGCACATTCCACCAAACCTACTTCGATCTCGCGCTACGCTCGCGCGGCATCGACACGATCATTATTTCCGGCGGCGCAGTCGACGTCGGGGTCGCATCCACCGTCTACTCAGCCCGCGACCACGACTACAACATCATCGTCGTCCGCGACGCGTGCAGCAACTCCCACGAAGACTCCATGGCCGCGCTCATGAACACCGTCTTCCCACGCCTGGCCCGGATCAGGACCACTGATCAAGTGCTAGAAATGATCCGCAATGGCGCCAAGTAGAGCGGTAATTGGCCCTAAGATTTTTTGGAATCGGGCGTCTAAGTTACGAAATGATCGTCGCCGTGATGGTTAGAAGCGTGATTAAATTAAGGGTCCTGCTCCTGGTGCTTGTCGTCATCCCGTCAATCCTCCAAGCTCAAAGCCTGCCCGCCGCCGAGAAGCAAAAAATCGAGGCGCTGATCAAACATCTCGGCGACTTGAAGGACGCCAAATTCGTCCGCAACGGCTCCACCTACGCGCCCGCCACCGCCGTCAGATTTCTCCGCGGCAAATGGGACGCCAACAAACCCCTTGTCAAATCAGCCCGCGATTTCATCGACAAGGTCGCCAGCCTGTCGGGAACCTCCGGCAAGCCCTATCTCATCCGCTTCAATGACGGCAAAGAAGTCAAAAGCGGCGAATTTCTGCTCGCGGAACTGAAGAAAATCGAATCCTAGCTCAGCCTACCGGTCTTACGCCATCCGAATTTCTTACCTTAGCGTCTTAGAGTCTTTGCGCGAGATCCCCCTCCTTCATCCTCCCCCGCACGAGACTGTGTCGCAATACCGTTCATGGTTCGAGAACCTCACCACGAACGGTATTGCTCGATCGCGAATTCAACTACTTATCCGTTCGCCCTGAGCGTGTCGAAGGGCTCCGAGTGAATTGCGACACAGTCTCCACGCGGGGGAGGAAAGAGGTGGGGGCACACCAACTCGCCAAGACCGCCAAGAAGGCATTTTCCTAATTGGCATCAGGACAACTCTGCGATTTAACCACTGCGGCCCACGTCGAACTGCATAGCCACAATCATTCGCCGGGGCATTGCTCTTGCTCCAATCAATGAATGTGAGTTTGAAACTATGCTTTCTGTTGGTTTTGTTAGCCGGTGCGCTACCGGCCGCCGGCTCACCAGCCAGTGATTCATCCATCGTTGGCACTTCAGCGCAATCTGAAGACGCCGGTGTGCGGGCTGGCGAGCTTAGAAAAGTCGTCCGCGTCGTCGACGGCGACACAATCGTCGTCAGCCCGAACGAAAAAGTACGCTTGATCGGCGTCGACACCCCCGAAACCGTTCATCCGAAAAAAGCCGTCGAATGTTTCGGCAAAGCCGCTAAGGAATTTACCCGCAACATGGTCGCAGGCAAAACCATCCTGTTGGTGTTGGACGAAGTAAACTCGCCGAGCCGGCACAAAGACAAGTACGGCCGCACTCTAGCCTACGCCTATCTCGCCGACGGCACGATGCTCAATGCCGAACTGATCCGCCAAGGTTACGCCCACGCTTACACTCGCTTCCCATTTCGCTATCTTGTAGAATTTCGTGAATTGGAGCGCCAGGCCCGAACCCAAACGGTTGGTCTGTGGTCGAGCTGCTCTTTGCACGAACAATAATGACGGCCTCACGCCCCAGCCGTTAGACAGACAGATTGAAAAACAATACCTTGGAATCCGTTTGAAGACGCAACCAGGCTAGAGGTAAAATTCTACTCGAGGCCGACGGTTTTAAGGATAGGCCCTTACCGTTTCTTCTTTGTTTCCCTCGCCCGTGAGGAGCCGCCGCAGCAGACATTACTGGAGGCATGGTATGAGTTCTTTGGCCGTTGAGAAGAGAGAGCCGTGGGCTCGAAGCGTTGTCGTCAATGAAGACTCTTTGACGGTGTGATGGATGGGCGCACCATCAGTGTGCCGCTGGTTTGGTATCCTCGTCTGTGGCACGGGACCTCTGAGGAGCGTAGTCACCTGGAGATCTTTGGCGATGGCATCTACATTCACTAGCCCGAATTGGACGAAGACTTGACTGTGGCTGGCCTTTTGGCTGGACTTCCGTCAGGTGAAAGCCCTCAATCCTTGAAGACATGGATGGAAGCGCGAGGGCAGAAGTAACACGAGTCGAAGTGACTCGCTCGATTTGCTCCCAAGCCCCATTGCACCGTAGCCATCACAGAAAATCTACCGACGCCGATTTCAACCTTCTCCCATATGCCGAATTATCACTAACGCAGATCCATACTCCGCGCTGCTCCGCGGCTTAGTCCAACACGTTTTATCACCTTGTTGTTCTTACCAGAATGATTTTGGAGCTTGATTGCGTCCAGGCTTTAGGGATAAAACGCTATACGTTAGACTTCTTTTTGACTGACCGGTAAAGTGCGCAAATTGGAGGTGTTTCTGTGAAAGGTGTTCAGTTTGTCGTAAATGAACGAGGCGAAAAGACCGCGGTGGTGATCGATTTAAGGAGGCATTCCGAAGTCTGGGAGGACTTCTACGACGCTACCGTGGCTCGTCAGCGCCAGGACGAGCCACGCGAGACGCTTGAATCCGTAAAGCGAAGATTGCGCCGGCAGGGCAAGTTAAGTTCTGATGGCTGACTATGCGATCACTTTCGCGCGTTCGGCTCGCCGGGAGCTGGAGACACTCGACGCTTCTATCGTACGGCGAGTGATATCTAAGATCGACGGTCTTGCTCGAGACCCAAGGCCTTCCGGATCTCGTAAGCTGCAGGGCGAACAGAACCTGTGGCGTATCCGAATTGGAGACTACCGGATTGTTTACAGCGTCGATGACCGACAACGGATTATTGATATTGTGAGAATCCGCCATCGACGAGAGGTCTATCGCTAAATCGAAGGTTAACCACAGGGTGCACCGAGCCGCCGTTAAAGCAATTCGTTGCGCTGTCTTGGGTCACGGGAGTGAAGAGATGTTCGATTTCTTCTGGCGGCCGGTGACCGTGAGCCTTCGCCAACCGAGACTCAGCTTACCTTTCCTAACTCTCCAAAAACCGCTCCGCATCGATCGCCGCCATGCAACCTGTTCCCGCCGCCGTGATCGCCTGGCGGTAGACGTGATCCTGGACGTCGCCGCAGGCGAAGACGCCGGGGATGTTGGTCTTTGAGCCGTCGTGGGTGAGGATGTAACCGGTCGGATCGAGATCTAACTGGCCAACGAACAATTTCGAATTGGGTTCGTGGCCGATAGCGATGAACAGGCCGTCGCATTTGAAGTCTTCAGTCTTGCCGGTTTTTAGATTTTTGAATTTCACTCCGGTCACGCCGCCCGCTTTCGGATCGCCGAACACTTCTCCGACCGTAGTATCCCAAACAAATGAAATCTTGGGATTTTTCTCGGCGCGCTCTTGCATGATCTTCGACGCGCGGAGTTTGTCGCGCCGGTGCACGATGGAAACCTTGCTGGCGAATTTTGTCAGATAGGTCGCCTCTTCCATCGCTGTGTCACCGCCGCCGACGACGACCAGTTCCTTGTCTTTGAAGAAAAAGCCGTCGCAGGTCGCGCACGCCGACACGCCGTGGCCCATGAGTTTCATTTCGGATTCCAGGCCGAGCAGCTTCGCGGTGGCGCCCGTGGCGACGATCAACGTGTCGCAAGTGTACGACTCTTTACTTACAGTCACTTTGAATGGTCGCTGTTTTAGGTCGACGGCGGTAACTTCGCCGAACAGAGTTTCGGTGCCAAAGCGTTCGGCCTGTTTTTTAAATTCCTCCATCAGCTCCGGCCCCATGATGCCTTTGGGAAACCCCGGATAATTTTCAACATCGGTTGTTATCGTTAGCTGTCCACCGGGCTGCGAGCCTTCGATAACCAGCGGTTGGAGGTTGGCGCGCGCGGCGTAAATCGCCGCGGTGAGACCCGCGGCGCCGGAACCAAGAACGATTACACGGTAATGACTTTTCTTATCCATCCGACTTCTGTAACATAATTTTTCTAGGGGAGAAAGAAAGCCAATGGCACGACTTAGTCACTTGGACGAACAAGGCCGCGCCCGCATGGTCGACGTGAGCGAAAAAGAAATCACCAGCCGCATCGCTACGGCCCGCGGCACCATACGCATGCAGCCGAAGACTCTCGCGTTAATACGCGAAGAGAAAATCGAAAAAGGCGACGTCTTTTCCGTCGCCCGCGTAGCCGGCATCATGGCGGCCAAGAAAACTTCAGAATTAATTCCCATGTGCCACCCGCTAAACATCACGTCGGTCAAAATCGGGCTCACGGCGCAAAAAAAACCCGCGCGCGTCGACATCGAAGCCTCGGTGCGCGTCAGTGGCAAAACCGGCGTCGAGATGGAAGCGATGACCGCGGTCGCAATCGCGGGCCTTACTATTTACGATATGTGCAAAGCCGTTGACCGCGAAATGACCATCGGCGAAATCCGCCTGGTCGAAAAAAGCGGCGGCAAGAGTGGCAGCTTCATCAGAAAGGAATAGGGAAAAGGCAATAGCCATTAGGCAATAGGCAACAGTAACTCACCGATCCGAAATCTATTGCCTATTGCCTGTTGCCTAATGCCGTCTAGAAACTTTGCAACACATCTACCTCAAACCGACTCGCGAACGTCCAGTCAACAACGGCCATCCGTGGATATTTTCCGGCGCCGTCGAACGTGTCGAGTGCTTTAACGGCGACGATCAAGCAGTCGGTGTCGCCGATGTCTTCGATAGCAAAAAGAACTGGCTCGCCCGCGGGCTTTACAATCCCAAGTCGCAGCTCCGCGTAAGGCTGCTCACCTGGGAAAAGGAAGCCATCGATCAAAGCTTCTTTGCGCGGCGTCTATCGCAAGCACTCGCCTTTCGCGCGGAACAGCTATCGGGCGCCACCAACGCTTACCGACTTTGCAATGGCGAAGGCGACTTTCTGCCAGGTCTGATCGTCGACCGCTACGCGGATTTTTATGTCTGCCAGTTTTTCACGGCCGGCATGGATTCATTCAAAGCCGATATCGTTGCCGCTCTTTCAGAACTGACCTCGGCTAAAGGAATTTTCGAGCGCAGCGAAGGACACGTGCGCGAAGAAGAGGGACTCCTGGCGTCAACCGGCGTGCTTGCCGGCGAAGCGCCAGCCGACTTGATTCAAATCGAAGAGCACGGCAACAAGTTTTTCGTCGATGTGAAACACGGACAAAAAACTGGCTTCTTCCTCGACCAGCGCGACAGCCGCGCGTTGCTCGCCACGCTCGCGCGCGACCGCGCGGTACTGAACTGTTTTTCTTACACCGGCGGCTTTTCAGTCTACGCTTTGGCCGGCGGTGCCAAAGAAGTCGTCACCTTCGATTCTTCCCATCCGGCGTTGGAGCTGGCCGAAAAAAATCTTGCGCTCAATGGCTTTGCCGATAGGCCCGGCGAGCTGATCAAAGGCGACGCCTTCGCTTACTTGAAAGAGCTCGAGCAAAAATTCGACGTGATCGTCTTGGACCCGCCGGCGCTGGCGCGCCGACGCGGCGATATCGACGCCGCCGCCGGCGGCTACAAGTTTTTGAACTTGCACGCGTTCAAGCATTTGAATCCCGGCGGCCTGTTGCTCACCTTTTCCTGCTCGCCGCATTTACCCGCCGATTTATTTCAGAAGGTTGTCTTTGGCGCGGCTGTCGACGCCGGCAGAAAGATGACTATCGTCAAACGGTTGGGCCATCCGATTGACCATCCCGTAAGCCTGCACCATCCTGAAGGGGAATATTTCAAAGGCCTGGTACTCCGGGCGTTGGACTAATTCACCGACACTGTGGTAGACGGTGCTCGCAACCGGAAATCACGCCATCGTAACGTTCATAGCACGCGAGGTGCCCATGGCTTCCTACCAAACCATCAAAGATTGGCCCGAGGCGGATCGCCCGCGGGAAAAACTGCTGGCCAAAGGCGCTCAGGCGCTCAGTGAAACCGAACTGCTCGCGATCATCTTGCGCAACGGCAATGCCAGCACGGGCGAGAGCGCCATCGATCATGCGCGCTTGCTGCTCAATAAGTTTGGCGGGCTCAAGGGCATCGACGAGGCAGCGGCAAACGAAATTTCCACCGTCAAAGGGATTGGCCCGGCAAAAATCGCGCAACTCAAAGCCTGCCTGGAGATCGGCAAGAGAATCGGCAGCCAAAAATGGGAGACCGGCCAGCCGCTTCACTCCGCCGAGGATGTTTATCATCACTTCCGCGAAAGTCTCGGTCGGGAAAAGCGCGAACAGTTTTACGTCGTGCTCCTCGACAACAAAAATCGCAAGATTCGCGAGGTGAAAGTGTCCGAAGGCTCGCTCACCGCATCGCTGGTCCATCCGCGCGAAGTTTACAACCCGGTGATCCGCGAATCCGCCGCCGGCGTGATCTTCGTCCACAACCACCCGAGCGGCGATCCGGCGCCAAGCCCCGAAGACATCGACATCACCAAGCGGCTAAAAGAAGTCGGCGACGTCATGGGCGTGCGCGTGCTCGATCACGTGGTGATCGGTCACGACCGCTATTTCAGTTTTAACGATCGGGGCATGCTTTGACGCGCCGCTATCAACGCTTGTGAGCCGGTGCAATGTTTTCCCGGCGCCGCACGATTCCTAACCCGGATTATTCACACTATGAGGGAAACTCATTACACTGTGTCGATCGAGGTGCGACCCTGGAGGAGCGAAGGCACCAGGGCGAATGTTTCATCGTATTCTAGGCGCTCGGCACGATGCTTGAACTTTCCACAGGTGATTTCAGAGATAACTTGCCCCGCTTGCCTCTTCAAGGCACAACTGCATTGCCTTCGCTCCGGAAGGGTTGCGCCTCGATCGCGGTTTTACCGCGAAGAATCCGGGCTAACTTTCCGGTCACTTTTGTTGACATCGCGAGCACCCGCGTTTATCTTGAACGGCAGAATCACTTGCAGTCGTTCCTCGTTCTAATCAAAACATGAGCGCTCTCGAATTCGGCAGGCCTAGACGGCGATTCGTCCCCGGCATCGGTATCGCTGTCGCCATTCTATTGATCGGCGTCGGTGCTGGCGCGTACTATCTCGTGCCGCGCTTCGAATGGCACAAGCCGCAAATTAAAATTACCCCAGACACGGATGCTATCGGGCTCGCCCCCCTCGAAGTCGAAGTCACCGAACAAGGCACCGGCCTAAAATCGTTCAGTGTCGTCCTCAACGCCGGTGGTACGGACTATCCACTGGCACACGAGCAATATGACCAACCGACGATGCAGAAAAAATTCACCGTCGCGTTGTCAAGCAAACTCACCGGTCTTAAAGAAGGGCCCGCGGTCTTGCGCGTCAGCGCCAAAGACCGCTCACTGTGGGGCTTCTTTCGCGGCAACGAAACGGACTTGCAGAAAAACGTCACGATCGACATCACGCCGCCCACCTTGGAGATCATCGCCGATGACCGCTACGTGAATTTCGGCGGCGTTGGACTGATCGTTTACAAGCCGTCGGCCGACACCGTGACTTCCGGCATCAAGATCGGCAACTATTTCTTTCCCGGCTATAAAGGGCAGATCAAAGAGCAACCCGAATCCTACCTGGTCTTTTTCGCCCATCCCTACAATACCGCACCGGATGAACGAGCGACTTTGGTAGCCACGGACAAGGCGGGCAACACGCGAGAGACGAAGCTCGCCTACGAACTCAAAAACGTTAAGTACAAAAAAAGTACGATTCCCATCTCCGACGAATTCCTGCAGAACAAAGTCACGCCGCTGTTAAACGACGTGGCCGCGCGTCAAGGCAGCCCGAAAGATGTCTTTATTAAAGTCAACAAAACTCTGCGCAAGGAGAACGAAGACAAGATCAAAGCGATCACCGAAAAGTCGACGGCCAAAATGCTCTGGTCCGGCGCGTTTACCCAGCTGACCAATTCGAAAGTCGAAGCGAACTTTGCCGACGCCAGAACTTATATCTATAAAAACGAAACGATCGACAACGCGTACCACTTGGGTTACGACCTGTCGGTCACCAAGCACTATCCAGCCGAGTCTGCCAACAGTGGCGTCGTCGCGTTTACCGGCGACTTGGGGATTTACGGCAACACGGTGATCATCGACCACGGTCTCGGGCTTTTCACCCTGTACTCGCACCTAAGCTCCATCGACGTCAAAGTCGGCGACCCGATTAAGCAACAACAAGCGATCGGCAAGACCGGTGAGACCGGCCTCGCCGCCGGCGACCATTTACACTACGGCGTCTACCTGCACGGTTTGGCGATCCTGCCGGTGGAATGGTGGGACGAAAAATGGCTCAGAGACAACGTCGAACCTAAACTCCAAGGCAAGTCGAGCGAAAGCGTCCAGGAAGAAAAAAAATCCGCGCGCAAAGCCGCCCGCAAGCGTAAGGCTTGATCGGTTTACAAAAGTTGCCCCGACCGCACGTCGCCGCTCCTCAACGTGACGTAACGCTTCATTCATGATTCGCCGCAGTCAACCTGGCCGAACGGTTTCTCAACGCATCAGCGACTTCATCATACGAACCGAACCAAAATATATTCCTGCCGAAGTGCGCGAGACCGCCAAACTCCATCTGCTCGACGGCTTGGCGACCATGCTTGCCGGCTCCAAGGAAGAATCCGCGCAGTTGCTTTGCCACCATTACTCGGTTCTGGGTCGCAAACCGGAGGCTTCGGTGCTTGGCACCAAGATCCGGCTTGCCACACAAGATGCCGCCTTAATCAATGGCGTTCAGGGCCATGTCCTCGACTATGACGATGCGCAAATGACGACGTTGCGGTCGCGACCGATGGGTCAGCAAACCCATCCGACATCGCCCATTCTCGCGGCGGTGCTTGCCTTAGCGGAAAGCCAGCGCGCTAACGGATCGGCGCTTCTCGCTTCATACATCGTCGGTGTCGAAGTCGCTTGCCGATTGGGTGATGCCATTGGCCCGAGTCATTACTTAGACGGCTTTCATCCGACGGGAACGCTCGGCGCCTTTGGCGCTGCCGCCGCTTGCGCTCATCTCCTCAAGCTAAAGCCAGTTGCGATCCGGCATGCCTTGGGAATTGCCGGCACGCTCAGCTCCGGCTTGCGCGCCAACCGGGGCACCATGGCCAAAGGCTTAAACGCCGGGCGCGCCGCTGAGAACGGCCTGCTCGCCGCTAAACTCGCCGGTAACGGATTCACCGCTTCGGAAAATATCTTCGACGATCCCATGGGATTTTTTAGCGCCGCCTGCAGGAACAAAGTCGATCGCAGACTGTTGCGATTTGGCCAGCCATTCTTTTTCGCCCAACCTGGCGTCGGCATAAAACTTTATCCTTGCGCCGGCGTGCTTCACCCCGCGCTCGATTTGCTGCTGCGACTTCGTAAGCGCTACGCGCTGGTGCCCGATCGCATTAAAACCATCGGCGTCACGCTCGATGCCAACGCCGCGTTGCCGCTGGTTTACGCCCGGCCGAAAGATACGCTCCAAGCAAAGTTCAGTCTGCAATTCGCCGTCGCGGTAACCCTGACCGATGGCGCAGCCGGACTGAAACAATTTTCCGCCGGGCGAGTGCGCGATGCCAAACTTCACAAGCTTATGAAACGGGTGGAACTGCTTCGGCAGCCAGCCACAGGATACGGACGAAAAATCGGCCAAAAAATCGGCATTGACACCCAGGTCGAGATCGCCACCGAACACGGCGTCATCTATGGCGCGCGGGATCGGCTCGCCCGCGGCCACCCAGCGCGACCCGCGTCCCGGGTTGAGATCGAAGAAAAATTTCACCAGTGTGCCGCAGGAGTTTTGTCGCCGAGACAAATTGAGCAGTGTCTAAAAAATTTCTGGGCAGTCGAAGGCGCCCAATCGATTGCTTCCTGGCTCCACGCCTTTAGTCCGACGCGGCGTTGACATTCTCCCAGCCGAGCAGGATATATGAAGTAACTTTGAATCCGGAGGAAAACCGATGACTCGTATCGTCGATCTGAGCATGACCGTGGAAGAATGCGACTCGGCGCCGTTCGCCCCCGATGAAAAATATTTCAAACTAAGACAGATCGTCAAGTGGGAAGACAAGGGTTTTGTTTCCAACGTCGTGCAGATGACCGTGCACGTCGGCACCCACATCGATTCGCCGCATCATTTTTTCCGCGACAAACCGTCCATCGAGCAGTTGCCGCTCGAACCGATGATGGGCAAGGCCGTCGTGTTGGATCTCACGGCTAAAGGCGTCGCGCGCGCCAGTATCACGCCGGCTGACCTAAACGACGCCGAATTGAGACTCAAGGAACAAGGCGTCGAGATTCCAGAGGGTGGCATGCTTTTAGTCAGAACCGACTGGCCCAAGGGTCACGACACCAGCGATCCCAAGTGGTGGAACGACTCGCCCTACCTCACCCAAGAAGCGGCCGAGTGGCTGGTCAACAAGAAGCCGGCGGTCGTCGGTTTCGACTTCGCCCAAGAAGAGAAAGGCGCGGACTATCAGCAAGCCGACCAGATCTTGGACAGCGCCATGCGCGTGCACCGGACGATTCTTCCGCGGGTTATTTTTCAGATCGAGAACCTAATCAATCTCGATCAGATCGGCCCAACCGCGCAGATCGTCGCCCTGCCGGTCAAATGGAAAACCGAATCGGCGCCGGCGCGCGTCATCGCGATCCTCGACAGCTGAGCCAAGTTTAAGCGAATGAAAGCAGTGCGCGTCCATGAGCTCGGCGCCGCGGAAGTGCTCCGCTACGAAGAAGTCGCCGATCCGAAGCCCGAAGCTGGCGAAGCCCTAGTCAAGATCGAAGCGGCGGGCGTCAACTATCTCGATATTTACTTTCGCTCTGGATTTCATTGGGGCGGACATCACCGCCGACCGCTGCCGTACATTCCCGGTGCCGAAGCGGCGGGAACCATCGTCGACGTAGGGAGGGAGGTCAGCGGCATTAAAGTCGGCGACCGCGTCGCCTACGGCATATCGAATGGCTATGGCTCCTACGCCGAACTTTCCGCCGTGCCGAGTTGGCATCTATTCAAATTACCAAACTCAATAAGCTGCCAAACCGCCGCCGCGGTGATGCTCCAAGGCATGACCGCGCACTACCTAACGCACAGCACCTACGCAGTGAAATCAAATGACACCGTGCTCGTTCACGCCGCCGCCGGTGGTACCGGCCTACTGCTCGTACAAATGGCGAAGATGCTGGGGGCGCGAGTCATCGGCACGGTATCGACTGAAGCGAAAGCGCAACTGGCGCGAAATGCCGGCGCGGACGCGGCGATCAATTATGCCGAAAAGGATTTCGCCGCGGAAGTAAGCAAACTCACCGGCGGCAAGGGCGTCAATGTCGTCTACGACTCAGTCGGTAAAGACACCTTTGAAAAAAGCCTCGACTCGCTCGCACCGTTGGCTGCGCTCGTCATCTTCGGCCAAGCCAGCGGCCCGGTGCCGCCGTTCGACACCGCGGTGCTCAACGCGAAAGGATCCCTGTCGCTTTCACGTCCGAGTCTGACGCACAATGTGGCAAACCGCAGTGATGTCCAGTGGCGCGCCGGTGATTTGTTCAAATGGATCGAAGCCGGAAAGCTCAAAGTAAAAATCGACCAAACTTATCCCCTAGCCGACGCGGCGAATGCTCAGCGCGAACTGGAATCGCGCCGCTCGGTTGGTAAAATTCTCCTCATTCCTGAATAGCAAAAAATGTACGGCTGGCGTGCCAAGATCGGTCGCATCTCCCCTTCCCCCGAAACCGTCGGCTGCGAAGAGTGGCGCCGCGCCCTGCCCGAGGGCGTCTGTCTGGTTGAAACGCGCACGCTGCTGCACGATGTAACGGTCGAAGGGCTCGCCGAAACCGTCAAGCAAGTGGAGCGCGCCGCCATGGAGCTCGCCTCCGCCGAAGTCGACGTGATTTTGCAGGCGGGTACCGCCATCGCGTTCTTTCGCGGTTTCGGTCATGACCGCGAACTCAGCCAACGGATCACGGCGAGCACCGGAATCAAAGCGACCACTTCACTCACGGCCGTGGTCGACGCGCTCAGCGCGCTCGGCATCCATAGGCCGGCCATCGCGACTCCCTATTTGGCAGACATCGACAGGCGATTAGTGGATGTTTTAGAGCGATCGAATTTCCACGTCGCGGCGATCCGCGGCATGGGACTAAAGAAAAGCATCGACATGGGCAAATTGCTGCCCGACGCGACTTACTCGCTCGCGAAGGAAGTGGCTAGGAGCGCGCCAGATGCCGATGGCATCCTCATCTCCTGTGGCAATTTGCGCAGCTTCGAAGCGATCGAACCGCTCGAAAAAGACACCGGATTACCCGTGGTCACGAGCAATCAAGCAGGACTTTGGCAAGCTCTCAGGATGGTTGGGATTCACGAGCAGTTGCCAAATCTAGGACGACTGCTAAGCGAGCATTGATCCCAGTTCTATTTCTTTCCTTGGCGCCTTTGCTCCGGAAGGGTTGCACCTCGATCGCTGTTTCACCGCGAATAATCCGGGCTAAGAATGCTCATCCTGGCAGAACCACTCGGCCGGCAACTCTCTTCCTAATTTTCGTTCCTGGGCTAACGCGAGAATTCGCGCCGCGCTGGCTGAGAACTGAAGACCGAGCCCCAGGTGGTTGAGCATGCAAGTGACGTCGTTGTCGTTTTTCCGCCCGGCAGCCTTGCCGGCCATAATCTCTGAAAGCTCCGGCTTGTTACGCCAATCGGCCGCGGTGTTCTCCAGCTCGACCCGGCCATAGTCGCCCTTGCCAAACTCTGGAACTTTGCGCTCTTCACCGGGAAGCGTAAAGAGCTTCGCCGCCTCGCGGGTTGAAACCGCAATCAAGTCGCAACGCTCCAGAGCGTCAAGCATCATCTCGCTCGGCCGCACCGTCGTGATATGCATGCCGGCACGAATCCATGCCGCTGGGAAAAACGGCTCGAGCGTGTTGGTGGTGAGTGAAATAACATCCGCGCCCCAAGCGGCTTGTTCCGGTGACGACACGGCATGCAGTTTTGCGCCGGTCTTCGAACGCATTTCATCGACGAATCTCTCGCGGTTTTCCTTGGTCGGGCTATAAACCCTCACTTCCTCGATCGGTAACACTTTGCACATGGCTAACAATGCCGGCCGCGCCTGCCAGCCCGAACCGTAAAGCGCCATGGTCGTCGAATCATGGCGCGCTAAATATTTCGCTGAGAGCGCGTTGGTGACGCCGACCCGAATCGCCTGCATAAATCCATCCGGAAAAATCGCCAACAGCTCCCCGGTTGTAATACTGAAAACGAATACCAGCCCGACATATTTATTGCCCATGGCCAGCGGCACTTTCACGCGGCGCTGCCTGCCGCTTACGATCGGCCAAGTGAGCACGTCCGAAGTGAGCCGCATGGTTGTGACGCCCGC
Organism: uncultured Syntrophobacter sp.; assembly: GCA_964478485.1. Classification (GTDB taxonomy): domain Bacteria; phylum Desulfobacterota; class Binatia; order UBA9968; family UBA9968; genus DP-20. The sequence goes on along the minus strand of CAYZJE010000432.1, from coordinate 8,931 downwards.
GGTTGGCAGCGAAGCGCAGGAAGTTTTTAGCCCGTGGTAACTCCCCTCGAGTGGTCCGGGCACAAGCAAATCCTGACGCGGCATGTTGACCGCATGCCCGTTTCCTAGATCGAGTAGCGCGGGCTCCAGCACATCGAAGCATTCGTCGAGCGTGAAAATATTCTCGATTTCTTTATTCGAGAGAATAAGAGTCATGGCTGAGCGCTATCTGTCGGCGATCCTACTTATTCGCCGGTTGGAGCAACACGAAGGTCAGCAATGCCGCACCGAGGGGAAAGAATGCGATCGCAGTGAGTGCGGTCGGTAAACCGTAGGTGTCGGCGATAAGACCCGCTAATATTGGCGCCAAGAAAGACACGCCCATGTTGGCGCCGTAAATGAATGCCACAATACTACCGGTAAGCTCCGTCGGTGCCGACGACATCGCCGCAGAAACGACAACCGGCCGAAGCGCCCACAGAAGCGCGCCGAGCGTACCGAGCCCGACGACGAGGATCGTGCCGGAACCAAGATAAGGAATCGATGCAATACAGACGACACTCAGCAGCGAAAAAACCATGATCAAGAGCCGAGGACCGAATCGGTCGGATATCCAGCCGACAAAGGCCGGCGCGATGCCGGCGAACAGGAAGAGAATCGACATATACGCTCCCGCCATCGCCGCCGGAAGCTTTAGATGCAACGACAAGTACAGCGGCAGGAACGACGCCAACGCCGTCTGACCCATGGCGCGGAGCGTTGACACCGCCACCAAGGCGCAAACCGATTTGTTCCTGACCACATCGTTCCAGATCGCCCGGCGGTAGTCGCGCGCCCGCGGCACGGCGAGCGCGCCTTCAACTCCCCAGAGCGCATAGGTGAGTCCCACTACGATGCCCGGGATGCCCCAGATCACGAGCGTCGCGCGCCAATCGAAAAAGTTAAGCAGTAAGCCGATTGCCAGCGGGCCGATGACTTCGCCGAGGTTGGCGCTGCTGTCATGCACGCCAAGGGCGAAGGCTTTCTGCTCACGATACTTGGCCGACAAGATCGCCAGCGATTGTGGGTGAAACCAGCCGCCGCCAAAGCCACTGACCCCCATAAAGATCATCAAGAGTGGAAAACTCGAAGATACGCTCAAACCAAGCGCCCCCAAGCCGATCAATGCGGTGCAGGCTCCCAACAAGAGATTACGCCGGCGCGCCAAGTCGGCAAAGAACCCGGAAGGAAAACTCGCCACCCCAGCCATGAAGGTGCGCGCCGACGCCAGCGCGCCGGCCTGCGCGAGACTTAACCCCAACGCCGTGGTGATGATCGGCAAGATCACCGCGATCACGGCATTGAAAAGATGCTCGGTCATATGCGCCGTGCTGTTCGCCGCCAAGCGGCCCCAATTCGCCAGCGGTGCGCTCAGCGTAGGCGCGGTTTCAGCTTTGGACAATGTTCAAACCTACTGGGTGACGACTCGATCTTCTGGTTTGAAGTATACCAAACGGGAAAAAGCAGCAAGCTGGACGGGGCAAAAGAGCTATCCCGGATTATTCATGCCAGGCCGCGATCGAGGTGCAACCCTTCCGGAGCGAAGGCAATGCAGTTGTGCCTCAACGAGGCAAGGGGGGCAAATTGTCTTTGAAATCACCTGCGAGAAGTTCAAGCATCGTGCCGAGCGCCGAGAATACGATGAAACATTTGCGCTGATGCCTTCGCTCCTCCAGGGTTGCACCTCGATCGACACAGTGTAGTGAGTTTCCCTCGTAGCATGAATAATCCGGACTATCGGGAAGGTACTGTCGATGGGGTATCGGCTGGGTCCGCCCGATCAACGGCGCTTAATCGACCTCGACCAGCTTTTTTCTCGAACTGTGGCCATGGAGAATTCGGACGGATGATTTAGCCGTGTGAAAATGATCGGCGAGAAGCTCGACCAGCCGGGCATTAGCCTTGCCGTCCCTGGCCGGCGCGTGGACTGACACGCTAAGGTCGAAATCAGACTGCTGGGTGACACTTTCTTTTTTCGCTAGCGGCTTGACCGTTACCCAGATTTTTCGCGCCACGGCTAACCATAACGCGATCAGAGTCGCGGTCAAGACAATATCGCTGCCGACAGAACCTGGAGCGCCGCTCAACGCGCTTTATGCATCATCTCGAGCAGCTGCTGATAGGACTTTAGCAGGTCGGTGGAGGTTACTATACCGCAAACGCTGCCGTCTTCGTCGACCACTGGCAGACAATTGATCCGTTTGGAAACAATCTTGCTGACCGCATCAGCGATCGGCGTGTGGCGCCGAACCGTAACTGGGTTGTGAGTCATGAATTGCTCCACGGATTTGGATCGCGAGTTGGGATTGCGCGCCAAAGCCCGCAGAATATCTCGGTCTGAAATGACTCCGACGATTTGGCCATGGGCATCCACCACCACACAGTGGCGAAAGTTGCGGTCATTCATCAAGTTCGCCGCTTCACTGAAACTATGATGCGGACTCAGGGACACAACCCTGCCGGTCATGATATCGGCGACTTCAGTCGGGCCGATGATTGTCGAAGCCTGCGGCAACGTCATCTGCTCCTCACCTGCCGAGCGATTGCGACCTTGAATCATTTTTTGTCTCCCCCTAAGGATTGAATTGCCCGTTGAGCACTTCCCAACTGGGCATAGAATTAGCAATTCTCACACCACTGGCAACGAACCGCTTTGGCCTTGCTGATCTCTACGCTTAGCATCTGAAAAAGGCGCCTGCGCTCGGAAGACTTCCCTGCTTGCGGCGAATTGCCTAAGGGTTGCCAAGAAAGTTTCCCGCACAAACTGTTCAATCTCCGCCAATCTCGAACCCAACGGCGATAAAAAAGTTAAGAGGCAATTACCGACAACGACGAATCGATGCCTATCTACCGCTCGCTGCTCCCACGCTAAACCGGATCGGCAAAACTCCACGTATCTTTCACGCTTCCTGTAAATGACTCAGACCCTATGATAGAAAGTTGCACGATTTACCGAAGTAGCTTCGTTAATTATGAAACCGGAGGATTATCGATGACCTTGATTCTCAACAATGACCATGTTCAACAGGCGCTCAGCGTCAAAGAATGCTTGGCGGTCATGGCGGAGTCCTACCTGGAGCAAGCCCATAGTCGCGCCGTCAACCGGCCTACGAGCCAGACCTATCTGCCGCACTCCCTGCCGCAAGCCACATATAATTTTAAGTCCGTCGATGGCGGGGTAAAAAAATACGGCGTCCTGGCGATCCGAATCACCTCAACCATCGACCAGGAACAGCATATTAATAATACCGTTCGTCTCGAGAAATTACCGCTTGCAAATGGCATGTACGTCGGCCTAATTCAACTTTTTAGCGTTGAGACCGGCGAGCTCTTGGCGATCATGCCGGACGGCTTCATCCAGCAGACCCGCGTCGGAGTGACCAGCGCGTTGGGCATGAAAGTGATGGCGCGGAAAAATTCGCAAGTGCTCGGTCTGATCGGCTCCGGCGGTCAAGCGAAAGCGCACTACCGCTACATGACTGCGGTGATGCCGATCAAGAAAGTCAGAGTCTTTAGCCCCAACGCTGAGCATCTCAAAGCTTTTGTCGCGGCAATGGAAAAAGAAACCGGCGTCGCCGGCGAGCCGGTGGCGAGCGCCGAAGAAGCCGCGCGCGGCTCAGACGTGATTTGCAGCGCGACCAACTCATCGCGCCCCGTGGTAAAGCTCGACTGGCTGCAAGCCGGCATGCACTACAACTCGATTCGAGAATTCGAAACCGATCTCGAAGTGCTCAACAAGTGTGAAGTCATCGCCATCCACACCCGGTTCGGCGGCATCCAGCATTACCAGCCGCCGGGTATCGACAACGACATGCCCGGTGTACGCCGCGAAAAACCGCGCGACTGGAGCAAGTATCCTGAAATTTGCGATTTGATCGCCGGTAAAGCGCCGAGCCGGACCAACGACCAGCAGATCACTTTTTTCCTAAACAACGTCGGCACCGGCGTCCAGTTCGCCGCCATGGGCTATTGTGCTTACAAAGCCGCTAAAGAAAAAGGTATGGGCCAGGAGATTCCCAGCGAGTGGTTCATGCAGGATATCAAGCCTTAGACGAGAACGGCGGGTTGCCAAGCGTCGGCGAAATTCGCGCGGGTTATTGCCCCATCAACTTTTTCAGCCGCTCGATCACGTCCTTCGGCTGCGCCAACGCTTCACTGGCCAATGCCTGGACTTCCTCGCCGGTGGTCGGGTCCAAATCCAACCGTTTCTTCTTCGCCTCGGCGATGAAGTCTGGATCCTTCATCGTTTTGTTAAACGCCTCGCGCAGCGTCTTGACTACTTCCGGGCGCATTTTCGGCGGCGCCATAAAGGGGCGATGAAATTCGCCCGAAGCGAGCAACGCGGTCGCCAAGCGCCGACCCAACTCCGGTGTTTTGTATTTATCCATCAGTTCGTAAATGGTCGGCACATTGGCAAGCTTCTCGATCCTCGCTCGACCACCTTGAGCCAGCTCCCTGGCAAAACCATTCTTCCGCCAGGTGTGAAACGGCTCGCGGGAAAAATACGCCTCCGTGCTGAGCGACCGGCACTGAATCTCGCCTCGCTCCACGCCGAGGTCGATCTCGTTGCCGCCCTGATAGCCGGAGACCACGTTGAACTTCGCGCTCACGGTTTCTTCTAAAAGTTTTGGCACGAAGTAGCCCATGTTGCTGAGCCCCGTGGTGCCGCATTTGGGCGGCTCTTTGGCCGTGCGCACGTCTTCGATGGATTTGAAGGGCGCATCCGCGCGCATGTAAAGCACCTGCGGCGACTTGGTCGCGTTGCCGATCCAGTTGTATTTCGTCCAGTCGAATTTCACTTCGGCGCGGCCGATCAGTTGCTCGAAATAAAGTCCGGCGTTGATCGCGCCCATCGTCAGACCGTCCGGCTTGGCGACGTTGTAAACATAGTTCGCTGCGATCATGTGACCCGCGCCAGGCATGTTCTGAACTAGAACGTTGGGATTGCCCGGCAGATACTTACCCATAAACAACGCGATCGCGCGCGCGTACAGGTCATAGAGATCGCCGGCGCCAGTGCCAACGATGATCGTCATCGTCTTCCCCTGGAAGTTGGGCGTTTGAGCGCGTCCGAGACTCGGCGCCGATAAAAGGATGAGTGTCGCACAGACAAGAGTTTTGATCATCGCTCGGCTCCTTTTGACTCTGCTGAAAAATCTCTCGGAATGCTTCGACCGTTCGAGAAGCCTCACGGCAGGCTTCCTCGACGGCCTTCAGTTCCGAGCCCGTCGAGGAATCAGCATGAACGGAAAATTCTTAAGATCATCACTCCCCTCCCCGTTCGCCCTGAGCCCCGTCGAAGGGTGACCGCGAATTTTTCAGCAGAATCTCCTTTCGAGGTTTGTCTACTCTGACAGAATTTTTTTCATTCGCTCGATCACATCGGGCGGCTGGTCCATGATCTCTTGTAGCAGCGCTTGCAGCTCTTCGCCGGTTGAAGGTTCCATATCCATCCGCCCCTTCTTGGCCTCGGCAATCAGTTCGGGGTCCTTCATCGCCCTGGCGTAAGCTTCGCGGAGCATCTTGACTCGGTCCGGCGGCGTGCCTGGAGTGACTAGCATAAAGCGGCCAAACTCAGCGCCGCCGAGCAACACGTTGGCGAGACGGCGATTCGATTCGGTGGTTTTGTATTGATCCATCAGCTCGTAGATCGTCGGCGCCTCGGCGACAACCGGGTCCCGTTTGCGTGCGGTTTGAATTAGATGGCGGTCGAACCCTTTCTTGTGCCAAGTGTCAAAGGGCTCGCGTCCGAAATGTGGCAATATCGTGTTGCCGCGGCATTGGATCTCGCCCTTTTCCACCGCCAGGTCGATCTCGTTCCCGCCCGGATAACCCATCACGGTGTCGATCTTCGCGCCAAAAACCACATCCAAAGCTCGGTCGAGAACATAGCCGGCGCTGCCCACGCCGGTGCTGCCGCATTTCGGCGCCTCTTTCGCTTTGATGATATCGCCAATGGTCTTGTACGGCGCGTCCGCTCGCATGTAGAGCAGCATATAGTTCTTCTCTTGCGAACCGATCACCGAGAACTTGCGCAAATCGAAGCGCACTTCTTTATGGCCCGATAGCTGCTCTAAATAAACGTTGCTGTTAGGCATGACGGTGGTCAGTCCATCGGGCTTAACCACGCCATAAACATAATTGAGCGCCACCAGCGAGCCCGCGCCCGGCATATTCTGCACGATGATATCCGGCTGTCCTGGAATATACTTGGGCATTGTCCGGGCCAATAGCCGCCCCCAACGGTCATAAAAACCGCCAGCCGTAGCCCCGGTGATGATGCGAATCTGTTTTCCCTTGTAGAACGGTTCGCCTTGGGCGTGCACTTCCCCGCCAACCGTTGTTAGTCCAAAAGACCAGACGACTGTCGCAATAATCATTTTCCAACGTGTTTTCATAAATGCTCCTTAACTCGAAACCGAAAATCCGAAACTCGAAACCGCCGAAGTTACCAAGTCTCCGCTCGTCCGCCCTGCACCCACCAATTTAAGCGCGGCTCAATCCGCATCTCGTAACCTTTACCATGGGCCTTCGCGAGATCGTAGCATTTCTTCGCCAGCGCGATGTCGACGATGCCCTGCCCGCCTTGGTTTTTGTAGAGAATGATCTGCTTGTCGTTGGTCCGGCCTTTCACCTTGCCAGCCAGCACATCGGAAATCTCGACAACCTTGTCCCAGCCGATCACGCCATTTTGCACCGGCCAGTAGATATCGCCTTGCTGCGAATCGATCGCTTGCGCCTTCGACAATGCGACGATGAAATCGCATCTTCTCAAAGTCCCATCGTCGATCTCCCGGCGCGGCGCGTCAAGATTGCCGCTTGTGACCAACTCGATATTGCTGCCGATGACGGAAATAATGTACTGCCCTTCCTCCAGCCATGACCCATCGATCACCGGCACATTCGTGTTGGTCATGCAGAGAATTATGTCGACATCCTGCGCAGCCAATTCCGGCGCGTCGACAGGCTTCACCGTGACACCGCTCTTGGCGCTGAATTTTTTGGCGAATCCTACGCGATGAGCCGGTGTCGGGCTAAACACTTTGGCGCTTTCGATCTTGCGCATCTCGCACAGCCCCGCGAAGGTCGCCCAAGCCTGCTGGCCCGAACCATAAATTCCAACTCGCCGCGCGTCCTTGCGCGCGAACAGATCGAGCCCAGCCAGGCTGGTCGCCGGCGTGCGCAGATCGGCGACGCCGGTAAAATCCCGCGGCCGATGCGCCATCACGCCGAGCAGTGAACCCGTGTCGGCATCGTAAATCAGCGCTAACTCGGTCTGGTCGGGATTGAACGGCGGCCGCTTCTGCGTGTTGCCGGCGATCGCCTTTCGATGGAGCGCCACTTGCGCGCCCACCGCGCCGTAGGTCGCCGATCCGCCGGCATAAATATTCAGCACCGTGTCGAATGTCCCCTCGGCGACGTTGCGATGAAGATTTAACCGCTTACGCGGCGCGCAAACGCCATTGGGCGAAATCATATCGCGCAGCGCGTTTTCCGTAATTTGCACCGCTTCCCGGATCGCAATCAGCTGATCGACATCGTCGGAGTGAAAAAAGAGCGCCATAGAATCTCCGCGCCGTTAGCGGGCTGAAAAAAGGTGAACATGCTTCGACAAGCTCAGCATGAACGGAATTATTTCAATCATTTCAAACCACTCTCCGTTCGTCCTGAGCCTGTCGAAGGACTCCGAGAGAGCTTTTCAGCACCCAATTAAGCTGACAATTTCCCGAAATCGCTCTGCCACAGCTCGCTCATCTTACTCATCTGCTGATCCGACAGAGACGGCATGCCAGAGCAAGCAACCGCCTCATCCACATGCATTATATTAGAGAACCCAACAAGCACGGTGGAAACCTTTTGATTCATCAGTCCGAAACGAATCGCGGCTTGGGTGAGATCCTTACCGTCGACACCAAACGCGGTTTTCACCCTTTCGGCGCGCTGAAGATCGAGGGGATAATCTGAACCGGGCGATAGCGTGTTGCCGCTGCTCCCACCCCCGGCGCTGGGGTTCGCGGTCAGCGCGCCTGAGGCTAGGACACGAATGACGAACGCGCCCATGCCTTTGGCGGCGGCGCGGTCGAGAATCAAACCGTAGTCCTGGGCGCTGAAATCTTTCGGAACCGGCTGGCCGGCGCTGGGATTGAGCAGATTGTAGTAGCACTGAAAGCCGTGGAACTCACCGCTATCAACTAATTCGTGCAGCGCTTTGGTTTCGCCAAGACCGCTAAAGCCGAAGTGGCCAACCTTGCCGCGCTCGCGCATGACTTTGAATCCCTCAATCACGCCGTTCGGACCGAGCACGTCGGTGGGATTAAGACTAAAGCGCTTGCCCATGCCGCGCTCTAAAGTCACCCGCGTGTGCAACTGAACGAAATCGACGCGCTCGCGGCCCAGGCGCTGAAGGCCGGCTTCGACGGCGCGGATGGTCGCCGCTTTGACATCGCCGACACAATCGGCTTCGAGACGAATTTTCGTCGATACTACAGGGTTCGCGCCAAGATCTTTCAAAATCCGCCCCAAGTTCTCTTCGGATTTCCCCAAGCCGTAGGCGAACGCGGTGTCAAAAAAATTAATCCCCGCGTCGAGCGCGCGCCTAACGACTTTTACTTGCTCGCCGTAGGGCGCCTTGACCATCAAGACCGCATTGTTGCCGCAGCCGAAGCCAATTTCGGAAACTCGCACGCCAGTCTTTCCAATAGTTCTATACTGCATGATTTTCCTCCCCTGAATTCACAGATTCGCCAACGCCATCAGCACACTTTGCGTATCGCTAAGATCGGCCCAGCACGCATCCGGCTGCCAATACACCAGCTCTTCTACCGGAAATCGCCCCGTGCCGACAAGCGCGCATTTCATTTGGCTATGGCGCGCGGCGGCCAAATCATTTGGCGTGTCGCCGATGATGACACA
>CAYZJE010000431.1:0-10581 GCA_964478485.1 uncultured Syntrophobacter sp. | reverse complement strand
GTCTGAGATTTTGTCGAGATCTTCCGTCGATCGAAGTTTCTAAACTTCGGACGAATCAGACTGCGGGGAATTACCCCCCGTCATGAAGCACATGTGCGGCGCCTTTACGGCTTCACCGCAAAAATTAGAAAAGATTGCCGGTCTAGGAAGTCGAGCTCTTGCTGCAACATATATCCCGCTTGCTCCATCTCTCGCTTGATAAACTCGGTCGGCGTGTAGTGGCGCAGTAGGCCTTCGAACCAGGCGCGCCGGTCGAAGTCGATCACGGCGATTCGTCCGCCGGGACGGAGATTTTTTTGCAGATTCTTGAAGTAGGCGATGCGCTCGTCGATGTGATGGTAGGTATTTACGGTCAAGATCAGATCGACGCCGGTTTTGGGCAGCAGGGGATTATCGGCCTGCGCGACAACCGGTTCGACATTTTGCAGCGATTCTTTTTGTGCTCGCTGGGCGATTAAATCGGTCATCTCTCGATCGATGTCGACGGCGTAGACTTTTCCGGCCGGCCCGACCGCTTGAGCTAACTTGAAAGTGAAATAGCCACCGCCGGCGCCAAGGTCGGCAACTTGATCGCCGGGACGGAGTTTGAGCGCGGCGATGACCTTCTCTGGCTGTTGCCACTGATCGCGGTTAACGCCTTCATAAGCCCATTGCTTTAGCTTGCCGCAACCGACCAACAGGCAGCATGCGAGTAGAATTGGTGCGAAGAATTTCTTGTTGGCTCTGACCATGGCCAAAGCTTGCGCGCTTTTAGCTGGTGGGAATTGAAGACGATGCCCGATGGGCGATGAGTTCGAAGGCGCGGGCGACTTTCTCGCGCAGGTCGATGATGTCGAAAGGCTTGCCGATGAAGTCGCAGGCGCCGAAGTCCTTGGCCTTTTCGGCCAGCTGCTGCGAGTTCACACCTGTCAGGATGATGACTTCACAGCCAGCGTGGATTTTCTTGATGCGCTGGAGCATTTCAAGACCATCGGTTCTGGGCATCATCACGTCGAGCAAAATGACGTCCGGACGGGATTCCTGAACCATCGGCATGGCCGCCTCGACAGAGTCCGCTTCGAGCAAGCGGTACTGTTTGCCGAAAACCATCTTTATCGACTCACGTACGCCGAATTCGTCGTCGATAAGCATAAGGAGGGGTGCATCCATGAAACTGGCAATACCTTGAGATCCGACTACCTGGCGATGTGCTGTCTACTCTGGCACTTACACCCCGATGGCGCAAGCCAACGATTCAATTCCAGATTGCCAATTTCAGATTCCAAACGGTTAGGAAGTGGTAAAATTTTACCCACCGTTTAGTGCGCTGCCAATTCCACGCAACGCTTCGGTTGAGTCAGATGTTTAGCGCAGTCCTTGGCGATCTCGCCCGCCGGCATTTCAAAGGTGTCCTTGAGATAATGCACGCTTTCGCGGTAGCAAACCGATTGGTCGCTCTCTTGGCTGAGCGCGGCGCAGAAGGGCAGGGCGTAGCGGCCATCCCAGGTGTTGTCGATCAGAGCGTAGACCACGCCACGCATGCAGGAGAGGCGCGGTTCGCCGACAGCGAACTCGCACTTTTCCGCGGTGGCGCGGCTGTTGCCGAGACGGACATCGTTGGAGAGGTCGCGGCCGATGGAGATCGCGCAGCGAACATGGAACTCGCCGGCCTTGGCGCATTCTTGAAAAACCCTTTCAGTGCTGAGACCCATTTCGGTCATGCGCGAGGTTTGCATGACGTAGCATTCGGCGCGGTATTTTTGCTCCAGTTTGTTGCATGGATAGTGATAGTCGGTGGGGCTCAGGTCGCGGCTTTCCGGCGTCGCGTTGAAGACGTTTTCCATGAACACGCCGCCGTAGCACGCCGCCTGGCCCCATTCTTCGGGCAAGACGTCGCAAATTTCGAGGGCCGGCGGCAATTTGTAAGCGGAAAAATATAACAGCGCGTGGCCCAATCCATGCAGACACTGAAAACGGAAGCGCACGGCGATCTTCGGATCGCAGGCACTGGCGGCTTTTTGTTTGAGCTCGGTGGTGGCTGGATGTTTGTTGATGTCGGCGTAAATGTTTTCGCCGCGCAGAAAGCGTTCCACCGAGCCATGGTAACAGCCGGAGTGACAGGTCTGATCACAGGCGCCAAACGAGTTGTGAATGTCTCCTTTAACGCGATAGGTTTCGCGGCCGATGGCATGGACGATCGGGTGGCAGTCGCGCCTGATGTCCGGGTCAATGTCAACAAGACCTTGGATCAGTTGCAAAACTTCCAGCGTCGAATGTTTTTTGAGCGCCTCGCGAAACAAAGCGTCCATGCACTCGGCGCCGTTCCGGCTGCTCATGCAGGCTTTAAGCGCGTCGGCGGTTGGTAAAGCCGCTGCTGCTGGACTTTGTTTAGCTTCCTGGGCTCCGATGAGAGGCGGGAGGGCGAATGACAAAAACGCCGCCAGGATTAAAATCGGCAGTTGCTTCGGGCAAGTTTTTGACACAAGCGTCAGGCTCCTTCAAAACTCGCTGAATAATAGCTAATCCTGATAATGACCGCAATGAAATGGCGCAGTTAAGCGCGCAACTGCGGGCTAGAACAGCGCCGGCTTTCGATTCCCAAGACAGCGCAAGCAACTCGGTATTCAGCAAGCGACATTTGTGTTAATAAACCAGAAACCTTTATGCCTCTCGGCCGTCTAATGGTGTGACATGAATAAGACCAGGCTTTTTCTTGTAGCTATCCTGTGGGTGGTGTTGGCGTCGCGGTCGGTTTTCACGGCTCAGAGCGCTGAGCCGATGATCAAACTTGACGCGGTGCCGGTGTATAAGCCGCAGCATCTTCCCTTCGAGGCCGGCGAAAAGGAAGTTTACCGCGCCACTTGGAACGGTATTTTTTCAGTAGCGACCGCCGAGATCCAAGCGACGCCGGCGGTGGTTGACGGCCGAAAAGTGTACCAAGTGCGGGTCGACGCCAAGACTTCGCGGGTCCTCGATTTGATCTGGAAGATGCGCGACACGATCACATCGACGTTCGATGCCAAGGCGATGGCGCCGAGCCATTTCAATTTTAGCCAGCGGGAAAATTCTCGGGTTATCGATACCGACGCCAAGTACGATCACGGCACCAAGCGCTGGGCGGTCAATCGCCAACAGAACGGCAAGCGGACCAAGATCTATCAGTTCGACTCCGACAACACCCTCGATCCGATCACCGCGATCTATCTCGCCCGCAGCACGGATTTCAAAGTCGGCGACCGGCTTTATTTCAAACTCTTCGGCGGGCGTTACCGTTATTTGCTCGAGCTGTTTATCGAGAGGAAGGAGCCGGTCGAGCTGGAGTCCGGCAAGGTCGTCGAGGCTTACCGCATCATCCCGCGAATTCAAAACACGACCAAGAACGGTTACGCCGGGCGTTTGAATGACGCGGTGATCTGGCTCTCGGCGGACCAACGGCGCGTGCCGATCAAGCTCAGCAGCAAAATAGTTTTCGGCAGTGTTTACTTGGATTTGGTCGAGGACAAACGGGGCGCACATTCGACAGCGATCGATTCAATGCGGCCAGCCTCGTAGTTCGCCGGCAAAGGTGATCGGATGGGACGTCGGTCAAATCATTTTCGAGTTCAGCGAATAGCAGCAATGGGCAAGTGGAATCTGGCAACTGCGCTTGGGCCATTAATTCTCGTCAGCTTGGCGCTCTCCGCCTGTGTGGCGGTCGCGCCCGCGCCGAGCCGGCGCGCCCCGCGCGAGCAATCTCCCGCGCCGGTGCCGACTTATTCATCCAGTTCATCGGGGCGGCGCGGCGATGCACCGGACAGCGCGCGTTTGCGCCGGGTGATGGTGCCGCTCTTACAGGCGATGGATCGTCCTTGCCGGATTGACCAGACGCGCGTCGGCATCATCAGTCAAAGCGAAATCAACGCGGCCAATGCCGGTCACTGCGAGTTCTACGTCACCGTAGGCTTGTTGCGCCGCGCCAGTGACGATCAATTGCGCGGCGTGTTGGCCCACGAAGTTGCCCATCAGGATCTCGGCCATGTTGCCAAGGCGCAAGTGCTCGGCGCAGGTCTCAATATGCTGTCCGCCGGGCTCCAACAACTTTTCCCGGGCGCCGGCGCGGTGGCGCCGATCGCCGGCGAGTTGGTGGCGCGGGGGTATGGACGGAGCGAAGAATATGCCGCGGATAAGCATGGAGTTGAAATCCTCCGCCGCGCCGGTTACGACAAAGGCACCATGCTCGATGCGCTCAACTGGATTCGCCGCACCTCGGGCGATGGCGGCGGCGGATTTCTTTCCACACACCCGGCGTTGGATGACCGAATCGCGACCATTCAGCGCTTACGATAATTCCGTTTTCGTTGTCTCTTCTTTTTGGAAATCTTTTCTGCAATCTTGGCGCTTTTGCACCGGGTGATTGCGGGTTTCTTGTTAAGAGGAATTCACCACAGAGGCACAGAGTTCGCATGGTTCGACCGTTCGAGAAGCCTCACGGCAGGCTTCCGCGACGGCCTTCAGTTCCGAGCCCGTCGAGGAATCACCATGAACGGAGGAAAGCCGCGCATCCTGAGCTTCGTCGAAGGACGCGACTCGGCGGTGAAATCTCCGATCTTTGATTCACAGAAAAGCCTGAAGTTCCTCGTTGCTAGTGCGCGTGCTCGGTCGAACCCGAACCACGAACACGGTCCGCGATTTTCGCTCGATGGCAGTGCATCTAGCGCCGGTAAACAAATTGATTGACCGCGCGTCTAACGCTTCAAGGAGGCGGAGTGCCATGAGCCATCTTTCACGGATTAATTACAAAATTTCTAGAACCGTCGTCGGAATGGGATTGGGAGTGATCTTGTTGGCAGGGTGCGCCGGAGGCGCAATCACGACCCGTGAAAAAGGTGCCGGTATCGGCGCATTGGGCGGCGCCAGCGTCGGCGGCCTGATCGGTTCGGCGGTGCATCACTCGTTGGCGGGTGCGATGATCGGCACGGTGTTAGGCGCGGGCGCTGGCGGTTTGATCGGCGACCAGTTACAGGGGCGCGAGAATCAGGCCAACGACCAGGATCGCCAGATTTACCAGAACGATCAAGAGATATTGCGCCAACGGCGCGAACTCGAAGACCTCAGACGTCGGCCGGAGTATTAGTCCTCGCTGGCGCTCGGAATTTCAAATCTCAAATCTCAGATTTCAGATTCCAAATTTGGAATTTGAAACTTGCCATGGGCAATCCCGAAGAATTCAAGCCCGAATGAGACGCAAATAATCATGCCGATGCAAATGCGAAAGACCAAGCTGCTGAGGGTTATTTTCTTGGCGGTAATCACATCGGCGAATAATCCCGGTCAAGCAGCGTCGCTTGGACCGGGCGATCACACGATCGCGATTAAGCATGGCGGGCGGGAACGCAGCGCCATCGTGCACCTGCCGCCAGGCGCGCCGGAAAAACGACAACTGCCGGTGCTGCTCAACTTTCATGGCGGCGGCGGTCATGGCGCCAACGAGCAAGAATATTCGATGATGGATCGTCTTGCCGACCGAGAAACTTTCATCGCTGTGTATCCCAACGGCACGGGCCGCTTCGAAAAACGCTTGCTGACATGGAACGCCGGCAGCTGCTGCGCCTATGCGGCGCTCAACCATGTCGACGACGTCGGTTTTGTCCGTGCGCTGATCGCGGAGTTGTCGATCAAGTTGCCCATCGATCGGCGCCGGGTTTATGCCACTGGATTGTCGAACGGCGGCATGATGGCGCACCGGCTGGCGGCGGAGGCGAGTGATTTGATCGCCGCCGTCGCGCCGGTGGCGGGCGGTATGGTGTTGCCCAGGATTGAAACGTCTAAATCGACGCGAGCGATTCCCATCATGCACATCCATAGCGTCGACGATCCGCGCGCACTTTACACCGGCGGCCTGGGTCCGCCGTTTCCCATGACGAAGAGCCAAGCTTTTCACCCGAACATCGGCGAGATGATCGCCCAGTGGGTAAAGCACAATGGCTGCGCGTTGGAATCGACGATCGCCGATCGGCGCAGCGATCGAGAGGCGCGCGGCCATCAGGCGACGAAATTTGTCTATGACAAATGCCGCGACGGCGCCGAAGTGATCTTATGGAAACTCACCGGCGCCGGCCACGTCTGGCCCGGCGGCAAGCAAAAGGTCATGGAGCGCATCCTCGGCCCGTCCACCGACATCATCGACGCCAATCGGGAAATGTGGAATTTCTTCACGCGCTTTGCGCTCTAAGAGAAGATTTTTGGCCGCAAAGAACGCAAAAAGGAATCGGAATTGTAGCAAGGGGCGGGTTTCAAACCCGCCCGCTCCCCTTGCTGACTGGCGTCGCTCGTTTTACAGTCGGGCGCGATGAAGATTTTGATTACCGGTGCGGCGGGGCTGGTGGGCAGCCATTTGGCGCGGCGTTTGGCGGGTGAACATGAGGTGCTGGCGCTGAAGCATGGCGATCTTGATATCACCGATCGCCATGCGGTTCATCGCGTTGTCGCGGATGCGAAGCCGGCATTAGTAATGAATTGCGCGGTGATCCAAGTCGATGAGGCGGAGCAAGCTCCGGCCAAAGCGCAAGCGGTCAACGTCGACGGCGCGGGATACTTGGCTGAAGCGGCGGAAGAAGTCGGCGCCGAAATTGTTCATTTCAGCACGCAGTACGCTTTCGAAGGCGAGCCGGTGGGCCGTTTGCCGTACACGATTCAAGACGAGCTGCGCCCGGTAAACAATTACGGTAGGACAAAAGTTGCCGGCGAGGCGGCGGTGCGCGCTGCCTGCGCGCGCAGTTTCAACATTCGCACCTCTTGGGTGTACGGCTCCGGCAAGAACAGTTTTCTCTGTGTCGTGCACGACGATTTACGGGCCGGCAAGAAAGTGCGTGCCATCGACGATATCTGGTCGAGCACGACTTACGTCAATGATCTGATCGATCGGGTGATGACGATTCGCTCGACCGGTCTATACGGCACCTATCACGTCGTCAATGAAGACGTTTGCTCTTACTACGAATTCGCCATCGAAGCGGGGCGCGCGCTTGGTCTCACGCGGGCGCAGATCGACCCATTGATTGAGATCACTCACGAGCGCGACATGAAACGGCTTGCCATCCGACCGCGCTACACGCCGCTGCGCTGCTTGCTGTCGGAGCAATTGGGACTGGCGCCGATGCGTGGTTGGCAAGCGGCGTTGGCGGCGTATGTCAGGGGAGAGTTGGAGTAATGGAGTATTGGAGTGATGGAGTGTTGGGTGAACGGAATTCGGAATTCGAATTTCGTCCCAAGTTCCGCGTTAATCCGAAACCCATTACTCCATTACTCCAATTCGCCTCTCCCGTCATTGACACCGGCCTTCGCACGGGACTAGAAAGTTTATAAGTTAATCAGTCGCGAAGGAGATTCTCCCATGTCTAACTTTCCGGTCATCGATACCGATGGTCATGTGCTCGAACGGCAATCCGACATTCGTAAATATCTGGCAGAACCTTGGGTCAAGCGGCCGACCGGTTTGTGGCCCGGCGATCAACCTTGGGACAATGACATGATGGATTCCTTCGAGATGGCGCGCGGGTGGAAAGGGCTCAGCGCCGCCCAGCAAGTCGATAACTGGCACAAGATCATGGACGAGTACGACATCGAGAAAGCGATCTGTTTTCCGACCGGCTCCGGCAACATCGCCAAGAATCAGGAAGTGCCGTATCAGATTGCTGTCGCGCGCGCGGCGAACACGCAGTTCGCAATAGAGTTCAATGCACGCTCGGACCGATTGTCCTGCGTCGGCTGTTTACCGATGCGCGCGCCGAAGGCGGCTGCTGAAGAGCTGCGCCGGGCGGTGACGGAGTTGGGACTCAAAGGTTTTGAAATCCTACCGACCGGTTTGCCGCTCGCCCTCGGCGATCCGTTCTACGATCCGATTTACCAAGAAGCGGAGCGCTTGGGCGTGGTGCTCGGCATCCACGGCACGCGCAACACTTCGCGCGAGCTGGGCACTTCCGGACTATCAACTTTTGCTGAGGTTCACTCCTACGCGTTTCCCGTCGGCATCCTACTCCAGTTCACGAGCATCGTCTGTCAGGGGCTGCCGGTGCGCTTTCCAAATTTAAAATTGGCGTTTCTAGAAATCGGCGCGACCTGGTTGCCGTATTATTTGGATCGATTGGATGAACACTGGGAAAAACGCGGCGAGATCGAAATGCCGCTGCTCAAAAAGAAACCGAGCGACCTGGTGCGCGGGTCGAAAATGTATTTCAGCGTCGAACCCGGCGAGTCGCAATTGGTTTCGACCGTCGATTACGTCGGCGCCGATCATTTCCTCTACGCCTCCGACATCCCGCACTGGGACAACGAGTTTCCGCACAATTTAAACGACCTGCGCGGCCACAAGCAGTTGTCGAACGAGGCGAAGGAGAAGATTTTGTATAAGAATGCGAAGCAGCTATTCTCGCTGTAATCTAAGTACCGGGCGCCGCCATGAATTTTCGTTTTGAAGGGCGGGGTGTCTGAACTTCTTCCCCCTCGACGGGGGAAGATTGAGATGGGGGTGATTTTCTACGCAAGTAACTCACTGCATGGTCAACGTGCTCACCCCCTCTTCAATTCTCCCCCGTTGAGGGGGAGAATGTCGGAAGAATCGAATTTGGAATAAATCGTCTCGATGCGCTCGTCATTGCGCTTTAGAAAGTGGCACGGTGTTGAAAATGATCAAGTCGGCAATCTCAGTCGTCGTTGGCGTCGCGATCTTGTTCATGGCGTCGGCACCTGCAGGCGCAGCAGACACGATCCGCATCGCTTACAGCTCGGTTAACCCGCACGCGCTGTTAGTCTCGCTGGCCGAGAAACGCGGGCTGTATGCCAAGTACGGACTTTCCTCCGTGGTCGTTTACATTCCCGGCGGCAGCACGGCGATCCAAGCGATGGTGTCCGGCGATATCGATCTGGCTCAATTGACCGGCCCGCCGGGAGTAGCCGCGAATCTGCGCGGCGCGGATATCACTTACATCGCGATGACCGACGACCGCATGGGTTATCAACTGGCAACGCGCGGGGAGATTAGAAGCGCCGCGGACCTGAAGGGCAAACGCTTCGGCATCAGCCGGTTCTCGTCGTCCTCGGATTTTGGCTTGCGGACGCTTCTCCGCCGGCTTGGCACCGATCCGAAGGATGTGTCAATTTTGCAGATCGGTAACGAGTCCGAGCGGCTGGCTGCGCTCAAATCCGGTAGCATCGACGGTTCGGTTTTCAACGCGCCGTTCGGTGCCGTCGCGAAAAAATTTAACGTCAATAT
Organism: uncultured Syntrophobacter sp.; assembly: GCA_964478485.1. Taxonomy (GTDB): domain Bacteria; phylum Desulfobacterota; class Binatia; order UBA9968; family UBA9968; genus DP-20. Next base: position 1,352 of record CAYZJE010000431.1, on the reverse strand, counting down.
TCTAGCCGACGCCGGCGCGTTGGGCATTCCCTATTTCAACACGGGTATGTGCGGCAGCGCAAAGATGCTGCAGAAAAATGAAGGGCGAATCTTAAACTTCCTGCGCGCCTACGTCGAAGCGATCAAGATTTTCAAAACCGAGCCGGAGTACACGCTGAAAGCGTTGGCGCAGTTCAGCCGAGTGAACGACATGGAGCTTTTGAAAGAGGCTTACGATTACAATAGAAACAAAATCCCCGATATTCCGTATCCCTCGCTAAGCGCCATGCAAGCGGTGGTCGATCCGTTGGTCGCGGGCGAACCCAAACTTGGCAAGGTTGACGCAAAGAATTTTATCAGCGACCGGTTTCTCAAGAAGCTCGAAGAGGAAGGGTTCGTGCAGAAATTGATGGGGCGGTAAGACTCATTTGGATTGCGTATAAATAAGCCGCCGATCGTTCGGGAGGTAAGCCGCCGCGCCGGCGGCGTTTGGCGGGAAACTTCACGTTGACAAGTTGAGGTCGCTGGTGGATATTGCAACCGATTTGGATTTTATTGTCGGAGCCGTCGCCGGAGATAAGCAGGCCGCTGTCTGTTACCACCAACGGCGGATCACTTAATAGTTGTGCCCGCTGATGATAATTAGCTAGTTCCAGTCGCAATGAAGGGAATCTTTCAAACTCCGCTACCTCAAGCGCAAAATGCCGCCATGGTGGCACAGTTCATAACCCGATTAGCTGCATTCGCATTCAGCTGAAGCAAATGGCAAAGAAGAAATTAAAATTGACAGCGCGCGAAAAGGCCGAAAAGACACGGCGAAAGCGCGAGTATATGACAATCTTTATTCGCGGGAAGATGAAGCGTGTCCGCAGGCCACAGCAGATTGACGGGCTGGACGCAGAGGAATTCATTCGACGCAATGCAGATCCATTATGGCTGCATCGGAATGGAATGTGGGAGTACCTGGAGGAAGGCGGTGCGGCATTGTTTGGCGCGGATACGGAAGGGCAGAACGTTCGGGTTGTCACGGCGTACTATCCCAACGCGGAAGAGTGGGAAGCGAATCTGAAAACGCGAAGGAGATCCTCATGAAATGCACAGTCTGCGGCGCTCGTATGCAGCCAATCACCACGGATTTGCCATTCAAACTGTCAGAGGAACGCATTGTTATCTTGAAGCAACTGCCGGTCTTGCAGTGCGGAGCGTGCCGCGAGTATCTCATCGAAGATACTGTCATGGCGCGCATCGACACTCTGCTCGCCCAAGCAGACAGCACTGCCGAGCTTGAAGTGATTCGCTATGCTGCCTGAGGCTGCGTGTCTAACCATACGCGCTTCAGAGCGGTCGCGCAGCGCGACGCCTGAGCTTAAGCG
>CAYZJE010000430.1:0-8707 GCA_964478485.1 uncultured Syntrophobacter sp. | reverse complement strand
TGTACTACTATAGCTCGATATTTGCGCAGCCTGCGCAAACTCCTGCGCCGCCGATCCCAAGGGCGACCAGCCGGTCGCCCCTACGCCCCTTTTGTGACCTTTGCGTTCTTTGCGGCCAATCTTCTTCAGTTGCGGCTCGGCCACGCTAGGCCCTTTGTGGTTAAACCTTCCTCTTCATCGCCCAATAAATTTTCTCCGCCGACAGCGGCAGCTCGAACAGGCGCACGCCGCAGGCGTCGGCGATGGCGTTGGCGATCGCCGCGGCCGTCGGCACGTTGGGATTTTCCGCGATCGCTTTGCCGCCGAACGGCGTCGGCCCGGTGGGGCTTTCGACCAGCACGGTTTTCAACGGCGGCACGTCGGCGATGCATGGCAACTTCGACTCGCCCAATGTCAGCGTCGCGATCTTGCCGTCGACTATAGAGTTCTCTTCCATCAAAGCGAAGCCGAATCCGGTGACGATGCCGCCTTCGATTTGCCCGGTGAGCGTTAAATGATTGAGCACCGTGCCGGTGTCGTGCGCCGTGGTCAAACTTAAAACCTTCACCCCGCCGGTCGTCGGATCGACTTCGACCTCGGCTACTTGCGCGGCAAAGCCGGTCACCTTGGGCATGTCTTTGGGGACGTAATTACTTAGATGAAACACCGGCCCGCCGTTTTCTTTCACCGCGAGCTTGATCATGTTCTCGGTGCTGGTCGACTTTTTGTTGGGCGCGGTTAATTTACCGCCCTGTTGCTGGATTTCATCGGGCGCGCAGCCCAACTCCCGCGCAGCCAAGGCGATCAATTTGTCGCGCACCTCGCGTGCCGACAAATTCACCGCGTGGCCGGAGGTATTCGTCTGCTTGCTCCCGCCGGTGCCGGGATCGAAGGGCAAGCTATCGGTGTCCTTAAAAACCACACCGACTTTTTCCGGCGCCAAGCCGAGCGCTTCACAAACCATCTGCTGACTGACGGTGTAATAACCCGGCCCGACATCCGGCACGCCGGTGAGAATGTTGACCTTGCCATCGGCTTCCAGTATCAGCGCCGAGCTCGCTTTTCCTTCCGGCGTGCCACGATCGTAGAGCGCCATGCCCCAACCGCGATTTTTCTTCGCGCCGCCCTTTTTCCAACCGGAAGTTTTAACGACACGATCGAGAACCTCGCCCATGAGAATGTCGTTCCATTTTTCACCCATGGGATTGGCGTCGCCGTCGTGCAGAATATTTCTACGGCGCAACTCGAGCGCTTCGATGCCGATCTCCTTGGCGATGATTTCCATCTGCGATTCGAAGGCGAACACGACCTGGGGACTGCCCGGCGTGCGGGTTTGAGTACATGGGACGTGGTTGGTGTAAGCGCAAAAAGTCCGCACGTCGATGGCCGGACAGCGGTACATGCTCGCCAAGCGCCGCCCGCCCAGAACCGTCGCTTGCGGATTAGCTTTTTGCGAACCATAAGCCCCGCCGCTGAAATAAATATCGCCTCTGACCGCCGTAAGTGTGCCATCCGCGGCAACGCCGGTTTTCAACGTGATCACTGAGGGATGGCGGTGGCCGCCGGCAAGAAGTTCATCGGTATAAGCGAACACCAGTTTGACCGGACTGCCGCCCGCCGCCTTGGACAAATAGTAAGCGATCGGTACGTCGATCAACGACGCCTTGGCGCCAAAGTCGCCGCCAACGTGGACGATGTGAATCTTGATCTTCGCTTGCTCCAGACCGAAATCTTCCGCCATCTGCTCCCGCAAACCCCACGGGCCCTTGTTCGAAGGCCAAACTTCAACGCGACCATCTGAGTGAACCTGCACGGTGCAGGCACAGGGCTCAAGATAGCCGTGATGCGACAGCGGCGTGCGAAAAGTATGCTCGAAAATGCGCGCCGCCTTGGCGAAGCCGGCATCGACATCGCCGTTTTTCCACTGTACGTAGGACTGTAAATTGTGGCCAGACATTCCTTCCGGCAGCTTGGCGGCATTTCGGTATTTGTTGCGATCCTCATGAATCAGCGGCGCGCTCGGTTTGAGTGCTTCCACGGGATCGTCGACGTAGGGCAGCTCTGCGTATTCCACATCGATCAGCCCGATCGCTTCCTCGGCGATCGCCTCGCTGTCCGCCGCCACCGCGGCAACCGCATCGCCGCTCATGCGCACCTTGTCGTAAGCCAATACCGGCTGATCTTTAACCCGCGTGCCGACAAAAATTTCTTTCACATCCGCGCCAGTGAGCACGGCGCGTACACCGCGTAACGCTCTCGCCTTTGACGTGTCAACCTTAACGATGCGCGCATGCGGCACCGGCGCGCGCAACACTTTAGCCCAGAGCAAACCTTCAAACGGCAAATCCGCCGCGTACTTGGTTTGCCCGGTTACTTTGCCATAGCCTTCAACTCGCGGTAGCGATTTACCAATGGTGCGATATGCCACGATGACCTCCTGATTTTATTTTGGATTTTGGATTTTCGATTTTAGATTGTCGGAATAAGAATCAGAAACTCGCTTCGAAGAAATCTCCTTCACGCGCCTTATCCCCTAATCCAAAATCCAAAATCGAAAATCTAAAATTTATTTTCTGACCTGATTCGCCCGCGCCAGCAGTTCGTACGGAACTGTATAACCAATTCGTTTTGCCGCCGGAAGGCTAATGATGAATTCAAACCTCATCGCCTGCTCCACCGGCAAGTCAGCGGGTTTGGCGCCTTTCAATATCTTGTCCACGAAAACAGCCGCGCGACGTTGGAGGTCAGCAGAGTCCACCCCGTAGTACATGAGACCGCCCTCATCGACATACTCCCTCTGCGGGTAAATAGCCGGCAACCGGTATTTGACGGCGAGCTCAACGACCCGCTTTCTTTCGGCGAAATAGACGGGGCCGATCACTATAATCGCATTGACCTGCTTCTGCTTTGCGGTCTTAAAGAAGCTCTCTAAACCTTTGGCGTCGGGTTGAGCCTCGATCTCCTCCAACTTGAGCTTCAGTGCCACAGCCGCAGGCCTGAGTTCTTTCATTTGGAGGTCTCTTACTATCGCCGTGCTGGCTTCCGGCGGCCGCAGAAGTCCAACTCGAGCGAGCTTGGGCACCGCGTCCTTGAGTACCTCCAGCCTTTTAGTATTTAGGTCGACCGATAAATTCGAAACCCCCGTGACATTGCCTCCCGGCCGCGCCAGATTAGCAATCAGACCTGCACCCACAGGGTCCGCAGAGCTCGTCATCACGATGGGGATGGTTGTGCTGGCGCGCTTGGCCGCTAACGCAGCTCCTGTCCCTGTGACTACAAGTAGATCGACCTTAAGACGAACCAAGTCCGCGGCAAGCTCAGGTAGACGGCTATTTTTCCCCTCTGTAAACCGATACTCGATGGTAATATTCTTTCCCTCGATCCAGCCAAGCCTGCGTACCTCCTGCCAGAACGCCTGAAAGCGGTCCGCGCTACCGGCAGCAGTGGTATTATCCAGGACACCGATGCGGAAGATTTTCCCTGCCTGCTGCGCGTGGGCTGGAAAGGGAAGAGCCAAGAGCATCGAGCAAAATGCTCGCCGAGTGATTTTTTTGTGCATGGGTTTTTCCTCTAATCGAAATTCCAAAAGCGGCCCTGCGGACGAAAAGCGGCCCCGCAGATCAAAGCTTCTCGGGTGATCTTGAAACAGCTGCTGAATTCAAAACGGGCGGACCTTACCATGCCTTTTTGTTCCGCAGTGGAAATGGCAGCGTCAGCTGTCGCAAACAGCGCCAATAAGAAAGAGTCCCGTCTCTAGGAGAATGTCATTACAGCGTTCCCCCATAGTTTGCTCGATCTGGGCAATCTCTTCAGGGTCAATCGCAGATGGTGGATAGACGTGGATATGGCCGTCCTCATCCTCGTTACGCTCGAAGGAAATTTCTACGCGCGCCTGCGGGGATAGCTCTTTGATGAGCGCAGTGAGCTCAGAGATTTTGGTTTCCAGGAGATCTTGTCGGCTAGGAGTTTTAGGGGTTCGAGGCATTGAGCGTCTCCTTCGAAAGACGTTCGGAAAATTCACCGGCCAACCGTACAACTCGCTCAGCCTGTCGCTGGCTTGCACCGGACTGTCGGTAATCCGCGATGTGCCTAATCTCCATCGCCGTAGGTAGTGCGCTAGCGAAACTCGCCGGTACTATCTTTCGGCCCCGGACAAAATTGAAAACGAAGTCGCTATGGACTCCTTTGTGAGTCCATTCAGTGCGCTTGATCCCGCGGCTTTCGAGAGCACAGATAGCCATCATGAACATTGCAAAGTACGCCCGACTCGCGGCAGAGTCGAAGAGTCGCTCCTGTAGGCACAAGCGCGCTGCTTGTAACGAGGATTGAGCACGTTGCAAATTCACGTGATTCTTTGTAGAGGAGACATAAAATATTGTCAATCGGCGCTTCAAATGTAGGGGCCGACCTGCGTGTCGGCCCTCCGAACGGACGGACACCTTTCGACTTCGCTCAGGGCAGGCGGCGGTCCGCCCCTACCACTGCCTAGTGCCCTCTTCACTTTCTCACTTCATTCGCCCGCGCCAGCAGTTCGTACGGAACTGTATAACCAATTCGTTTTGCCGCCGGAAGGCTAATGATGAATTCAAACCGCATTGCCTGCTGTACTGGAAGATCAGCAGGTTTCGTCCCCTTGAGAATTCTGTCCACGTAGTGTGCGGCGTTGCGGAACAGATCACTGAAGTCCGCCCCATAGGACATGAGTCCGCCCTCATCGACAAACTCCTTCTGAAAGTAAATAGCCGGCAACCGGTACTTGACGGCAAGCTCGACGATCCGCTTTCTTTCGGCGAAAAAACTGCGAGCGCCGGTCGTCATAATCGCCTGGACCTGCTTCTGCTCTGCGGCTCGAAAGGCGCTCTCTAATCCTTTGGCGTCGGCTCGGGTCTCGATCTCCTCCAATTTGAGCTTCAGGTACACGGCCGCGGGCCTGAGCTCTTTAAGCTGGAGGTCTGTTACTATGCTGGTTCCCGGCGGCCGCAGAAGGCCAACTCGGACGAGCTTGGGGACAGCGTCCTTGAGTATCTCTAGCCTTTTGGTATTGAGCTCGGGCGATAGATTCGAGAAACCGGTGACATTGCCTCCAGGCCGCGCCAGACTGGCAACCAAACCTGTACCCACGGGGTCCGCAGCGTTCGCGATCACGATGGGGATCGTAGTAGTGGCGCTCTTGGCCGCTAACGCCGACGGTCCCGATGCGACCACAATTAGATCAACCTTTAGACGAACCAACTCCGCCGCAAGCTCAGGCAGGCGCTCAGAGCCTTTGTTCTCTGCAAATCGGTACTCGATGGTGATATTTTTCCCCTCAATCCAGCCAAGCTTGCTCAGCTCTTGGAGGAACGCCTTCAAGAGGACCGCGATACCGGCAGCAGTGCCTCCATCCAGGAAACCTATGCGGTAGATTTTCCCCGCCTGCTGCGCGCGAGCTGGAAAGGGAAGAGCCAAGAGCATTGTGCAAAAAGCTCGGCGAGTGATTTTTTTACGCATACGGTTACCCTCGATTTTAGGGGAACGGAATATCTGAGAGTTGGAGTGTTGGAGTACTGGAGTATTGGGAATCGGTCTTGACTCATTACTCCATCACTCCACTACTCCATTACTCCGTCTTTTCACTTGATTATCTTATTCGCCCGCGCCAACAGATTCGGATCGATGGTCACGCCGATCTGTTTCGCCGTCTTGAGATTAACCACCAGCTCAAATCTCATCGGCTGCTCCACGGGCAGGTCGGCGGGCTTGGCGCCTTTAAGAATCCTGTCCACGAAATATGCCACGCGCTGGTAGCTATCCGCTTGGTCCGACCCATAGGACATGCAAGCCTCCAGGATAGGAGAGACGAAGGGAGCTTGCTGGTCAGAAATCGTTGACTGGTCTCTCCTCGAGGAAACGATTTCTTAGCCGCGTTCTTGGTCCTTGGTGTCCAAAACTCCTTCCTCTTCGAGATATCTTTGCATTCTTTGGACAAAACGGTCAGCATCTTCAACCAGCCGCAATGAAGCATCGGCGTCGATCGAAAGTGTCGCGTCATAGTCTGCGGCAATGCGCCGATCTTGCTCTCGTGCCAGAATGGTCGCCCATTCTTTCTCGATCCGGCCACTGCGCACCAGCACCGAGCCGAAGTCCCGCCTTATGGCGGCATGAGTCGCTGAAATTTTATCATGGGCCAGCAAAGCGGCTTTCGCCGAATGCATCACCGCATAGTAGGCGCGCGATACAGCATCCTCATACAGGCCCTCCGTTTGCAAGGTTTTCGCCGCCAGTAAAGACTTCTGGGCTCTGGCGAACTCCGCGCGAATGTTTTTCGGATTCATCCGACGACCACGCCGTCACGATTGACCATCTGCCACAGCGGCGCTTCGTCTTTTCGGCGTTGCTCCCATTCCTCTTCCGTGTAGACCATGATCGAAGGAACCACATCTTTGTCTATGGCGAGCGAGTAACCTGGCTGCGTCACAGCGTCCTTAAGCCTCCAGTCGCCCCCTGTAATCACGACCAGGAGGTCAAGGTCGGAGTCGTCGGTCGCTGTCCCTCTAGCCTTCGACCCAAAGATAATAATTTGGGTAATTAGCCCAGGGAATTGTTGGGCCACTGTTTGGCGGTAATCAACCAGCCACGCGTGCTCTTCAGCAGTGAGCTTCATTGACACCTTGCCTCTCCATAAAACCCATGACGTTTCATTTCCAAAGATGTCTAAAACCTCGGTGAAACTACTCTACTTTAATTCTTGAGCGCCTCATAGAGACTTTAACAACAAGCGCTTGGCTGAATATTTTGCGGTTGCGACGAAGGCAATCTCTGCTCATTCATAGGCGTCTCCCCGAACCCAAAGTCAAAAAGCGGCGCCGCGGACGGCAATCTAAGATTACTTGATTACTATATTCGCCCGCGCCAACAGATTCGGGTCAATGGTGCCGCCGATCTGCTTCGCCGTCGTGAGATTAACCACCAGCTCAAATCTCCTCGGCTGCTCGACCGGTAAATCAGCGGGCTTGGCGCCTTTAAGAATCATGTCCACGAAATATGCCACGCGCTGGTAGCTCTCCGCGAGGTCCGCACTGTAGGACATGAGCCCTCCTTGCATCTACCGCTGGCTTGGACTCGAACAGTTTGGAAGTCGACGTTGATTCCCACCCGTGGATAACATAACCTTCTCAACTACCCAAGCACAAATGAACATTCAAATAGATCCTCATACACTCCAACGCGCCGAGGAACGCGGCACGAACGAGGACGAGATCACAGACGTCATTAACTCCGGGACTCCTATACCTGCCAAATATGGCCGACTGGGCAAGACAAAACTTTTTGATTTCAAAAAGCATCGCCTTGGAAGCTACTACGAACACAAAAGAGTGGAAGTCTTTTTCGCGGTGGAAGGGGATGTTATAGTCACCGTTACGGTTTACGTCTTTTACGGCGAATGGGAGATCGACGATGGAAATTCGGTATAACGCCAAGGCTGATCTGGTATACATTCGGCTCGACGAGCGCAAGCAGGACGTCATAAACAGACGTTCCACTGAGGATATTGTGCTGGACATTGGCGCGGACAATCGAATCATTGGGATCGAAATTTTAAATGCTTCAAAACATTTAAATCTTGCTGATCTCTTGCCAGTTAAATACCAGGTGTCGCCATAGTGCGATACTGCGAGTGTTTACCTACAAACACAGACGGTGTGCATTTCCGACTCTACGTCGATCAATCCAAAACCAAACTCATTCTCTCGTCATCGAATTACTTCTTCATCAGCTGCCGAATAAACCCGCTCGCTTCCATCTCCTGCACGAAGCTCGGATCGACGAAGCTCCTCGGATCAGCCGCGGCGGCCTTGGGATTTTTCGGCGCCATGTCGTCGAGCAAGGTTTTGATGCCCGCGGGATCGGCGTAGGGCACGTCGAGCAGAACTGAAGTGTAATTTCTGTACGTTCGCTCCAAACCTTCCGGATCGGTGAGACGGGTGTACTTGCCGATGATCGACTTGGTGCCGTCTTTGTCGGCTTTGACCAAGTGAATCGCTTCGGTCATGGCGCGCGCGAAACGGCTCACCATGGGCCGTTTCACCTTGATGATCGCCTCCCTGGTGACCACGCCGTTGCCGTGCAGCGGAATTTTCAAAGTCGCCATATTCACGAGATCGCGAAAACCCAACCGCTCTGCCTCCTTGATAAACGGCTCGTTCATGATCGTAAATTGCGCGAATCCTTTTGAAATCGCCGCCAACCTCTCTGGATTCCCTCCGGCAGAGACGATTTTGACATCCTTTTCCGGATCGATGCCGAGCCGCTTGAGCGAGAGCCTAAGTCCCATATCCGAAATGCTGCCCGCCCGATTTACCGAACCGGTTTTACCCTTCAGTTGTTCAGGGCTCGTGATGCTCGGCGCGGCAATGATGTGATCGATGAAGGTCGGGATGATCGACATAATCATCACGAAGTCGGCGCCGCCGAGCCGCGGATTGACCACGTTCGGCGCGGAAGTGACGACGATGTCGAGGTCCCCGGCGATCAACGCCTGCATCGCCGGCGGCCCGGCGCCGAAAAAGATCGATTCAACGGCTAACCCCTGCTTGGCGAACAGGCCGCGCTCCTGCGCCACCCACAGCGGCGTGTGCGACGCCGTCATCGCCGCCCAGCCGACACGCACCCGCTCTTGGGCGAAGGTCAGTTGAGTTCCGAGCAAAAGAAAAAGCAGCGTCAGTGAAGTTCTAAACCAAATCGACAT
>CAYZJE010000429.1:0-2681 GCA_964478485.1 uncultured Syntrophobacter sp. | reverse complement strand
GCATACCGGCATATGCGTCGTGTTGCGCGCGTAACCGACGTTGCCGTAGCGGTCGATAAGGATGATGCCGCCGGTGGCGCCGATCCGCTCATCTTCGAGATCGCCGACCGCAAGCTTCGCGGCGGTTTGCGCTTCGCTGCCGTTTTTCAAATAATCGACGGCGCATTTGGCCATGAGCAAACGCATGATCGCTTCGCCGTGACCGGTGCACGATGCCGCGCCGTAATTGTTCCCGTAGGTGCCGCAGCCCATCAGTGGCGAATCGCCGACTCGCCCCGGAAGCTTATCGAAGATTCCGCCCGTCGACGTCCCCACGGCGAGATCGCCCTTGGCATCGAACGCGACGCAACCGACGGTGCCATGCTTGCTGTCCCATCGTCTTTTCTCCCGCTCGACAATCAGCGCCTCCGCAGCGCAATCGGTAAAACCGTTTTGCCGCGCGAATAAAGACGCCCCTTCGCCCGCGAGCAGGATATGGCGCCCATCTTCCATGACGCGGCGCGCGAGCTTGATGGGATTTTTGATTCCGGATACGGCCGCCACTGCCCCGGCTCGAAGTGATTGTCCCTCCATGATCGCCGCGTCCATCTCGACGTTGCCGAGGCTGTTGAGCGCCGAACCCGTGCCGGCGTTGAAGAGTGGATTGTCTTCAAGCACAACGACCGCTGCCTCAACCGCGTCGAGCGCCGATCCGCTTTGTTGAAGAATCCGCCAACCGGTAAGCGCCGCTGCTTTACAACCTTCAAGCCGCGCGGGCAAACTATCGTCCTTGATCGGCCCGGCGCCGCCGTGAACGATGATCGAAGGTTGGAATTTAGTCATTTATTTCTTTGCGCTCTTTGCGGTTATCCCCCTCCTTCATCCTCCCCCGCGAGCGCGGGGGAGGAAAGAGGTGGGGGCGCATCTTTCGCGCCTTCGTGGTGAACGATTCTGCTCGAATGCATTCACTCCAATTCTCTCAGCACCGCGCGGCAAGGCGCGCCGTCGGAGCCGGCGAGCTTTACCGGCGGGCAGAATAATTCATAGCGCCCCGGCGGAACTTCGGACAAGTCGACGCCTTCGAGCAAGATCACGCCGTGATCGAGAAAGGCGCGGTGCACGGGAACTTGCTCAGTGGCGGCCGCGGCGGAAAGATAATCTAATCCGACCAGTTTGACGCCGAGATCGACCAGCGCCTTGGCGCCGTCGACCGAGAACGGCGCGAAGCTCGGATCGTAGACGCCCTTTTTTAGCAATTGCGAATTGCGCGTCTTGAACAGCACTCGGGTTTCGCCGTGTAAGTTAGCCTTGGCGACGTCCGCCGCCGTGATATGCGTGCCTGGTTCCGCGGCGCACACGCGCGCCGGGCCGATGAAAGTTTCCAGCGGCAGCGCCTCGATGGTGATACCGTCCGGCAAGAAATGAAATGGCGCGTCGACATGGGTGCCGGCATGGACGCTGGTGTGAATCGACGAGGAGTTATTGGTGTCGCCTTTGCTCATGCGTTTGCGCCCGATCAGCTCCAGCGGTTGCGCGGTCACCCAACGGATCGACTCCGGTGAAAGCGTCAAAGAAATATCGTAAATCTTCACGGCACCACCTCCTGCGATGGATCTTATTCAAGGTCGATCGTCGTGACAAGGACCATTATCTGCCGAAATGGATCGCTGCAGTCCCAGCAACAACGCTGGCGACGCCCACGAGGGTTTTCCAGGTAACGCGCTCAACGTCGCCCAAAAACAACTTCGCGCCAATCAACGCCCAAACCGGATAGCTCGCCGCGATCGGCGCCACGACGACAACCGGACCGATGCTGATCGCCTTAATGATAAGAACCAGCGAGAAAGTTTCAAAGATGCCGGTCGACAAGAATGGCCGGATCGCCTGACGACTCCAAACCAAAGATTCTTTTGTCGGCGAAACCCCCATGTAGATCAAAAAGCCCGTTAGCGAGACCAAGCCCATCAACGCCGAGAAAAACAAAGGTTCGTTCGACAAGCCGAGCGCGTAGCGCCGCATCGGATGATTCAGGCCCGTCAGACAGGCCGCACCAATCGGCAAGAGAAGATGTCGCCAGCGAAAGCCGGCGATTTCTCGCTCCGCTTTCCAGGAAACCAAGACGACGCCAGCGATGACCATGAAAGTCCCGCCGACGATCGGCGTGGTCGTAGTCTCGCCGAGAACGGCGATGGCGATCGTCGCGCTGACCAGCGGACTGATCGATTGCAGCGTGCTGCTGCGCGAAGCGCCGATCTTGAGCACCCCCGTGTAGGCGAGCAATCGAACGCCGAGCTGGAAAATTCCGACGATGCAGATCAAACCGATGGCTATCGGAGCGACCGCAGGGATGCCGCCTGACAAGAACACCGCAGTCCACAGCGCCAGGTTTTGCACGAGAATCGAAACCAGGGTCACAGTTGTAGGAGTGGAGTATTGCAGTCCGAGGCGCGACGAAACCAACGCGCCCGCGTAGGACATCGAGCAGAACAGAGCGAGGAGTTGAGGGGACATCAAAACGCCACGGGCGGTTTCGGGTTGCGCGTTACGAGTTTCGAGTCAGATCTTGTCCCTTCTCCCCTTGGAGACTGTGTCGCAATTCACTCGGAGCCCTTCGACACGCTCAGGGCGAACGGATAAGTAGTTGAATTCGCGATCGAGCAATACCGTTCGTGGTGAGGTTCTCGAACCATGAACGGTATTGC
>CAYZJE010000428.1:0-17502 GCA_964478485.1 uncultured Syntrophobacter sp. | reverse complement strand
TTTGAGCGCCGCGCCGAACTGCTGCTGATAAATCGGTACGGTGTACACTAGAATGTCGCGCACAGTCGTGCTGATCTTGTTCCACTCAGCGCCGTAGTTGCTGAGACCGCGCAAAATCACCGGGCTGTTTTTGGCGATCTCAACGAAGTTGTGATTGGGATGTTCGCGCCCGACGGTGACGGCGTGGGGCGTGACATTAGGCGTCGGATAGAATCCCGGCGATACCGGGTCGGTGATGATCTTGGTCCCTTTCGGCGAAGTGATCTGAAAGAAGTTGTGGCCGAAGAATTCTATCGTCACGTCCGGCTCGGCGGCATAAACTGGAGTCGTCCAGCCGCGCGCGACATCGAGCTCGCGGCAGGCTGAGTAGATTCGCGCGGGATTTAACAGCGCGAAGAGTAACAGCAATGCCGCGGTCGTTCTTCTCATCGTTCATCTTTCCGACGCGATGAGGTGATGGCCGAATTGCTCGGCCTTAAAAAAATCAGCGACATATTCAGTGGCCGGATGGCGCAGCAAATTTGCCGGCGTGTCGGCTTGCTCGAATTTGCCCCTATGCATGACCGCGATGCGGTCCGCCAGCGCCATGCCATCGGCGAGATTGTGGGTGACGTAAAGCGTCGTCAGGTGATTTTCCTTGTGAAACGCGAGAATCTCCTGGCGCATCTTCAAGCGGTTGGGCGGATCGATGTTGCTCAGCGGCTCATCCATCAGCATGATGCGCGGCGAAGTCACCATGGCGCGGCCGAGCGCCACCCGTTGCTGCTGGCCGCCGGAGAGTTCGCTCGGCTTGCGCTTGAAAAAACTTTCCTCGATGCCGATTTTCCAAGCCAGCGGACGGAGAAATTCGGCGATCTTGTCGCTCGACCATTTGCGCACTTTGAGCGGCAGCGAGAGGTTGGAGTAGCGGTTTGCTTCAAACACCTTCATGTGCGGCCAGAGCGCGTAGTTCTGAAAGATCATCTGCACGTTGCGCCGGCCGACCGGAATGTCGTTCACCGGCGCGCCGCCGATAAAAATCGTGCCGCTGTCGGGTTGTTCCAGACCGGCGATGAGCCGTAGCGTGGTGGTTTTGCCGCAACCGCTCTCGCCGACGATGACCAAGAACTCACCGGCGTTGACGTCCAGGTTGGCCTGGTCGACCGCCAAGACGTTGCCAAATTTTTTGCTCAGTCCGCGCAGCGAGAGTGAAGTCATGGAATCATGCTAGTAAAGGGCGGGGCAAAAGACAATAACAGAAACCGGGCTTGTTCAAATCGTTCAAGCCGTTTAAAACGTTCCAACCGTTCGGATTACGGCCCACGGCGATCGGCGATGTGTGCGATGAATCGGCCAAGGCCATTCAGCTCTAGTCAACCGCGAGGTTGTTGGATATATTGGTGCCGTTCGTTTCAGGATCTGTGGAGGAATTATGGCAGGATTACTTGGCCCGGAACAATTGATTGCCGACCTGCAGGAGACGCTGCGGCAGCGTCACCCACGGCCGCATCCAGTGCGCCAGCTGCTGCTCAGCGGCCGGCTGACCAAGGAGCAGCTTCAATGGTGGGCGCGCAATCAGTTCCACGAATTCCGCAATATCCACCGCTTCTTCGGCATTCGTTATCATAAGTGTCCGGTGCCGGAGCTGCGCCGCATGCTGCTCGAAAACATGGTCGAGGAAGAAGGCGAGGATCTGTTCGGCGGCAAGTATCCGAGCCATCGCGAGCTGTGGGTGCAGTTCGCCAATGGCTTGGGTATCGCCAGCGACGATATCCTTAATTACGAGCCGTTGCCGGGCATTCGCGCGGCGCTGGAAATGTACGTATCGTTGGTGCAGCAGAGTCACTGGGCCGTGGCGATCGGCACCGGTCTCGTCTTTGAAGGCGGCGGACCGAAGCGCATGAAAGAGGAACGAGAAGCGCTTGAGAAATTTTATCCATGGATTCCCTTGAGCAGTCTAGATTTCTTCCGCGCCCATGAATATCATGACGCCGGTCACGGCGACATGGTGACCAATGTCATCAAGCGGCACTGCATGGAGGAAAAATTGCAGAACGAAATGCGCGAGGCGGTGCGCCAACGCGGCGATATCATGTGGTTGCAGAACGACTGCATCTATAATGCTTTCGTCAGACCCTCGCTGTCGGCGGAGACGATTGGCGAAATCGAAGAGCGGCCGGAGTGAATTCAAAAGTAAAAAGGAAAAAGTAAAAAGTGGGGAAACCGGACGCGGTTGTCATTCCGAGCAAAGCGAGGAATCTCGTTCGAGAGCTCGGAAGCATGCGGGATTTCTCGTCGCATGCGCTCCTCGAAATGACAAGCCTATGAAGATTGTCTAGCAAGATGAACAACAAGATTATCGATTTGCGCAGTGACACTGTGACCAAACCTTCTGCGGCTATGCGGCGCGCGATGGCTGAAGCGGAAGTCGGTGACGATGTCTACATGGAAGACCCGACGGTCAATCGCTTGCAGGCGCGGGCGGCGGAAATCTTCGGGCGCGAAGCTGGCCTGTTTGTGCCGTCCGGCTCGATGGGCAATCTCACCTGCATCATGGCCCAGGCCGAGCGCGGCCAGGAAGTGATCTGCGAGGCGGCGGGTCATGTCTACAATTACGAGATGGCATCGATGGCCGCCCTGGGCGGCGTTCTGCCACGGGTGATTCCGACCACCGATGGCATCATGACCTGGGAGCAGATTGCGCCGGCGATCCGCGAGAAAATCTACACGCGGCCAAAAACCGCATTAGTTGCGTTGGAGAACACGCACAACATGGCCGGCGGCACCGTCTATCCGACCCGTCTGGCGCACGCGATCTGTGACAAAGCGCACCAAGCGGGATTGAAAGTCCATCTCGACGGCGCCCGAATATTCAATGCCGCAGTTCATTTGGGTCAGGAGGTTGCCGAGCTGACCAAGAAATTTGATTCGGTGCAGTTCTGCTTCAGCAAAGGGCTAGGCGCGCCGGTGGGGTCGATGATCGTCGGGTCGAGAGACTTGATTGAGCACTGCCGGGTGATTCGCAAGATGCTCGGTGGCGGCATGAGACAAGTCGGCGTGCTCGCGGCGGCGGCGTTACTGGCGCTGGAAGAGGGGCCGAAGCGGCTGCACGTCGATCATGAGAACGCCCAATTTTTAGCTCAAGGTCTGGCGCAGATTCCGCGCATCCGCATCCAAGCCGAGAAAGTTCAAACCAATATCGTGCTCTACGATGTCGGCGAAACCGGGCTATCTTCCGGGCAATTTTTGCAGCAATTGTCAGCGCGCCAGGTGCATGGCGGTCCGGTCGATAGCCGCCGTGTGCGCATGGTCACGCATCTGGACGTCGATGGTCGCGACATCGAGCAGGCCCTCAAGGTGATCGGTGAAGTAGTCGGTAAGGGTTTATAGCATCGCAGCGATTATCTGATCGCGGCCGTAACGCTGCCAGCCACGCTTCACGTAAAATTCTATTAACCAGTGACGGGCGCAATTGCCTTTTCTCAACCTTGAGCTAGAAATGTATGGCAATTTGTCACTATTCGAGTTTAGGAATTTCGCTCTCTTTTTGGAATTCTCTTCCGCCATTGAAGCCAAATGTTGATGGCACACCGTTTGCGCTTCACTCTGGGCAGAGGTGATCACAATGCCATCATCCATGATACCGTGGCACATATTTATGAACGCGCTTGCGCAGCAAGGGTGCTCGCAAGAGAAATACTGGTTGGACCGTTGGCGTTTTGCCAATGATGGAGTCTTTATGGCCCATGAGATGGTGGATGCCAAGCATGAGTTTCAGCGGCCCGACGGCTCGATAGCAGCCATTGGCAAACCAGAGAAATTTGTCAATTAGCGGAAAGTGAAAGAATGAAAAGCGCCGGCGCTACGCACCACCGTCAAAACGGCCAAGCCTTGATGGAGTATACCCTGCTATTGATGATGGTCACGATGGTTTTTTGGGTTGGCATCAAAAATAGCGATATCACCCAAGAGTTGGAGCGGGCGTGGAGCAGGGTGAGCGATTGCGTTGAGGCGCCAATGGTGTGCGACTCAGGGTCTTAACTAATCAGCGTGATTAGGGCAGGCGCGGCGTGAAATTCTATTAAATGAAGTTATGACGACGCGAAGATTAGATATGAGCGCGACACTCCAGCCGAGCCAGGCGGAGCCGCGCGATGGCGCCGAGCGACCGTCTGCGCTGCGCGCGACTCAGGAATTATTAAAAAAATTGCTGGAGAGTCCGAAGCCCGCGGCGCGGGACGCGAAATTTATCGATAATGTTAAAAAGATCGCCGCGCAAACCCGCGAGGCGCAGCGTTTCGAAAAACGCTGCGCAAAACAGATCGCGTTGAATCACATCAATACCTGTTTGAGGGATATTGCCGACGGCCTTGAGGCGGCGATCGAGAAGGAAGCTAAGGAAAATGGCATGGGCGTTTTGACCTACCAACTTCTCCATCCGGAGACCAACTCGGCAAAGTCCGGCGCGTTTCCCCAGCTGCCGAACGATGCCCGTGCGGTCATCTTCGAAGATGACATCCGCAAGACTCCGGCGTTCGCTTATCTGACCGGGAAATGTACCCGGGTCGGCGTCAAGCTCGACATGGTCGAACAGTGGTCCAGTATCGCTTGGAATCCCTTTGCCGGCGGCAACGCGGTGTTCGTCTGGAAGCTTACCATTTACGGTTGGTAAAGCCGGTTCAGTACAGCGCGACCGAGCTGCAACCGAAGATTCGGAACCGGAGAAATTAACCGCAAAGGGCGCAAAGAGCGCAAATAAGTCCGAAACGTAGGGGCGGGTTTGAAACCCGCCCTCTTAGCTTACGCGCTACGCGCGTCGCGACAATTTTGAATTATAGTAATTCAGGTCCAGTGAGTCAGTCGAACGCGAGGACGATTCAATACTCCAAGAATTAATCAATTCCGCGCGATGTGATCGTGCAGCGCATAGAGCGCCTTGGCGTTGTGCGACAGAATTTTTTCTTTAACCGCCGAGTTTAAACCTTCCATGCGCTGAAATTCGTTGAGCGCGGTGACCGCACTGGACGGATCGGTGTGTCCATAGTCGGTGCCGATGACCAGGCGGTCTTCACCGCAGCAGCCGACGACGTAAGGCACGTCGTCGTTGGTCTGGCACGTGACGTAGATGTTATAGGCTTCGAACACATTGTCGGGAAAGGCACGGCCCTGGGCGCGGTAGCGGATCGCGGTCTCGCGGGCGATCCACGGCACCCATTGCGCCGACGCTTCGATAAATCCCCAACGCAGCGTGGGAAAAATTTCATGCAGCGGACTCATGATCACGTCGAAGCAGGCGGTTACGGTCGGCACGCGGAATTGGGCAAAGCGGCCAGCTGGCGCCATGCGGTAAAGATCGGCGTTGGCGGGATTGCCATTGGCGATGTGCACGGCGATCGGCATGTCGAGATCGCTGGCCAGTTGATAAATTGGATAGAAATAGGGGTCGGACAAATGGCGCTCGCCTTCCAACGGGCGCATACACACGGCTACGCCGCCGTTTTCCTTGGCAAATTTTATTTCGGCCAGCGCCGCTTCGATATTCATCGCCGGCACGACGCAAGAATAAAATAACCGGCCATGGCTCCGCTTGGAGATATCGGCCAACCAGCGGTTCCAAGCGCGGCACAACGCTGCTTCGGTGGCAGGCTTGGTGGTGATTTGCTCGATCCAAAAGGTATTGTGCAGCACCTGCACGTCGATGCCCAGCTCGTCCATATGTTTTAAGCGCAGCTCAACGTCATCCAGCTCGCGCGCCGCTTGCGGCGTGGCGAAGTCGCGACCGACGCGGTCGGCAAAGTCGCGCAGCTCGCGCTCGGTCAACGTCAGGAAACGAAAGCCGGCGATCTTGTCGTCCATCACCCAATATTGGCGGGTCGGATCGTCGGGCGTGGAGTATAGCCGTGGGCGATACTTCCGATCCGTTTCGTCGAGATAGTCCCAAGTGCGTTCGGTTTCGATGACGTGCGCGTCGGCATCGATGATCGGAAATGAATTAGACATCGGAGGGCCTCCAATTGGTAAGACTGATTGAAGTTAGTGCGAATCGCTTGACGCTGTCAAGCCGGGTAGTGGATCATTTCGTGATGAATTCGTCTTTGTTGTAGGGGCAAACCTATGTGTTTGCCCTGTCGGAAGGGCGACCACGCAGGGTCGCCCCTACAAATCTTTGGCAAACTGAACCACTACCTCAAGCCGCGCGGCAAACTTTGGCTTGACTCATGCTTTCGTTCAGCGCACGATTCGGCTCATTGATGCGTTTGAATGCCGGAGGGCGATGTCATGAAGAGCGCCTACGGTCTAAAGATTCCCGAACCCGATCCCGAACTAACCCGAGTCGGTCCCGGCACGCCTTGCGGCGAACTGATGCGCCGTTATTGGCAACCGGTGTGTTTGTCGGCGGATCTCGCGGAGCTGCCGAAACCGGTAAGAATCCTCGGTGAGGAATTGATCGCCTTCCGCGACGGTAAAGGCAGGGCGGGTCTGCTGTTCTTTCGCTGTAGTCATCGCGGTAGCTCGCTCGAATATGGCCGGGTCGAAGCGCGCGGCCTGCGCTGCTGTTATCATGGCTGGCTGTATGACGTTGAAGGCAATGTGCTGGAGATGCCTCTGGAGCCGGCGGCCAATCCCTTTCTCAAACAGATCCAACATCCCTGCTATCCGGTGCGCGAGTTTGGCGGCTTGGTGTTCGCGTACATGGGGCCGCTGGAGAAGATTCCGGAGTTTCCACTCTACGATGTCTGGCAAAAAGACGGCGGCTCGCTGAAGGCGCGCATGGGACCGCGGGTTGGCGGTCCGGTTAATTGCAACTGGCTTCAGGCTGAAGAAAACTTGATGGACGCGCTGCACACCTTCTGGCTGCACACGCGGCACAGCGGTGCGCAGTTTCCGTCACGCGCCTACGGTGTCAATCCCGATGAGCTGAAGTACCAAGAGACCGACATGGGCATGCGCTTCGTGCTCACACGCAAACTAACGGACGGTAAATGCTGGGAGCTCATCTGGGAGATGATCATGCCGCTTAACGTTCATCTGGTTTATACCGACAAGCCCAAAACCGAACGGGTGCAGGCCGTGACCTACTGCGTGCCGGTGGACGACACCCACCAATTGGGCGCCAGTATCCGATGGATTCCAGATGATGGGCATGATCAGGTCAGTGGGCGTGAAAAGCTTTCTCCGGCCGGCCGCCCAGACCAGAGCTACGAATATACCCAGCTCCATCCCGACGACAAAGAAGCGGTCGAAAGTCAGGGGCCGATCGCCCTCCATGGCCTCGAACATCTAGTGCGCTCCGATCGAGGCGTCGTCATGTTTCGTTCGATGTTGCGCAAGGCGATCACCGCGCTTGGCGCCGGTGACGATCCGAAGGGAATATTCCGCGACCCCGCCCAAGCGCGCTTCGTTGTCACCAGCGCCGGCAGCAACCTGCGCGATTGAAGATCTCTATTAGCCGCAAAGAACGCAAAGTCCGCAAAACGGAAATCGGAATTTCTCCCGCAAAGGCGCCAAGGCGCAAAGGTGATGGGCCGGGGCCCGTCATCCCGAGCGAATGCGAGGGATCTAAGACAGATTTCTCCCTTTGGTCGAAATGACAAGGAGTCTTTGTTTCCGAACTTAGCGTCTTTGCGCCTTGGCGGGAGTAAATCTTCGATTGACGCTATCGTCTCTTGCGCGTACTGGGTTTGTCGAGGGCTTCGCCCCAACGGGTGAGAAACGCGGTGACGAATTCATGCTGGGTCGCGGCATCGACCGCTAGCGGTGCCAGCGCCATCGCGACTGCAAGCGCGATGTGGTAACCGATCGAGTGCGATGCTTGGGCGCGGCGGTAGGCCGGGTGGACGCGATTGACCCAGACGGTGGATTCGGTCAGACGGCCAAGGCCGATTTCGTCCGGCCGATCCTCGAATTGGATATCAAGACCATAATGCGCCGGCCGGCGCGTGATCGTCCTCGCGGGTAGTACAATGGCTTGCGCCCCGCCGCCATACTCCGCAGCGGGCTCGTGCGTCGCGGCAGTTTCGTTCTGCGCTGCATCACCACGGGCCAAAGCCGTTTCCGCTGCTTCCTTTTCGTCACTCTGCGCCGATGTGGTGAGCGAGGCGGCGACGAATGCGCGCCCATCGCCGTTACTTCCACGCACGCCCAGCGGTAAGCGCTTTTGCCCGCCGGCGCGCTGTTCGACCAGCGAGCCGAGCAGCGGAAAATCAACCGCCAAATCTTCGAGCACTTGGGCGAGATCGCGTTGCAACGGGCGGACTTCCCGCGGCGGCGCTTCCTCGCTCGATGCGCGTCCATCGCCCCATAGCGCGAGCTGCTTGCCGACGACTTCCTGGATCGCTTTGCGAAAACCCAGATAGGTTGCGCCGCGCGCGCCGGCGCGAATGAAGTCGCCTTTGTTGAGCGTCAGACAGGCGGCGAGCTCGGGCACTTCAATTATTCCGCCGATGCGCTCGGGCGCCGTCGGCGTCATGCCGAGCCAATCCCAGCCGCGGCGAATCACTTTGCCATAGGTGCTGATCGCCAGGCCGCGCCGTTCTTCGGCGAGCGCCAAGTCGTTGCGGATGAGATAGCCGAGCGCCGAGGGTTTACGCCGGCGCATGAGGCGGATTTCCAGCGGCGCTGAAAGCGGCGCGCTCCAGCGCTGTTTGGCTAATCCGCGTTGGTTGACCTTGATCGCCACTCCATTCGGATAGTGGCCGGCCAAAAACTCGTCGAAATGGGGATCGAGCAGGGGTTGGAAATGGCGCTGCAGCGTCGCTTCCAAGAAGCCCGGATCGAGCAGCGGCGATAAGGCGTTTTGCACCGTGAGGCGCACCGCCGTGCCGCGCCCCGCCAGCAAGCCGAGCGGCGTTACCCATTTCCACGGCGCGCGGTGGCGCGACGACATGGACCAGGAACTGGCGACGTGCGTCTTGCCGCGGCGGGTTTCGGTCAGCACTTCCTCGCACACCAACAAGCCGAGCTTGATGCCGACGCCGGCAAAGCCGATGCCTTCGCCGCGCGTCTTGGTGCTCGAGGCGATGTTATGATAGCGCGCCAGATCGCGCCGTTGCATGCCTGAGCCGTTGTCGATGGCGGTCAGCGTGCGTTGGCTTTGGTCGGTCTCGAAGGCGATCTCGGTGGCACCGGAATCGAGCGAGTTGGCCATGATCTCGGTGAGAATAGTCTCCTCGATGGACCCGGGGTAGGCATCGCGCAAATCTTCGAGAAGATGTTGCAGATCGACGCGTGTCTCACCCATTAAAATTTTTCCTTGAACCGATCGAGATCATTTTTTGCCTGAGCTTAGCATACCGCGAATTGCTTTGATCGCTTTTCTTCAATGGGCGTTTGGATTCTTTCAACGCCGGTATGGCGAGCACGGCGCAAGGCGCGCGGCGCAAGACCCGCTCGGTAACGCTGCCGATCAGCATATGCACCAAGCCGGTTCTGCCATGGGTGGGCATGACGATCAAGTCGGCGCTTTCCTGCACGGCTCTTTCTATGATGCGTTTGTAGGGTGTGCCGATGCCGATGTCGTGACGAACCCCTCCGTTCGGCGGCGCGTCGGCGCAACTCTCGCGCACGAAACGCTCGAAGAGTTTTTTTCGCTGATCCAAGAGTTTCTTGAATTTTGGCGTGTCGGTTTGCTGCACCACCCAATCTTCACTGGCTTGCGGGAACGGCGTCTCCTCAATGGTAATGACGTTGTAGATGAGCACCTCGCTCTGTTGCCATTGGGCTAAATCGAGGGCGTAACGAACGCCCAGCTTAGAGAAATCGGACAAGTCCACCGGGGCGAGAATCTTCTTGATCTTGGTCATGGGCCTGCCTCTACAGCCTTTATAAGCTCATTCGATGGACCACGGCAACCGGCGGCGCAGCCGCAACCAACGCGGAGAAGAAGTTTAACCACAAAGGTACAAAGGTCACAAAGTAGGGGGCGGTCACGACCGCCCCCTAAATCAAGACTCGGATGGATTAGCCGCAAAGAGCGCAAAGGGCGCAAAAGAGATTTCCGAAATGTAGGGGCGGGTTTGAAACCCGCCCGCTTCGCTATTCTTCGCGCCCTCCGCGCCTCTGCCGTGAGAATTCTTTTTTACTTGAGGTGCTTGGCAAAAAATTCAGTGGTGCGCTCCCACGCCTGCTTGGCGCAGGCGGCGTTGTAACTTGGAACTTTCTCATTGAAGAAAGCATGGCCGGCGTTGTACCAGTAAGATTCGAACGGCACTTTGCCGTCGCGCAGCTTTCCTTCCAAGGCACGTCCGCCTTCCGGCGCGAAGGATGCGTCTTGCTCGGCCAAGTGGAGCTGCAACGGGGTGGTGATGGTTTTCGGATCACCGGCCTGTTCGGGCGGGAAGCCATACCACGACGAGCAGGCGTCAGCTTCTTTGACATACATCGCCGAGAGCACGGTCAGCGCGCCGCCCATGCAAAAGCCGACGACCCCGACTTTTGCGCTCGACTGTTTGAGATACTGCGCCGCGCCGCGCACGTCTTGGGTCGCGGCATCGCCGAAGTTTAGATTGGTCATCAGGTGTTTGGCCTCGGCGACGTCGAGCGCGACCTTGCCCTTGTAGAGATCGGGAACCAAGGCGCGGTAGCCGAGGTTTGCCAGGTTGTCCGCGACTCCCTTGATCTGATCGTTCAGACCCCACCATTCTTGAATCACGACGACCGCCGGCGCCTTATCGCCAGCCGCGGGGCCAGCAAGATAGCCGTTGCAGTCGCCGCCATCAGGCCGTTTGAAACTAACCATCTGTCCCATGAGTACCTCCGATAATTTGGTTTATGTTACTTGCAATTAGCTATGAAATCCAAACGGTAGAGTCAAGCAGGTCGAAAAATATTTTCACCGAGCGAAGCGGCTGGCAAACCATTGACCGGCGACCATCGCGACGACGAACAGTATCACGCCGGGCGCGCCCGAAGCCAATCCTGCCAGCGCAGGTCCTGGGCAAAAGCCGCCGAGTCCCCAGCCGATGCCAAACAGGGCCGCGCCAAGTATGAGTGGCCGATCGATATCGCGCTTTGTCGGCAAAAAGAATTCACCATCGAGCAACGGCCGGGCGCGGCGGCGAATGAAAGCAAAGGCGGGCAGAGTAACGGCGAGGGCGCCGCCCATGACGAAGATGAGCGTCGACTCCCACCGGCCGGCAACGTCGAGAAAGCCGATCACCCGCGCCGGGTTGATCATCTCGGAAATACTGAGACCGAAACCAAAAATAATTCCAGTGGCGAAGGCAGCGGCCAATTGTATCAGAAGCTCACATGGCGCGTAAGAAAAACTGTCAGCGCGCCGAATAGCATGAAGGTAACGGTCGCCGCCAGCGAGCGCGGCGAGCGACGCGCCAGACCACACACGCCATGGCCGGAAGTGCAGCCAGAGCCGACTTTTGTGCCAAAGCCGACCAGCATGCCGGCAACGGTCAGAGTTAAAGTGCTGGCTTCAAGCGCAATGTTCAACCCGCCCGCAGCAAACGAGTAAATCGTCGCACCGCAAATAAGGCCGCCGACAAAGGCAACCTGCCATAATCGTTCCGCGCCACCGATGGGTCCAAAGATGCCACCAAGAATTCCCGAAACGCCGGCAATGCGCCCGTTCAAGAGCAAAAGCAGGGAAGCGGCGATGCCGATAAGCGCTCCACCGATCAAACCACCAAGAAGATTTGCTTCAGCCATTTAATATCTCTTCAATCTACGCTGGTCACGTTCCCGCAGCGGTCTGGGTCATTCACTCGCGTCTCCGGATCCGTCATTCCCGGTAGTGGTTTAGTTTCGCCAAAATTGTCGGGGCAACCCTGTGTGGTTGCCCGTTCGGAGGGCAGGCATCCTTCGATTGACTCAGGACAGGCCCCGGCCTGCCCCTACATCGATGCGGCGTTGAAATCAAACTGAACCACAACCATTCTTACTGTTGCCTATTGCCCAATGCCTATTGCCTTCTTATCACTTGAAGACCTTCGTCACCCTCATGAACACGATCGGTGGAATCGTCAGGCCGAGAGCATTGGCGGTCTTGAGATTCATATGGAATTCGAACCCCATCGGTCGCTCGACCGGCAGATCGGCGGGCCTGGCTCCCTTCAGGATTCTGTCGATGAGGTAAGCGACGCGCTTCCAGCGCTCGGCCTCGTCGCCTGCGTAGGACATCAAGCCTCCGCTAGCGACAAATTCTTTCGAAGCGGATATCGCCGGCAACCGATTTTTGATCGCCAGGTCCGCGATCCGTTTATGGTTAGAATTGTTAATCGAGGAAGCTGTCACGGCTAGCGCGGCGCTACGCGCCTTGATTGCCTCTTTGAAGGCGTTCTCGTATTTATCGGCGCTGCTTGCTTCCATGGAATGAAGTTGCAGACCCAGTTCTCGTGCCGGCAGTTGGCTTTCTTTCCATTGTGGCGGAGAGCTTGAAGACCGTGGGTCCCACAGCACCGCAACGCGGGAGAGCTTGGGAACGGTTTCCTTGAGTAACTCCAATCGTTTGCCGGCCAACTCCTCGGCGATATTGCTGACCCCCGTGAGGTTCCCGCCAGGCCGCGCCAGGCTGTCAATCAGCCCAACCGTAACCGGATCAGCCCCGCTAGAAAAAACGATAGGAATCGTCTTGGTAGCGTTCTTGGCGGCTAGAGCAACGGCCGTCCCGACCGCGACTATTAGGTCAACCTTGAGACGGACCAACTCATCAGCCACGGCCGGCAGGCGGTCGAGCTTGCCCCCCGCGGATCGAAACTCGATGAAAATGTTTTTGCCCTCGACATATCCGAGCGCACGGAGCGCCTTACGGACAAACTCTTCGATTGATCGACCAGAATCGGCTGAGAGCCAGCCAATCTTAAATACCTTCGCCTGCTGCTGCGCCTGAGCCACAGCCCCACCCATCGTAAGTGTGATCACGAGGGCGAGATGCACCACCAATTTTAGATTTTCGATTTTGGATTTTGGATTGTCGGAGCAACAATGCAGAACTCGGAACCAAGATTTTTCTTTCATAGGTTTTCTCTCCTCAATCGAAAATCCAAAATCGAAAATCCAAAATTTTCACAGGTCTTCACTGCTTCGCCCCCGCTTTCGCCTTCGCCTTGGCGTCGTCGATGATCGGTTGGAGTTTTTTCTTTAGGCCGGGATCGAGCTGAAAAGCTTTTTGGAAGTCGGCGTCGGCGTCTTTGTCTTTGTTCTGATAGACGCGGATGGTGCCGCGGTAGACGTAAGCGTCGGCGTTCTTGGGCTGCAGGGTGATGACTTCGGTGAAGTCGCGGGCGGCGAGTTCATGCTTGTTGATTCTGAGATAGGCCAAGCCGCGGTTAAACGGCGCTTCCGGGTCTTTGGGATTAAGCCGAGCCGCTTCGCTGTAGTCCTCGATGGCGGCGTCGAATTTGCCGGCGCGCATTTTGGCCAAGCCGCGATTGTAAAAAGCTTCGGCCGATTTCGGATTTAGCCTGAGCGTTTCGTCGAAGTCGCGAATCGCGTCTTCGTACTTGTTCAAATGTGAATAGGCGATACCGCGATTGTAATAAGCGTCGGCGAGCTTGGGGTCGCGCGTGAGCGCCGCGTCGTAGTCTTTGATTGCTTCGTCTTTCTTGTCCAGGGCAAGGTAGCTGTTGGCGCGATTGAAATAGTTCTGCGCGTCTTTGGGCTCGATGCGTATCGCTTCACTGAAGTCTTTGACCGCGCTATCGTAGCGTTTGGCGTCGAAATGGATCGCGCCGCGGCTAATGTAGCTGCGCGCGTCGTCGGGGCTGAGCTTGATCGCCGCGCCGTAGTCGTTGAGCGCCGGCAGGTCTTGTTTTAAGCGGCGGTAGACATTGGCTCGATTGAAATAGGCTTCGCCGTCTTTGGGATTCAATCTGATCGCCTCGCTGTAGTCTTTGAGCGCCTGCTGATTTTGTCCGAGATCGTAGTGCGCGTTGCCGCGATTGAAATAAGCTTCGGCGAGCTTGGGATGGGTTTTGATGACTTTGTCGTATTCGGAGAGCGCTTCTTTGGCCTTGCCGGCGTCGTGCAAATCGAGGGCGGCCTTGAGCGGATCGTCCGCTTGGCCAGCCCAAACGGAAGCCGGCGCGCCGAGCAAGGTAAACAGAAGTCCCAGTAGCTTGAGAGTGGCCAGCATTTATCACTTTCCTTTGGTTGGCATGATCAACGGCTCGATCATATCTTTGAGCCCAGGGTCAAGCTCGATCGCCTTCCTAAAATCCTTTTGCGCGTCGTCGTTCTTTCCTAGGCGGGCGCGGATAACGCCGCGGTTGGCGTAGATCTTGGCATTTTTGACCTCGAGCTTAATCGCTTCGTCATAGTCTCTGACTGCGTCTTCATACTTGCCGAGCAGCGAGTAGGCGTTGGCGCGATTATTATAAGACTCGGCGTTCTTCGGTTCGAGTTTGATCGCTTCACTAAAATCCAGGACCGCGAGGTCGTTCTTGCCGAGACGCCGGTAGGCGAGGCCTCGGTTATAGTAGATCTCGACGTCCTTGGGATCTGACTTCTGCGCTTGGTTGAAATCGCCGATAGCCTTATCGAATTGCTTCAGAGCATTATAGGCCAAGCCGCGTTGACGATAGGCCCGCGCCGCGCTGGGGTCGTTCTTGATCACCTCGTCAAAGTCTTTTACCGCAAGGTCGAAGTGCTTTTGGGCGATCTGGGCATTGCCCCGATTGAAAAGCGCGTCGGTCGATTTCGGATTCAACTTGATCGCCTCGTCATAGTCTTTCACTGCGATATCGATCTGCCCCAGTTTGAAATAAGCGAGGCCGCGGTTGTTATAGGCTTCATCGGATTTTGGCTCGGCCTTGACGGCGCGGTTGAAGGCACCGACGGCGTCTTTGAATTTGCCCGCCTTGTAGAACTTCACCCCTTCGTTAAAGGCGTTCTGCGCTTCAGCGCCGATCACGCCGCCGGGAACCCATAGAAGAACGATTAGCGAAAACTGCCAATTTATTCCGATCAACCGGCGCATGGTCATAAGATGATTTAGCTGATGCCACGGCTAATGTCCACTTCACTCAGCGCGCTCTTTTGGTCTAGACAAGTGCAACAAAAAAGAATATTGCTGAAGAATATCAAGTACTCAGGAGGGAAGAGCTTATGACCACAACGACTGCGGCAAAACGTACGGCTGAGCAAGTTTTGGGCAAAGATAAAATTGTCTCGTCGGACTCTCATATCATGGAGCCACCCGACCTTTGGGAAAAGAATTTAACCCCGAGTTTGCGCGCCAAATTTCCGAAGTTTCCACCGCGCAACGCGGTGGGTGAAAAGCCCGGCGGTTACGACCCCAAGGCCCGTTTGGACGAGATGGCTGTCGATGGCGTCAGCGCCGAAGTTTTGTACGCGACTTTCGGGTTGCGCCTTTTCGCTCTGGAAGATGCCGAGTTGCAGGAAGCCTGTTTTGAGATCGCCAACGATTGGATGATGGAGTACTGCAAGGTCGCGCCGGGACGGTTGTTCGGTATTCCCAATATTTCGATGTACAACATTCCCAACGCGATCAAGGAGCTCGAACGCTGCAAGAAAAACGGCATGATCGGTTGTATGATCTGGCAGGTGCCGCCGGACAATCTGCCGTTTACCAGCGATTATTACAATCCGTTCTGGGAAGCGGCGTCTGCATTGGACATGCCGGTCAACGTGCATATCTTGACCGGTTTCAATTACAGCCGCTATGATCGCAAGGGCTTGGACACCTATAGGATGACCGTCAATCAAAAGCTCGCCGATGCGGCGAACACGCTTTTCGATCTCGTCTTCGGCGGTGCCATCGCGACGCATCCCAAGCTAAAGATCGTTTACGTCGAAAACGAAGTGGCTTGGATTCCTTTTCACTGTCACGAGTGGGACAAGTATTTTATCCGGCACAGCCCGAAGGCGCCGTTACCTTACATGAAAAAGCTACCCGGCGAGTATGTCAAAGATCAGGTGTTCGCAACTTTTTTCAGCGACCCTTGCGGCGGGCGGATGATGGATTGGTTTGGCGAGGATAATTTCATGTGGTCGAGCGATTATCCGCACGCGGCGTCGACCTGGCCGCACTCGCGCCAAGTGATTGCCGATGAGTTGGGCCATCTGCCCAAGCCGGTGATCGACAAAGTGGTGCGTCAAAACGTCCTCGATCTGTACCACATCAAGGTCGATGGCATAAACAATTAAAAATTGACAATTAAAAATTAAAAAAAATCGAAAGGAACCCCTGATGCAGCCCGCAAAAAAACTCGAACCGGAAACCAAACCGCGCACGCAGAAATTCTCCCTTCGCACGCCGTATATGAAGCAGGGGCGGATCACTCAGCTCGTCGCCGAGACCGAGAACATGTGGATCCACACCAAGATCAATTACGAAGGCGGCGAGAATGAAATTCACACCCATCTCAACGAAGATCATACTTTCATTGTGCTCGAAGGGCAGATGAGTGTCTTCGACGAAAAGGGCGGCGAGATTAAAGTGGAAAAACATCAGGGCGTGATGATTCCCAAGGGCGCCTATTACCGCTACCTCAACACCGGCCCGGAGAATCTGGTCGTGATCCGCGTCGGCGCGGGTATCAAGGGCAAAGCGCAAGGCGGTGAGGAGATGCGCGTGCGTCCGGACGGCAAGCCGTTACTCGCCTATTCTGAAGAGAACAAGACCGTGCCGCCGATCGAGGACACAAAATTCTTCGCCGACTCGGCGGGATAAGCGCTGGTCCAATTCCAATGTTCGATATCACCGGCCACTGAGAGATCAGTGGCCGGTGTCGTTT
This sequence comes from uncultured Syntrophobacter sp., assembly GCA_964478485.1. Classification (GTDB taxonomy): domain Bacteria; phylum Desulfobacterota; class Binatia; order UBA9968; family UBA9968; genus DP-20. The sequence continues at coordinate 814 of CAYZJE010000428.1, read as the reverse complement.
GGAGGAGGCGATATGGCCCAAACCGTTCCACCAATGCCTGAGGAAATGCCGCGCGAACTGTGGCGCGGCTTCAAACCGGAGAGCGCGCAGTGGCAGGGCAGCGTCGGGGCGATTTTCATCGCGCCCAATTCGGCGGCTGAAATGATCTCACTGCCGCAGGTGCGTGCTTTCGCCGATCGTGGCTTGGAAGGCGATCGCTTTTTCCGAGATTCCTGGAGCGCGGTCAAGAGGTCAGACAAGGCGGTGAGCTTGATCGAAGACGAAGTCTTGCAGCTCGCCGCCAAGGAAGTCGGCGTTGATTCGATCGGCAAGCTGAGCCGGCGCAACATTGTCACCCGCGGCGTGCCGCTGATCGATTTGCTTGGCCGTGAATTCACCGTCGGCGCCGTGCGCATGCGCGGCATTCGCTTGTTCGAACCCTGCGGCCATCTTGTCGCCGTGACTAAGCTGCCGGGAATCTTCAAAGCGCTGGAACATCGCAGCGGTTTGAAGGCTGCGGTTTTGAGCGACGGCGAGATTCGCATCGGCGACGCGATTGCGTTAGAGCAGGGCTCGTAGCGCGGCGGCGCGACGATCGCAGAGGAGAACTAACTACAAAGGTCACGCCCCCACCTTAGTCCTCCCCCGCGACGAGACTGTGTCGCAATTCACTCGGAGCCCTTCGACACGCTCAGGGCGAACGGATAAGTAGTTGAATTCGCGATCGAGCAATACCGTTCGTGGTGAGGTTCTCGAACCATGAACGGTATTGCGACACAGTCTCGACGCGGGGGAGGAAACAGGAGGGGGATTAGCCGCACCCTTCGACAAAGCT
>CAYZJE010000427.1:0-1645 GCA_964478485.1 uncultured Syntrophobacter sp. | reverse complement strand
TTGCGCTCGCCGAGTTCCTTAAATAAGCGGACATTCTCGATGGCGATGACCGCTTGGCTGGCGAAGGTTTTGACAAGTGCGATCTGCTTGTCGGTGAATGGGCGAACTTCCGTGCGGAAAAAATTAAGCGCACCGATCGCCACGTCTTCACGCAGTAACGGCACCCCGAGCATCGTCCGAAAGCCCCGCATTAGGCCTCGGCTTTTGGGAAAATCCGCCGCTACCTCCAGGAAGTCGAGAATGTGAACGGTTTGGCGATCTACGATAACTCTTCCAGATACCGATTCGCGATCCACGGCTGACTCAAAGCCAACGCTCCGTTGAGATCCCAGTGCATAAGTCGCCGCAATACGATAAACCTCACCGTCCACCAGGGCGACACCTGACTCGGTGGCTCCGCAAACTCGTGCGGCGTTTTCAGCGATAGTGTTCAACACCGGCTGAATATCTGTCGGCGAACTAGCGATCACGCCGAGGATTTCGCTCGTCGCCGTCTGCTGCTCCAACGCCTCGGTCAGTTCCTGGAACAACCGCGAGTTCTCGATGGCGATGACTGCTTGGTCGGCGAAAGTTTCGAGTAACTTGATCTGCGCGTCGGTGAAGGGGCGGACTTTCAACCGGCGAATATGAATTGACCCAATTGGCTGGCCGTTCAGTAGTAGCGGGGTTGCCAGCGCCGTGCGGACGCCCACTGCGAGCCCTCGGGTCTGCGCGCCAGGATACTCGCTGGCGGCTGCGCTAAGGTCATGAACGTGAATCGTTTTCCGGTCGACAACCGCCCGGCCAGCCGGGGTGCTGCGGTCAAGCGGGTTAGTTCCGCCAATGGCCGACACGGTGGGTATGGAGCCGAAGTGTGAAACCAAGTAATAACGGTCGCCTTCCAACCGGCGCACCAAAGCGTCGTCGGCATCGCACAGCCGTGCGGCTTTTTCGGCAATGGCGTCGATCACGGACTGAAGATCGCCAGGCGCGCTCGCGATCATGCGCAGGATGTCGCCGGTGGCGGCCTCGCGATCGAGCGACTCATCGCGCTCGCGGCTAAGCTCCTGGTTATCCCGGATCAGCTGCGCGAGAGATTGTCGCGGTGCAGCGCGTCGCTTCTTTGCTGGAGTTTTCTTTGTCGGCATCCGCTACCTACTCTTCTCCGATTCGGAATTTCTCCCGCAAAGGCGCTAAGGCGCAAAGTTCGGAGTTGTTGTCATTTCGACCGAAGGGAGAAATCTATCTTAGATCCCTCGCATTCGCTCGGGATGACGGGCCTTGGCCCGTCACCTTAGCGCCTTTGCGCCTTTGCGGGAGATATTCTTCTCCGATTCGGATTTCCCTTGGCGTCCTTTGCGCTCTTTGCGCGAGATCACTCTTAACCAACCGGTAATGTAAAAACAAAGGTGCTCCCTTTCCCCACTTCGCTCTCCACCCAAATCTTTCCCCCATGCAACTCCACGAACTTCTTGGCCAGCGTTAAACCCAGTCCCGTTCCCTCGACCTTGTGCGCGTAGTCGGTTCCCACCTGGCGAAACTCCTCGAAGATCTTGGGCAGGTCCTCCGGGGCGATGCCGATGCCGGTGTCGGTTACGGAAATCTCTACGGCACCGTCGGTCTGCCTGGCGTTGATGCCGATCCGTCCTCCCTCCGGGGTGAACTT
>CAYZJE010000426.1:0-5313 GCA_964478485.1 uncultured Syntrophobacter sp. | reverse complement strand
CTGTGTCGCAATTCACTCGGAGCCCTTCGACACGCTCAGGGCGAACGGATAAGTAGTTGAATTCGCGATCGAGCAATACCGTTCGTGGTGAGGTTCTCGAACCATGAACGGTATTGCGACACAGTCTCTGACGGGGGAAGGTAAGGATGGGGGTGCTGCGCACGTAATTGCAACAGTCGGCACCGTCGAGACGAACCGGAAAAAGCTGTCGGGAACCATTTAGACGTTTCCAAGACCGCTGACTCGGATGTGTGACGCAAACCGACCCGTTACGGAGGAGGAAATATGAACAGAAGAACCGCCATCCGGCAACTGGCGACTTTTTTTCTGACTACTGCTTCTCTCGCCCAGGCGCAGCAGCCGAAAAAAGTCCCTCGGATAGCGTATCTATCGTCGTCTTCTCTGGCCGTCGCGTCCACGGGGTCCGAGGGAGTTCGGCTGGCTCTGCGCGAGCGTGGCTACATGGAAGGACAGAACATCGCCATCGAGTACCGATATGCGGAAGCGAAGGTCGATCGATTCGCTGAGCTGGCGGCAGAGGTGGTGCGTCTCAAGGTTGACATCATCGTGGTAGCAGGAGGAACCATATTCGTCCCGGCGGCAATGTCACCGGCCTTACAAACCTATCCAGAGAACTAGGCGGTAAGCGGCTGGAGCTGTTCAAAGAAGCTGTTCCAAAACTTGTCCGTGTCGTGGTTCTCTACGATCCGGCCATTTCGGGCGTTGCACGCGAGGTGAAAGAAGAACTCCCGGTCGCGGCGCGTGCGCTGAAGTTGACAATTCAGCCTTGGGAGATACGAGATGCGGGCGGTTTCGAGAAGGTATTCGCTGCGCTAAACAAGCAGCGCCCGGGTGGACTCTATCTGCCCGGCGGCGGGGCGGTAGCAATCGGTAATAGACGGATCGTGGACTTTGCCTTAAAGAGCCGGTTACCGTCAATGTTCAACGGCAGAGCAGCTGTAGAAGCCGGTGGGCTCATGTCCTACGGGGCGGACATCGCGGAGAGCTACCAGCGCGTTGCATATTTCGTGGACAGGATATTGAAGGGAACGAAGCCTGCCGATCTGCCGGTGGAGCGGCCTATGAAGTTTGAGTTTGTGATCAATCTAAAGACCGCGAATGCGATCGGCCTGACGATCCCGCAGTGGACGCTCCAGAAGGCGGATAAGGTGATACGTTAGCGAGGTAAGTGGTAAAGGTTTTGAACTGCTCGGATATGTCGACGAAAACGTTTTGTTCTTTTTGGACGCTTCTCAGCCCCACGCGCTCAGGAATTCGACGCGGTTTTTCATTTCCTCGGCCGTGACTTTCCCCGTTAGACTAAGTAGTCGGCGCAATTGTTCGCCGATGGGAAGTTGTTGCTGGCGCACGAGGATCAGTCCTGCGTGTTCTCTGTACTCAGCGAGGTATTTGGTATGGAGATGGTAGAAATCTCCCACATTGAAACTGTATAGGGCGCGATTTGCTTTGGCCGCAAATTCCAAGTGCTCTTCATCTTGACGTTCGATCATTCCTTCTTCTAACGCTGTTGTGACATCCACTCCACGTGCTCGTAAGCCCCTCAGGAGCGAGCGCGTGGCTCATGGAGTCCTCTTCCAGGTAGAGCCTGATTTTCACGAGCCGCTATCGCTGCTCCGAGGACGATCGGTTTGTAATTGATCGGCGACCGCCTGCTCTTGAGCTAGGTCGGCTTCAATCTCCTCCCGGTTTGCATGGTAGTAGGCGAGAGCAGCAAAAACTTGCGCGAGTGAGACATGGCCGATTTCATTGGCAATGTCCTCTGGGCTATAACCACACTTATACCATTCGACGATACGCCGTACCGTCACTCCGGTACCGAATATGCGCGCCCGGCCACCCCGCACCTCGGGCGTGGCAACGATCAACGAACCTATGTCGCGGGCTTTTACCATATACGTATCTCCTTACCGGGGAAGAATACCTTATGGCATTTTATCTTGCTACTACTCTTGAGCGGGCAACATTTCTGCTTGGAGTCGGAGTGCTCTATGTTTTCCGGCGGTGGTCGCTTGGGCCCCGCAGCGAAGGTTGACTTTTTCGAAGCGTCTCTGTCATCGTGCGAAATGAATACAGCGACCGAATCAAGAACGGAGAGAGATCATGGGAACGACTTCATTGGCTTACAAAGACCTGCGCGAATATTTGGCTGCGGCTGACAAGCTCGGTGAGCTGCGCTTCGTCAACGGCGCGGATTGGGATTTGGAGGTTGGGGCGATCACTGAAGTGGCGGCACGGGCGAATAATCCGAAAGTTGTTTTGTTCGACGATATCAAAGGTTATCCGAAGGGGTTTCGCGTCGTGACGAATCCGGTTTGTTCGGCGGCGACCACGGCGTTGGCTTTCGGGCTCGATCCGAAGCTCACGGGGCTCGATATAATTCGCCAGTGGAAAGAACGACTCGGCAAGCAGACGCCGATCAAGCCTGTCGAAGTTTCCAACGGGCCGATCACGGAGAACTGCGATAGCGGCGACAATGTCGATTTGCTGAAGTTCCCGACGCCGCGTTGGCATGAGGAAGACGGCGGGCGTTACATCGGCACGGGCTGCATGGTGATCATGGAAGATCCCGACGGCAAGTGGACCAACGTCGGCACTTATCGCGTTTGTGTGCATGATAAGAACACACTGGGCATTTGGATTTCGCCGGGCAAGCATGGACGGTTGATCCGCGAGAAATATTGGGCGCAAGGCAAAGGTTGCCCCGTTGTCATTAGCTTCGGGCAAGATCCGGTGCTGCAAAAGGTCGCAAGCTGGTACGAACCTTGGGGCGTTTCGGAACTGGAAATCGCCGGCTGGCTGTTTGGCGAGGCGGTGAAAATCATCCGCGGCAAAGAAACCGGGCTGCCGATTCCCGCGACATCCGAATTAGCCGTCGAAGGTTTCATCGTGCCACCAGCCGAGGACAGTCGAGCCGAAGGGCCGTTCGGCGAGTGGACCGGCTACTACGCATCGGGCACGCGCAACGAGCCGGTGGTCAAAGTGAAGAATGTTTTCTACCGCAACGATCCGATCATCTTCGGCATGCCGCCTGGGATTTCCGGCAAGTCGGTGCCGCTGAGCGCTGCCAACGTTTGGCTGGCGCTGGAAAAAGCCGGCGTCACCGACGTGCAGGGCGTGTGGGAATATCAGACGCGCTACATCACGGCGATTTCCATCAAGCAGAAATACGGCGGCCATGCCAAGCGCGCGGCGATGGCGATGCTCGGGTCGACCTACGGTTATCATCGCCGCTACGTGATTATCGTCGACGACGACGTCGATCCATCGAACATCGACGATGTCTTGTGGGCTTTGGCGACGCGCTCTGATCCGGCGACGGCGATCAACGTCATCAACGAAGCCTGGAGCACGCCGCTCGACCCGCGCATCACCCCGGATGCCCGCGCGGCGCGCAATTTTACCAATTCAGTCGCGATCATCAACGCCTGCCAGCCCTATCACTGGAAAGATCAATATGCGAAGACGTGCTATTTTCCAGAGGAGACGCGACGCGCGGCGCTGGAGAAGTGGAAGGACGTCCTAAGATTGGAGTAATGGAGTGGTGGAGTAATGGAGTGATGGGGGGGATGAGAATAGGACTTATGGGGCAGAATAAGACGAATACTCATTTGTCGGACTCGCGCCGAAATCTCCGAGCCCCTTGGTTAGTGGTTGCCGTGCTCTCGGTGTTTATTTTGGCAGGCCGCGCTCTCGCCGCTGTAGCGGATTCCTGGACGGTCGAGTGGGAGAAAACGCTGGCGGCGGCGAAGAGGGAAGGCGAGATTTCTTTTTACGGCAGCCAGGGGTACGAGAAGATTTTCGAGGTGTTTCAGCGGCGCTATCCGGAGATCAAAGTAACGTCGAATACGATGCGCCAGGGCAGCGAGCATGGACAGGCGGTGATGTCGGAGCGGCGCGCTGGGAAATATATCGTCGATCTGTTCATCAACGGCGTGGTGACGCCGAACGTGGTTTTCTACAAAGCCAATATCCTTGAGCCGATCCGGCCGCAGCTGATTTTGCCGGAGGTCGTCGATGAGTCGAAATGGTGGGGTGGCAAGCATCACTACGCCGACCCGGAGGGAAAATTCATTTTCGTCTTCCAGGGCAACGTGCACGGTGGCGAGAACGCCTACAACACCAAGCTGGTCAACCCCAAAGATTTTAAATCCTACTGGGATTTCCTCGACCCGAAATGGAAGGGCAAGATCGTCGTCTACGACGTCAGCCGGGTGAGCACCGTGGCGCACTCTCTACGGTTTCTTTTCAATCATCCCGATTTGGGCGCGGAGTTCGTGCGCAGATTCTTCGGCGAGATGGATTTGACCTACTCGCGCGACGGGCGGCAAATGATTGACTGGCTCGGCGCGGGAAAATTCCCGCTGGCATTTTTCGTCAGCGATATCGAGGACGCGGCGAAGCAAGGTTTGCCGGTGAAATTTTTCGATCCAGGACAGTTCAAAGAAGACGCCTTCGTCGGTCCGTCCCAGGGAGGGATGAATTTATTCAAAAACGCGCCCCATCCCAACGCGGCTAAAATCGCGATCAATTGGCTTTTGTCGCGTGAAGGACAGGAGACTTACCAGAAAGTTTACGCTGAGCTGCATGACGTGCGCCAATCGATGCGCGAAGATATTTCGACGGACGTGATCCCGGCGAACTACCGGCGCCAGAAAGGCGTGAAGTATATTTACGCCGGTCGGCCGGAGTGGTTAGATATGACGCCGGTGACGAAAGTGATAAAAGAGGCGCAGGGGGCGGGGAAGAAGTGAGGGAAGGGCGAAAGTAAAAAGGCAAAAGTAAAAAGTAGAAAAATCGGAGCTTTCACTTTTGGACGGCGTAACATGAATATCGAGGAGCGAAAATGAAATTTAACAGGACGAGTTTTGTCGCCGCCGCCATTTATTGTTCTATCGGTGTGTCCGCGGCGCTTGCCGCGCAGGCGGATGCTTGGAAAGCTGAGTGGGAGCGGACTGTGGAGGCGGCTAAGAAAGAAGGGCAGTTGACGATTTACGGTAGTCCTGACTTCGAGGCTCTTTACGGCGAGTTTCACAAGAAATATCCTGAGATCAAAATCACCGGCGTGTTCAACCGTGGCGCCGATGTAGCGAAGCGGCTGATGGCGGAACGGCGCGCGGAAAAGTACCTTGGCGATCTTTACGTCAACGGCATGACCACCGGCTACAATGTTTTTTATAAAGCGAAGGCGCTTGACCCAATCCCGCCGCTGCTGGTGCTTCCTGAAGTGACCGACGCGTCGAAGTGGTGGCGTGGAAAGCTTCATTACGTCGATCCGGAGAACCAGTATCTGCT
>CAYZJE010000425.1:0-4798 GCA_964478485.1 uncultured Syntrophobacter sp. | reverse complement strand
CGCATCGATCCTCGACGACGTTGCGGCGATGAGCAAAGTCGCCGCGAAAAAGACCGCGGGAGTGCTTGGCGACGATCTGGCGCTCAATGCCCATCAGGTAGCGGGTGTCCACGCGGACCGCGAATTACCGGTTGTCTGGGCTGTGGCCAAAGGATCGCTGAAGAACAAAGTCATTCTCGTGCCGGCGGCCCTCGTCATCAGCGCGTTTGTTCCGAGAGCGATCGCGCCGCTGTTGATGATTGGCGGCGCGTATCTCTGTTATGAGGGTTTCGAAAAAATTGCTCACAAGTTGATTCATGACGCGACAGAGGACGCGCATCGCGTAGAGCACTTAAAAACGCTGGCCAATCCAGCCTTCGATTTGGTCGCCATTGAGAAAGACAAAATTCGCGGCGCCATTCGCACGGACTTTATCCTGTCCGCTGAGATCGTCGTGATCGCGTTGGGCACGGTGGCCAATGCCGCATTCGGTAAACAAGTCGCCGTGTTGTGCACCATCGCGATCATCATGACTGTTGGCGTTTACGGCATCGTCGCCGGCATCGTCAAGCTGGACGACGCCGGGCTGCACTTAAGCCAAAGGCGTGGCGACAGTTTTTGGCGCAAATTCCAGCGCGCCGTCGGCGCAGTGCTGTTGAATCTGGCGCCTTACCTGATGAAAGGATTATCGGTCGTCGGCACCATCGCAATGTTCATGGTCGGCGGCGGCATTCTCACTCATGGCATCCCCGGCGCGCATGAGTGGATTGAACGGGTGGCCCACGGCGCAGGCGCAGTTCCGAGCATTGGCGGCTTGCTAGAAACCGTGATACCCGCGCTGCTTGATGTATTGGTAGGTATTCTCGTCGGGGCGCTCGTTTTGGGGGGAGTGAATGGCGCCGGAAGGTTGCTGCGAATTATCAAGGGAGCGCGCTAAATCTCGATTAGCTCATGCTGACATTACCGTTTCGCGATCGCGGCGGCATTTCACCTCGACGAAACGCTGTCGTTTTCTGCTGTAAATAATCCTTTCCGCAATTACCGCGTCCGTGATAAGTAGGCTCAAGAACGAGGTGGGCAATGAAGAAACTTGGTCTGTCATCAATATTGGTTGCAACGTTAGTGCTGGTTCTTGGCGTCGCTGCCGAGGCGCAGCAGACGAAGAAAGTCCCGCGGATGGGGTATCTAGTGGCGGGCGATGCAGCTACTGAGTCCGCCCGTTCCGAGGCAATTCGGCTGGCTCTGCGCGAGCGTGGCCACATCGAAGGACAGAACATCGCCATCGAGTACCGATATGCGGAGGGAAAGGTCGATCGGTTCGCTGAGCTTTTGGCCGAGCTGGTGCGTCGCAAGGTTGATATCATCGTGGTAGGAGGAGGGCCCAGGCTAATCCTGGCGGCCAAGAATGCGACCAAGACGATTCCCATCGTTATGATGGGCTCTGGGATCGATCCTGTCGAGGCAGGCTTCATTGACAGCCTCGCCCGCCCCGGCGGCAACGTCACCGGCATTACAAGCCTTGGCAGAGAACTAGGCGGTAAGCGGCTGGAGCTACTCAAAGATGCGGTTGCCAAACTTGCCCGTGTCGCGGTGCTCTACGATCCGGGGGCTCCGGGCAGTGAACTTGACGTGAAAGAGGTTCTCCCGGTCGCGGCGCGCGCGCTTAAGTTGACTCTTCAGCCTTGGGAGGTACGAGCTGCGGACGATTTCGATAGGGTTTTTGCTGCGATCGGCAAGCAGCGCCCGGATGGACTCTTCGTGCACTCGGGCCGGCTAATGACTGATAATTATAAACGGATCGTCAGCTTTGCGTTAAAGAGCCGGTTACCGTCAGTGTACAGCAGCAGACAATCTGTAGAGGCCGGCGGGCTCATGTACTACGGGGCGGACGAAGCGGAGAGCTACCGGCGCGTCGCCTATTTCGTGGACAGGATTCTAAAGGGCGCCAAGCCTGCCGATCTGCCGGTGGAGCAGCCGATGGCGTTCGAATTAATCCTCAATCTGAAAACAGCCAAGCAGATCGGTTTGACGATTCAGCCGATCGTGCTGATGCGGGCGACGAAGGTGTTTAAGTGACAGAGGTCAGAAGTCAGAGGTCAGGTGTCAGAGGTGATTCTGCTGAAAAACCCCTAGGAATGCTTCGACGGGCTCATACTTCGGCAGGCTCAGTAGAACGGAAAATTCTTAACGTTATCAATCCACTCCCCGTTCGTCCTGAGGCGCTCGAAGGATGAACGGAGGGATTTTCGGCAGAATCACCTAAACAAACCGAACGGCGAGATTCCTCGTTTGGTCTTTGATTTGTTCAAAACGTTCCCTTCGGCATGCTCAGGGCCTGAGTTTATCGAAGGCAAGCCGTTCAAATAGTTCAATCCGTTTAACGAATTCGATGCGGACTTGACGGCGTGATTTGAGTCATCGGCCCAAAAATATCTGACTGAACTCTTTGCCGGTCTGGTCCATGATCGGGCCGATGAAGTCGACGTCGACGAGAAACGATTCTTTTTGCACTAATTCCGGAAATCTTTGTTTGACACCCTTTCTTGCGACTACCCGGCCGAAGGTGGTGATCATTGATTGGCCTTCTTCGGAGATCGCCCAATCGTAGAACAGGGCGGCGGCGTGGGGATGGGGCGCGTGGCGGGCGAACATGAGCTTGTTGGCCTGGGCGAAATAAGGATCGAGAGTCACTAGATCGACGGGCGCGCCGGCGGCTTTTAGATCCAACACCGTGTGGCCGGAGAGCACGATTGCGATGGGCCGCTCGCCGGCGGCGAGCAATTGGGTTTGTTGGGTCCGGCCGCGCATCATTCTTAAATCTTGTTTCGCCAGGGCTTTCATATATTGCAGCGCCTTGTCGCGGCCCCAGTGTTTTTGCAGCACTGCCGACCACTCATACGCTTCGTCGTCAAAAAACATATTTCCTTTCCATCTCGGCTGGAGCAGGTCTTCGTAAGTCTTCGGCACCTCGGCAGGTTTGACCATTTTGACGTTATAGCCAAGCACTATTGGAATGACATAAAACGAAGTGAAATAGCCGTCTTTATCTTTATTCGGTGCGGTGAAAAAATCGCGTTGCGGTGAGAAATAGGGATCGAGGGCGCCAATCTTTTTGATCGCCTGGGCCTGCTCGGCGGAGCCGTTGGTGACATCGAAGAAGTTATTGCCGGCGTTCATCTCGGTCTGAATCTTGAGCACCTGGCGGTTGCCCGAGACCCGGTAGGGATTTACTTTGATGAACGGATAGCGTTTTTGAAACACTCGGACGAACGGATCGATCTGCTGCGCTTGGAGCGAACTGTAGAAAGCAACTTCGCCTTCGGCCTTGGCTTTTTCCATTAAAACTTTTTGGCGTTGGTCCGCCGGCAGTTTGCTGACCTTGGCGAGAATTTGCCCGGCGGTTTCAGCCGGGGCAGCCGCATGGGCTGGAGCGGCGGCGGCGGCGAAAAAAACAGTGGCCAGTAAGAGTACGATCAAGTTCATCATGGGTCGGTTCCTCCAAGATTTTACAGTCCGATGGTAAGCTAACCTTATCCCAGCGCGCAGGTATTCTGTCAAGCGAGCTGATTCATGGCCGCTTAGAGCGAAGATTAGAGCGAAAATTGTGTGTTGACACGATTTTGGTGATTCGATAGCGTCACGGCGGTGGGTGGTAATAGGTTGGCGCGCTGGGGGGATGCCTGATTATGAACGAGTTGAAGCCGGTCAAAAGCGGCAAAGTTAGGGTCGACGACGTTAATCTCTATTACGAAATCTATGGCCAAGGCGATCCGCTTGTGCTGGTCGCCGGCACCGGAATCAGTCTCGCGCCTTGGCGTGTTTCGCAGGTGCCGGAGTTTGCCAAGCATTATCAAGTGGTGATCTACGATCATCGCGGTTTGGGCCGGAGCGACAAACCGGACATGGCTTACGACACGCGCATGTTCGCCAGGGACTGCGCCGGTCTGATGGACGCCTTAGGCATCAAGCGTGCCCACATGATGGGTCACTCCATGGGCGCGCGGGTGTTGCAGTGGTTCGCACTGGACTATCCCGAAAAGGTGCGTAGTCTGATTCTCTCCGGGCCGGGCTCGGGGAAATATGACGACTTGCTCGACTATCCGCGCGGCGTGCCGTTGGACGCGGCGCTGGAGATGATTGAAAAGGGCTACCAAAAATATCAGACCGATCACTGGGGGCCGGGCTTCATGTTCAGCGAGCAGTTTGTGGAAGAGCGCCCGGATATCGTCAAGAAATATCAGGAGCTGATCGTCGACGAAGTGCCGCCGCTAAAATGTTACCTGCGCCATGTGGTGGCGCGCCAATGCCATGAGACGACCCATCTGATTCATCAAATTACCGCGCCGACCTTGGTCATCGTCGGCAGCAAAGACACCCACGAGGGCGGCACCGGCAATCACGTCGAGTCCGCCAAGGTGCTGGCGCAGAAAATTCCCGGCGCAGAACTGGTTCTCGTAGAAGGCGGCCGGCACGGTTATTTGCGCGAGATGCCGGAGAAGGGCCATCCGCCGATTCTTGATTTTCTGCGGCGGCACTGAGAGGAATTAGCCGCACCCTTCGACGGGCTCAGGGCGATCGGGGGAGGCGCAAAGGGCGCAAAAAAAATCCCAATCGTAGGGGCGGGTTTTAAACCCGCCCTGTTCGGTTGGCAGCAGAAGCAATTTCTTTGGAGAATTCGTGAACAAACAAGACGTCATCGACAAGCAGAAAAAATATCTCTTCTCCTGCGTGGCGACTTATTATGACGAGCCTTTGGTCATCGACCACGCCAAGGACCATTCGGTATTCGACGCCGACGGCAAGGAGTATTTAGACTTCT
>CAYZJE010000424.1:0-5512 GCA_964478485.1 uncultured Syntrophobacter sp. | reverse complement strand
GAGGTGCATTCTCGGTTGCGCCGCAACCGCATCGAGCAAACCGCGCTCGGCCAATAACACCTGAATACGTGCTAGCAACCCCAACCGCCGGGCCGATTGAATTAACCGATCCCATTGGGATCCGCTCAGCTCCGCCAGTGCCTGCGGCTGCGTCAACGCGCGCTCAATGATCGGATCGAGCTTCATGATCGATTATCGTTCCGCGACGTTTTGACTCGGTGGCTCAAGCGCAGCAAACCACGCCAGTGCCTCATCCAAATTACTATAAGTAAAGTTAAAGCAATCCGTTTGGTCGATCAGCCGAGTCAGCGCCTCAAAGCCTTGGGCGCCCAAGACCGGATAGTTTACCAGACCGCTGGACAAGCGCTTGAACGCCTGTCCCTTCGGCAGTGGCGTGACGCCCGTCGATGATCCTTCCTGGTATTTTGGAAAAATCAGCCAGCCCGGTACGGCCGCTTCATGCATGCGCGCCACGCTGTTACTGGGCGGGCGCATGTGGGCGATAGTTCCCTTGATCGTGTTGTAAATTTTTGGACCGAAGACTTCTTGCGGCGCGTAATCCTGCAGCACATCGATGGAATTATTTTTCAAGCTGATCGGCCGGGCCAGGGGTACAATCAAACCTGATGCCGGCGACACCAGCGTCAATTCATCCGTCAGCAAGCGCCAACCTCGACTCACCAGTGCCGCGCACAGAGTACTTTTACCCGAGCCTGGCGGCGCCGGCAGTATGGCCGCGAAGCCATTCCGTTCGACGGTCGCGCCATGAATGATCAAGTAGTTGTAGGTCGTTGTGTAAATTGACCAGTTGAGCAAACTTTCGAAAACCGCAAAAGCTTGGTCGCTCGGCAGAGGTGAAAATGGGCTGTCGTCGTTGAGATAGCAAGTGACCTGAGGACGCCATACCCGGTGCAGATTTGCAGGCCGAATCAGCCTTAAGTGAAAATCAGCAAAGCCGTCGGACTCACAGGTAAAGTCCTTATAGAATAGCTGAACTCCGTCAGCGATATTTTCGAATGGAGTCTGAACGTGACAAATGAACGGTCCGGTGCGGATTCGGAGTCCGGACTTGCTTAGCGCGCGGCGCAGTTCACCGGCTTCGATTTGAGAGAGCTTCACGCAGGTACGGGTTCGATGAGCCCAAGAGAGTCCAAATGATTTAAAAGATCAACGACATTGTCGTCGAGATCAGCGTCGGATTCCATATCAATTTGACTAGCCAGCTGGTGGGCAATTGTCGTCGCATCCGCAGGCGCTTCGGTGAGAAGTTTCAGTACTTGTCCTGCGATCGGATTGAGCAAATGGGTGTTGCCGGAGTCCAGGTTATAGACGACGACGCCGTCCTGCCAGGACTTGGTTAAGAGATTCGCAACGCGCCAAACCACAGTCATCGAGACGGGATTAATTGCTACTATTACCGCTAGAGTTTCAGTTGCTATTGCCAGTACCGTTGGTAGTACGCCCCGAATTCCCGGTAGCGTTCCCAGTCCCAGGTTCACCGCCCTCGACACAATGCTGCTCGTATTGCTCCTTAATGTAGTCAGGGTTTTTGTGATCCCATCCGTTAGGAAGATTTTCGACCGAGCCACCCAGCATAACTGACGAAAGCAGCGAACAATCGACATTCTGTCCTAACGCTGAACGGCTGGTCAGTGACAGCAAGACTGGCGTAGTCGCGAGACCGGCGATTAACGCCCGGCGCCGCATATTAGGGGAGCGGTTTGTTAGATTAGGGGACTCGTTAGCCGTCGAGATCCCAGTTTCATTTGGCATCGCCTGGCGCGACTCCTCGGTTGCATTTGTGTCGGTTTTGTCGCGTTCTTTCAATCCCATGTTGTCTCCTAACCAAAAAGTAAAGTTAAGCCATGCCCCGGTTAGCTCCTAACGGCAGACCGGCTTCTATCCCCGCCCAAATGACTCGCATGATCGGTGCCATTGGATAACATGTTGAATTAGCGGACATTGGACCGAAAGTTTGACAATAGAACTGTAAACCAAACGGACACTTTTCGGCAGTTCGGAATTAGTTGTTCAAGCATTCAATTTTAAAAGACAATTCTCCACCAAATATGCCAACAAATTTTACATCTGGCGGCCTTTAAAAGCCGCGTTGACACTCGCCCCAAGGCACTTGTGGGCGCCGTTTGGCACACTCGCGTCCGGTCAAACTGAGACATCCCTGACATCAATTTGAAGTCGATTAAGACGAAGCCGCCGAATCGCTGCCAGACAAATCCATTCAAGGAATGAAGAATCGGCTCGCAGAAGTGCGGTTTCCGATTCTATCGGGCGAGTCAGGTAAGTTTCGAAGTATCTATCTGGAGAACTCCAAGATGCGCTCGCAAACATTTTGGGTTGTCTGGGCCGCCGGCATGACGTCCCAAAAATCGGCCTTGGGCAAAAGCTCGCGCAGATAGTGCGCGCCCGATGTCGCATGGGATTGATCGTCGCCGGGAATAATCAGTGTCGGCGCTTTGATGCCCATCACCTCTTCGGGCTCGGCGCCGGGCGCCGTGTCGCGGTCGAACAGAGTCCGGCCGCTGGTAATGATTAAACCTAAGTATTGTTCCAAATCTTGGCCAGCAAAGCGTTCGGCAAATTTTTCATCGCCCCCGATCGCCGTCGCCCACGGGCCGCCCTCTGAGTCCATCCAGAAACTCTTGCCGGCGCAGGCGCGCTCGACCACGCCTTTGAGTCCATACTGTTTGGCAAACTCGTAGTGGCGCATGAAACGGGCTTGGCTGTTGGCCTTCCAGCGAAAACCACCCACCGGCCAGTGCAGAATCAAACCACGCGTCACCTCTGGATAGTGAATGCCGAATGCCAACGCCACCGAGCAACCCATGCAGCCACCCATGATCCAAGCGGCATCGATCTTCAAATGATCGAGCAGCGCTTTGCCATGCTTGGTGTAGGTCGCCCAGCTCAAACGTTCAACGCGGCCGCCCGACCGGCCGCACTCGCGCCGGTCATAGAGGATCACCCTATGCTTCGCCGCCAGCGCTTGGACCGCGTCGATTCCCGTCCACGCGCTCGCCACCCGCCACTTATCGATGGTCGCGTCGAAGCCGCCCGGCGCGCACATCAAGATCGCTGTTCCGGAACCATGGATTTCGTAGTAGGTATCAATCCCATCGACATTGGCAACTGGCATAATCAACTCTCCCTGGTTTGCTGGACTTCAAGAAACACGACCAGTAAGATTTAGCACGCTGCCCGCCCGGAAGGAAAGTTCGAATAGACAAGCAGCGCGGAGGCAAAACCGTGAGCGATCGAGAGACCGAACAGAAGTTCACTGAACTGCTAAACGTCATGGCGCAACTGCGCGGCGAGACCGGCTGTCCATGGGACAAGGAGCAGACCCACCTATCGCTCAAGCCCTGCCTGCTCGAAGAAACTTACGAACTGCTCGACGCCCTCGATGACGGCGATGGGAAAAAGCTCAAAGAGGAGCTGGGCGATGTCTTGTTGCAAGTAATCTTTCACGCGCAGATCGCGCAGGAAGAAAACCGCTTCACGATCAAGGATATCATAACGCTGCTCACCGACAAATTGGTGCGCCGCCACCCTTATGTTTTTGCCGGGGAGCCGCTCCCCGAAGATCCCACCGCCGCGCTCAAACAACGCGCTCAAATCAAAGCGAATGAAAAGTCGGACGGCGAAATCAAATCGGCCCTCGGCAACGTGCCCAAGGCGATGCCGGCGCTGGCGCGGGCCCAGTCCATTTCGCGGCGCGCCGCCACTGTTGGTTTCGAATGGCCGAATATCGCGCAGGTCTGGGCTAAAGTCGACGAAGAGATGCGCGAACTCAAGGAAGCGGTAGCGTCCGGCGATAAAGCTCACACCGGCGAAGAACTGGGCGACCTGTTATTCACGATGGTCAATATTGCACGCTTTCTCGATGTCGAGTCCGAAGAAGTCCTGGCTCAGACCGTCGAGCGCTTCACCCGCCGCTTCCATCACATCGAAACGCGACTGCGACAAGCGAACAAAGAATTTGACCAATCCAGCATCGAAGAGTTGGACCGCTACTGGGAAGAAGCGAAGAAGCTTGAAGCTCAAGGGAAATCGGCGACATGAGCGAGCGGCAACCGAAAATCGTCTTTCTCGACGCCGCCACCTACGGCGATACGTCGCTGCAACTATTCACCGACAGATGGGATTGCACGGTGCATCAAGTGACCAATCCCGCCGATACGATCCAACGAATCGCCGGCCACGCCATCGTCGTCACCAACAAAGTCGTCCTCGACAAAGCAATTTTGAATTCACCGGAAGCGCGCGATTTACAGCTCATCGCCGTTGCCGCCACCGGCACCGACATTATCGACAAACAAGCAGCAGCGAAACGCGGCGTCAAAGTGTGCAATGTGCCGGGCTACGCGACCCAGTCGGTAGCGCAATTCACGATGGCACTGATTTTGGAACTGGCAACGCGCGCGGCGAAGTACGGCAACGCGGTAAAGGCTGGCGAATGGCAAAGGAGCCCTATTTTCTCACTGCTTACTTTTCCGAATATGGAACTCGCCGGCAAAAAACTCGGCGTCATTGGTTTCGGCAATATTGGTCAAGCCGTGGCGAAAATGGCGCGCGGCTTCGGTATGGAGATTCTCATTGCGGCACGTCCGGGAAGT
Source organism: uncultured Syntrophobacter sp. (assembly GCA_964478485.1). GTDB lineage: Bacteria > Desulfobacterota > Binatia > UBA9968 > UBA9968 > DP-20. The sequence goes on along the minus strand of CAYZJE010000424.1, from coordinate 878 downwards.
CCAGCGCCAATTCCAAAAGATCGGTTGTCGGTCGGCGAATTGCTTCAGCAAGCAGACATCGTCTCGCTGCACTGCCCGCTCACACCGGAAACCAAAAACCTGCTCAACCAACAAACGCTGTCGTTGATGAAGCCGACAGCCTTCCTGATTAACACGGCCCGCGGCGCGCTGGTCGACGAAGCTGCGTTAATCGACGCGTTGCGCAATAAGAAAATCGCTGCGGCAGCGCTCGATGTAATCTCCAAGGAGCCGCCGGCGGCGGATCATCCGATCATTCAAGCCGCGGCGAAATTAGACAATTTGCTTGTCACGCCGCACACCGCATGGTCAGCGCGCGAAGCGCGCCAGCGCCTGCTCGAAGTGGTGCAGGAAAATATCGAGGCGTATCTACGGGGAGAGCCAAAAAACTTAGCGGTGTAAAACAATCTTCCTACGGGTGCGAGGATCAGAACGGAATATCGTCGTCGCCCGGCGGTTGAACGCCGGGCATGCCGCCTATGCTCGTATCGTCGGCATGGCCGTCATCCGCTTGGGGCGCCAATCGCGTGCCGCCCCCGCCGCCGAGAAATTGGATGCGCTGGGCGACGATTTCGGTCACGTATCGTTTAACGCCGTCCTTTTCGTAGGATCGCGTCCGGATGCTACCTTCGACATACACTTGCCGCCCTTTGGCAAGATATTGGCCGCAACTCTCGGCCTGTTTGCCCCATACCACGATGTTGTGCCAGTCGGTGCGTTCCTGGCGCTTGCCGTCGCGGTCATTCCAGACCTCAGAGGTAGCCATGGAAAAATTCGCCACGGCGCTGCCGGTGCTGGTAAAACGGACTTCGGGATCTTTGCCGAGATGGCCGACCAAGATCACTTTGTTGACCGACATG
>CAYZJE010000423.1:0-6787 GCA_964478485.1 uncultured Syntrophobacter sp. | reverse complement strand
AGGCTGAATTTATTTTCGTCGAGCCCGACCAAGTGGCGGAGGTGCAATCGCGGCAGGGCGCCAAGGGCTTCGACGCGCCAGGAGCAACCTATCCGCACAAGGATGAAAAAGGGCGCTGTTCTTTCGAAGCGCTCGTCGATGAATATTGTTCCGACGATCTCGTTCTCAAACAAATCGCCCGCATCGTGCGCGGCGCCGATTTTGCTGATGAGATCGACCTAACCAAAGAATCGGCGGGAATAAGAGCGATCTCCCACGGCTTTCCCCTGGTTGCGCGCGATGACGCGGAGACCGTCGAAAAGGCTTCGTTTCTTTACGATGCTCTCTACGCGACGCTGAAAGCGGAACAACGCCGGACTTAGCAGGGCGCTGAAAAAAGTCAAGGAATGCTTCGACCCTTCGAGGGGCCTCAGGGCAGGCCCCCTCGACAGCCTTTAGTCCCGAGCCTGTCGAGGGGTCAGCATGAACGGAAACTTCTCGGCGATTTCAATCTTATCTCCGTTCGTCCTGAGCCTGTCGAAGGACTCCGAGAGAGTTTTTCGGCACCCTGCTGGATACGCGATGTGGCGATCATTCGGCAACTCCATATCGCGCGCTGGAATTTTCTAATCGCCTTGACGCTCATCGGCAGCACGATCCGGACGAGACTCTCCCGGCTTCGCCGCAATCTCTGAGCCGACACTTTGCGTCGCCATCACCAACACCTTGTCGATCCGTTTGCCGTCCATATCGACGATCTCAAAGCGCAAGCCATGCCACACGAACGCTTCCGCCACCGACGGCACCCGTCCCATTTGAGTAAAAACAAAACCGCCGAGCGTTTGGTAAGCGTCGCGCTTTTCCCCCGGCAGCGTTTCGACGTGGAAAATTTCTTTGAACTCATCGACGCTCAACATGCCGTCGAGCAGCCACGAGCCGTCGTGACGCCGGACCGCTTTCGGGTCAATTGGCTTTTCACCGATCGGAATATCGCCGGCGATCGCTTCGAGGATGTCGTGGTGCGTAAGTAATCCCTCGATGCCGCCGTATTCGTCGACCACCAGGGCGATATGTTTGTTGGTCTTTTTAAACGATTCCAATAATTCCAAAGCGGAAATCGTCCGCGGCACAAACAGCGGCTGCTGCATCAAAGCGTTGAGATCGATCGGTTGATTGGCGAGCGTGAGCGCCAGTAAATCCTTCGCTTGCACGATGCCCGTGACCTTGTCGAGACTCCCCGCTGCGACGGGAAAACGCGAGCGGCCGCTCGCGGCGATCTTGGCGCGGATCTGTTCCATGCTATTTTCCAGGTCGAGCCAGGCGATCTGCGTGCGCGGCGTCATCAACGATCTAGCGCTCGTGGCGCCCAGTCGGAGCACCGCTTCAACCATGTCTTCCGCCTTCTCCTCGAAAACGCCCGCCTCTGCGCCCTGTTGCACCAGCGTGGTAATTTCTTCCTCCGTCACCGGCGGCTGTCGCGATTGCGCTTTGCCAAACAGGCGGCAGACGATGTCCGTTGAAACGCTCAGCAAGTGCACCATCGGCGCGGACAGGCGCGCGAACAGACGCAGCGGCAGCGCGACCCAGGTCGCGATCGTCTCCGGATGGCGCATGGCGAGACGCTTGGGCACCAGCTCGCCGATCACCAAGGAAAAGTAGGTAATGATCAGCACCACCAAACCGAGGCCGATTTGCGGGTGATAGACGCCGACAAGCGGCAGGGATTGCAAATAATCCGCCATCAACTCCGCGGCGCCGCGACCGGCAAACACGCCGGCGAGTATGCCAATCGACGTGATACCGATCTGCACCGAGGAGAGAAACCGGTTCGGCGATTGGGCCAGCTCCAACGCCACCTTGGCGCGGAAATTTCCCTTCTTGACCCAATCCTGCAAACGCGACTTACGCGCCGTGATCACGGCCATCTCCGACATGGCGAAGATGCCGTTGGCAAAAATCAACAGAGCGATGATGAGAATTTCAAATCCGATGGACATTCGTTTGGCTCCTTCAGCGACCGCTGACACCATAGGCGCGTCAGCGAAATACTATCGCGCTGTGACGGCTAAGCAAAGACAAGCGCGCAAATTTCCATCGGATATTTTTCCCGCAAAGGCGCAAAGACGCTAAGTTCGGAATTGATGTCATTTCGACCGAAGGGAGAAATCTTTCTTAGATCCCTCGCATTCGCTCGGGATGACGGGCCTCGGCCCGTCACCTTTGCGCCTTCGCGCCTTTGCGAGAGATATTCCGAGACCGATCGGTGCGCGAAGCGCACCCTACGAAAACCTACCTTTGCGCCTTGGCGCCTTTGCGGGAGATATTCCGAATTGAAGTTAGATTTCATCCCCCGCCTGTGGCATAAACCAGCGTGATTCTTTTCGCCATATGAACGAAGCTCTTCTCACTTTGGCCGTCGGCGCCTCGGCCGCGCTTTATTCCTCAGTGGGTCATGGCGGCGCCTCGGCGTATATTGCGCTGTTAACTCTCGCCGGCAAGCTGCGACCGGAAGTCGCCGCGACGATTCTTCTCATGAACATCGTCGTGTCGAGCCAAAGTTGGTTTCGCTTCCGTCAAAGCGGCCACTTCGACGCGCCGCTCGCTGGCACGCTGCTGCTTTTCTCCGCTCCGGCGGCGTTTGTCGGCGGCATGATCGCGACTTCGTCGCGCTTCTTCATGATCCTCGTTGGCATCGCGCTGCTGCTCGCGGCATTGCGCCTGATTCTTCCCGACCCGCGCGCGCGAAAAATTCAACGGCCAACCGGCGCGGCGCTCTGGCTTCTCTCCGCCGTGATTGGCGTAAGTCTCGGTATGCTCGCGGGGCTCACCGGCGTCGGTGGCGGAATTTATTTAGGGCCGATCTTAATCTTGCTCGGTTGGCAAGACGCCAAAGGCACGGCGGGAATTTCGGCGGCGTTCATCGCAGTGAATTCGCTAACCGGTCTCGTCGGCCGCTTTGTCCGCGGCAGTTTCATCGATTGGACGCTGCTACCGCTGATTTTCGCTGTACTGATCGGCGGCTTCATCGGCGCCCGATGGGGCGCTAAGCATGCGACGCCGATTACCATCCGGCGCTTACTCGGCATTGTGCTGGCGATCGCTGGCGTCAAATTGTTGTCGGAATAATTGCGTTAGAATCGCGCAACGATGGCGCCTGCCGCGGCGCTCGATATAACCACGATCCACGGCGGCCATTGCCAAAACATCAGCAGCCCGAATCCGCCTAACCCAAGCGCGAAATCGCCGGGAGAATGAATTGCGCTGGTCCATACCGGCTTATAGAGCGCGGCGAGAAGCAGCCCGACAACAGCGGCATTGATACCACTTAACGCTGACTGAAAATGAGCATTCGCCCGCAACCCATCCCAAAACGGCAGGGCGCCGATGATGAGCAAAAACGACGGCAGAAAAATCGCCACCAGGGTCAACAGCGCGCCGCTCCAGCCGTTCATCACCGCGCCGAGATACGCAGAAAATGTAAACAGTGGCCCCGGCACCGCCTGGGTCGCGCCGTAGCCAGCGACGAACTGCTCATTGGTAATCCACCCGGGATTGACGACTTCAGATTGAAGCAATGGCAACACCACATGGCCGCCGCCAAAGACCAACGAGCCGACACGAAAAAAACTGTCGAAGACATCGAGCGAATGACTTTGCGCCAATGGGCGAACAACTGGCAACCCTACCAACAGAGTGAAAAAAATAATCCAAGCGATCACGCCAGCGCGCTTGCGCACGGCAAACTGGGCGTGGGCTTGAGAACCGAGCGCAGTCGGCGCCAGGATTAACCAACCGATGATTCCCGCCGCAGTGATCGAAACCAGTTGCCCGCCGGCAGTCGGCCAACTGAGAGTCACAATCGCCGCGACAATCGCCAAGGTTGCCCGCTGTCGATCCGGACAAAGCGATTTCGCCATCCCCCAAACCGCTTGCGCCACAACGGCGACGGCAACGACTTTCAAACCATGCAGCCAACCTGCCGCCGCGGCACTACCGATGGCGTTAACGCCAAATGCAAACGCGACCAGCAATAATGCCGAGGGCAACGTAAAGCCAAGCCACGCCGCCAATGCGCCCGGCAAACCGGCGCGCGCAATACCGATCGCCATCCCCACCTGGCTGCTCGCCGGCCCGGGCAGGAACTGGCACAAGGCAACTAGATCCGCGTAACTCTTCTCATCCAACCACTTCCGTCGCACCACATACTCGTCGCGAAAGTAACCAAGATGCGCGATCGGCCCGCCGAAAGAGGTAAGACCGAGACGCAGGGCGACGGTGAGGACCTCAAGAAACGAAGACATTGATGGAAACATACAGGAAGCTGACGCTCGCCGCGGAGACGTTGCGCCGCTACTTCTGCTCCTCTGGCGGTTTCACATGGCGGAACACGGTGAAGATCGACAAATCGTAGACAACCTTAATTCCGCCGGCCAGCAAGAATGGCAATCCTAATGCTGGCGCGGCGAGAATGGCGCCGGTAAACAGCGGCGCGACTGCTGCGCCAGCATTGCGCGCGACCGAGAGTACACCGGCGGCGGCGGCGCGCTCGTCAGCATCGACCACGGCCATTGTGTAAGACTGGCGCGTCGGCACGTCCATTTGCGACAGCAAGTGACGAACTAGCAACACTGTCACCGCCCATTCGACGTTCGGCATCAGCGGCACAAAGAGCAGGAGAATATTCGATGGCAGGTGCGTGAACACCATGGTGTTGAGCAAGCCGATCCGGCGCGCGATCGCCGGCGCGGCGAGGAAGGAGAGAGCGGCGAGTATATTTGTGCCAAAGAAAATCCCGCCGAGTGTGGTCAAATCGGTTTGATAACGGAGAAAAAACCAATAGGCGACGATGCTCTGGACGATGAACGCGCCGGCGAAAGCGTCGAGGGCAAACAGCCCGGCGAGCTTGGCGACGATGGCGCGGGATTTGTGCAAACCGACGTTGCGCGTTGTCGACTCGGTTTTCTTTTTGGCTTCGACCAGCGGCGACAACAGCGCGAACAAGAGCGCGAGTAAGACTGCCGAAATTACGTAACCCCAGACCAAGAATCGGTAACCGGCGATGGCCGTCAATGAAAAGAATGATGGCAGGCTGACCGACAACGCACCGAGTGCGCCAGCGAACGAGCCCACCAGATTGTAGGCCGAAAAGACCGCCGTGCGGTTTTGATCGCTGGTGGTCTGCGGCAAGATCGCTTGTTCGAGGGACAGAAACGGCCCGACCTCTTTTCCTGACGGACTGATCGTGCCGAAGATCGCGGCGATCGTCAGCACAATCGGATTATCGCTGACGGCAAACACCCAACCGGCGAGCGCCATCAGCATTGCGCCGGCGATGAGCAAAAACTTTCGCCCGAAGCTGTCGGCGATCGCCGTGATGATGATCGTCATCACCGCGCCGCCGGCCAGCGCCGCGGTGAAAATCCAACCGATCGCCGTGGTGCTCAAGCCGACGGCATCGAGATAAAGTCCGAGAATGACCGAAAGAAAACCGTAGGCCAAGGAACGCACGCCGCAGCTGGCAAACAACAACCAGCCGTCGCGGGATAATGAAAAACCCATCGGATAAGCCGCGCTTCGGCAGCATTACCCGCCGAGCGAAATCATCTCGATTTTCTTGTGGCTCTTGGGATCGTAGTTCGACGAATTCAGCGCTGCTAAACGTTCCGCCGAGTAACGGTCGGTGCGCCCGCGCCAGATACTGGCGATGAAGTCGGCAAGTTCCGCGTCGGAGACGCCGCCACGCAGCTGCGCTTTCACGTCATGACCGACATTGGAAAACAGGCAGGTGACGATCTTGCCGTCAGCGGTGACCCGCGCGCGCGTGCAACTGGAACAAAACGGCTCGCTCACCGACGCGATCACGCCGATGTCGCCGTGGCCATCGACGAATTCGTAATCCACCGACGGCGCACTGCCCTGGTCCCGGCCGATTTCTCTCAGCGGATAACGGCTGTGGATCGTTTTAATAATCTCTTGCTTCGAGACTAGCTTTGCCGACGTCCAGTTGTTCGAGTTGCCAACGTCCATGTACTCGATGAAGCGCATGGCAAAGCCGTTGGCGCGACAGAACTCGACGAGCGGCAGAATATCGTCGTCGTTGACGCCGCGCTCAACCACCGCGTTTAGTTTGATCGGCGTCAGCCCGGCCGCTTTAGCGGCGAAAATCCCTTCGAGCACCTTATTAAGATCGCCGCGCTTGGTCATGCGCCTGAACTTTTCCGCGTCCAAAGTGTCGATGCTGACATTGACGCGCCTCAAGCCCGCCTGTTTGAGCGCGTGAATCCGCTCGGCGAGCAACGCGCCATTGGTGGTCAGGCACAGGTCTTTGAGCCCATTCAGCGGCGCCAATTTTTCGATCAACAGGTGCAAGTCGTGGCGCACCAGCGGTTCACCACCGGTTAGGCGAATTTTTTCCACGCCCGACTGGACAAAAAGCCGCGCCAGCCGGGTGATCTCTTCGAAGGTCAAAATCTCCTTCTTATCGATCCACTCGTACTCGTCCAACGGCATGCAGTAAGTGCAGCGGAAGTTACACCGGTCGGTAACCGAGATGCGCAGATCTTTGACCGGTCGTTTGAGCGCGTCGACTAACATCGCATTCACTATGCAATAAAGGGGTAGGGCGTTCAACCCAGAGGTTTTGGACCGCAAAAACCAAACTTTGCCTGACTGCGCCGATCTGTTATCCTATTTTAAAGTTGACCACGCTGCTTGCAGCGTGGAACCATTAAATGGGGTTTCCAAAGGGGGCGAGCATCCCCTTTGGACGCGTTGATAAACGAATGAGTCTGCGCCAGCAACAAGTCGC
>CAYZJE010000422.1:0-5602 GCA_964478485.1 uncultured Syntrophobacter sp. | reverse complement strand
TTCATCGCCTCGCGCATCGCCGCCAGATCGACTATGGCGGGCACCCCGGTCAGATCCTGCATCAACACCCGCGCCGGCATGAAGGCGATCTCTTTCTCGGATTTTACTTTGGCATTCCAGTTGGCCAACGCTTCGATGTCGGCTTTGTTCACATGATGATTGTCTTCCTGCCTGAGCAAGTTCTCCAGCAAAACCTTCAGCGACACCGGCAAGCGCGAGACGTTTTTGAATCCCGCTTTCTCCAACACGTCGAGGCGAAAGATATCGTAGCTCTCGCTGCCAACGGTCAAGACCTTGCGCGTGCCGAAACTGTCCACATACTTCTGTGCCATGAGCGCTCCTTAATAAAGATAATGAGTGGCCCTAATTTGTAGCTAGGGCGGCGGGATAAAGCAACAGGGCGTGCTGCGGTGGGCTAATGAGAACCGGGTCGAAGATCGAAGATGGAGGATCGAGGATGGCGTTTTTGGCCTGGTTAATTTTTATCTGGTTGGGCCGATCTCACCCTCCTTTCATTCTCAGAGCTTCTCTCCAGTCAATGGGGCGCACGCCGTACTCCTTTGCCTGTTGCGCCGTTGTAGCGGCAAGCGACGAACCCTGTCAAGTAACGGCTACGAACGATAGTGGTTCAATCAGGGATCAACGACATGTCTCCGTAGGGGCGGACCTATGTGTCCGCCCTCTCGGACGGGCGACCACACAGGGTCGCCCCTACAAGTTTTTTGTGAAACTGAACCTCTACCGCTCTTCCAATCTGTTTGATCCGCGAGGACGATTCGACTAGGTTCGACGCTAGCTAAATTTTGCATCGGCACATCGACTCGATCGATCATGTCTCAGCAAGTCACACCCTGGCAGGTTCTCAAGCAGCGAGACTTCGGTCTGTTCTGGGCGAGCCTGCTCTTTTCCGCCGTCGGCAGCCAAATCTCCACGGTGGCCATCGCCTGGCAAGTTTACGAGATCACCAACTCGCCGTTTCAGCTGGGACTGACCGGGCTGTTTCGCGCGCTGCCGATCATGCTCTTGTCGATTCCCGGCGGCGTGCTCGCCGACCGCATGGATCGACGATGGCTACTGATCATCACACAAAGCTTGGCAGCGCTGCTCGCCTTGGCGCTGGCGCTGCTGAGCTATTTCGGCACCGTGCAGGTCTGGCATATTTACACAGTGACGTTTCTTGCCGGCGCCGTGGGGATTTTCGATTCGCCCGCGCGCACGGCGCTAATCCCAACGCTGGTGCGCCCGGAGCAACTGGCCACCGCCTATGCGCTCAACATCACCTGGCGCCAGATTGCCACTCTGTCCGGTCCATTTATCGGCGGCGTCATCATCGCCGCCGTCGGCATCAGCACCGCTTATTTTATCGACGCGCTAAGTTTTTTGAGCGTGATCATCTGTCTCGCGCTCATGCGCGCGCGGCCGGCGGCGACATCCGGCGAAAAGAGAGAATCGCCGCTCGAAAGCGTGCGCGGCGGCTTCAATTTCATTCGCGCCAACACGGCGATCTTGGGATTGATGGGCATGGACACCTGCGTGCAATTCTTCGGCGCTTACCGCTCAATGATGCCGGTATTTGCCCGCGACATTCTCGGCACCGGGCCCACCGGCCTGGGCGCGCTGCTCGGCGTCCCGGCCTTTGGCGCTCTCGCCGGCTCGGCAATCGTCATGGCAGCAGGGAATCCTAAACAAAAAGGCCAGCTGATTATCGGCGTCACGTTAGTCTACACGGCGGGACTCGTTTGCTTCGCGCTGTCTCGTTCGCTCGCGCTGTCGCTGGCGATTGTTTTTTTACTCGGCTTGGTCGATGCCGTCGGCGAGACGCTGCGCGACACTCTGATTCAGTTGATCACGCCGGACCACATGCGCGGGCGGGTTAAAAGTTTCGATCAAGTCTTCATGTCCGCCGGCACCTACTTGGGCCACGCGCAGATCGGCACCGCGGCGACTTTTCTCGGCGTCTCCGGCGCATTGGTCATGGGCGGCTGTCTCGGTTCCGCCGGCGTGCTGCTGGTCGCGAAATACGCGCGCGGCTTGCGTAACATCAGCGCCTAAAAATTGGTTTCCCGCGTTTGCTGTGAAGACGTATTCACCACAGAGGCACAGAGTTCACAGAGTTCGGAGGAACTTTTATCAAGAACTCTTCGCTCTGCGTCCTCCGCCTGTCCTGAGCGACGTCGAAGGGCGCCTCCGCGGTGCAATCTCCGAGCCCAGCGCACAGCCCCCAGACATTTTTAGCCGAGATTATTTCGGCGCGCGCCAATTGAAACAGCGAACAGACTTGGGCTATGGTCGCCTCGTCAGTAAGGAGGCCACCATGCCCATCGCAAAAGTTCGCGGCGTTAATATCAACTACAAAATTCTCGGCAACAGCGGCCCGTGGGTCGCGCTCTCGCCCGGCGGCCGGCGCGATATCAGCGGCATCGAACTGCTCGCCGGCAAAGTCGCCGAGAAAGGCTACCGCGTCGTCATCTTCGACCGGCGTAACACCGGCGCCTCCGATGTCGTCATCGACGGCAATGACTCGGAGTACGAAATCTGGGCCGATGACATCCACGAATTACTGCAGCAGCTTGGCGCCCTGCCCGCTATCGTCGGCGGCAGTTCCTCCGGTTGCCGCACCGCTCTCTTGTTCGCGCTGCGTCATCCCGACGCGGTGCGCGCCCTGCTTCTCTGGCGCGTCACCGGCGGCCGCTTTGCCTGCGAGCGACTGGCCGAAGAATATTACGGCCAGTTCATCACTGCCGCACAAGCCGGCGGCATGGCCGCGGTGTGCGAAATGGAACATTGGAAAGAACGCATCGCCGCCCGCCCCGAGAACCGCGACGCGCTGATGAAAATGGACCCGGCGCGTTTCATCGCGGTCATGTCGCGCTGGCGCGAATACTTTCTTAGCGGCGCCGACCTGCCGGTCATCGGCGCGACGGAAGCCGATTTGCGCTCCATTAAAGTGCCAGCGTGCATCGTTCCAGGAAACGATCTTACCCATGGAAGACAAACCGGCGAAACCCTCGGCCGCCTGCTGCAAACCAGCGAAGTCCACGTGCTGTTTCCCAAACATTATGACGAACCGCTCAGTCCGCGCGAAGAATGGGACGAAAAAGCCGGCGAAATGGCCTCGCTGTTTAACGATTTCCTTAAGCGCTCGAATATAACGTGAGCAGACGTATTTGACGACGATGATTTTTTCACCACGAAGGACACGAATCATGTCCTGAGCAAAGCCGAAGGGAGCACGAAGTAGGGGCGCAGCATGCTGCGCCCTTTTCCGAACCCTTCGTGTCCGTAGTCTGTGGTGAGCGTAGTCGAACCATGTCCTTCGTGGTGAATAAAACCCTCCACAATTGCAAGTAAATTAGCATGAAGGAAGTCAATTCACAGATCAGCAATCACAGGAGACAAAAATGATCGAACCGCTAGACGCACTCAAAGACAAGATGGTGATGGTGGCCAAGGTGCTGCAACATCAAGGCGTGATCGACGGCTATGGCCATATCACGGCGCGCTTGCCGGACAATCGAATTCTCAGCACACCGCACATGCCGCCGGGTAAAGTCGCCGTGCGCGACTTAATAATTCTCGACGCCGACGGCAAAAAGCTCGAAGGCTTCGGCGAGCCCAACGGCGAAACCGCCATGCACACCTCTATTTATAAAGCCCGCCCGGATGCCCAGTGTATTCTCCACTACCACGCCGACGAGCTGGTCGCCGTCGCGGCCACCGGTCAGGAAATCAAAGTTATTTCAAACTGCGGCGTGCAGTTTCACCGTGGCACGCCGATCTACGACTCGCCGGTGTTGATCCGCAATGAACAACTAGGTGACAAAGTCGCCCAAACCCTCGGCGATAAAGTCGCCGTGCTCTTGCGCGGCCACGGCGGCACGGTGGTGGCAAAGAGCTTGGATCAACTGCTGCGCCTTGGCCTCGATCTGGTGCGCGCGGCAAAAATTCAAATCATGGCCGCGCCCCTGGGCCCGGTCAAAGTCCACTCCAAAGAAGAATGCGAGGCGATGACGCGAATCGAAACTCGTCCCGACGTGCATCGCCGCTTTATCGATTACTACGTTTCCGAGGTCGTCGACTGATCGATTGCGACGAAGAAACCGCGCCTGATTAGCTAGTGGTATTCTCGTTGACCGAGAGTGTCAAAAATGGGACAGTATTCATGAACGCGGAACTCAAGCGTCTGCCGGCCCGCTTTTATCGCACCGACGCCGGACGGGAGCCGGTACGGGATTGGCTGAAGCGGCTCAGCCCTGAGGACCGCAAGGTCATCGGCGAAGATATAAAGGACGTCGAGTTTTCATGGCCTATCGGCATGCCTCTTGTAAGGCCGCTTGGCCGCGAGTTGTGGGAAGTCAGAAGCAGTTTGTCGGGAGGCCGGATCGCCCGGGTCCTGTTCTGTGTGGAGCAAGAACACATGGTGCTGCTGCACGGCTTCATCAAGAAGAGCCAAAAGATACTGATTCTGCTGAAAAACTCCGGTTCACCCTTCGACTGGGCTCAGGGCGAACGGGGAGGGATTGATAACGTTAAGAATATTCCGTTCATGCTGAGCCCGTCGAAGCATTCCTAGGGGTTTTTCAGCAGAATCAGATACTGAAGCATGATATTGAGTTAGCGCTCGATCGGAAGAAGGGAGGACGCGCGTGAAAAAAAAGAGCATAGGATCGTCCTTCGATAGCTGGCTACGCGAGGAGGGTATCTACGAAGAAGTCACGGCATCGGCCATCAAGCGCGTTCTCGCCCGTCAGGTCGGAGCGGCAATGAAGGAGAAGCGCTTTTCCAAGGCGGAGATGGCTCGGCGCATGCACACCAGCCGCGCGGCCCTCGATCGGCTGCTTGATCCTGAGAACTCTGCTGTTACCCTGAGCACGCTGCGAAAAGCCGCGACGGCGGTAGGCCGCCAACTCCGGCTGGAACTTATCTAAGAATTCTCTCCTCCGGTTCGTATTCTACCGCACCTCCACGCGTTACATATCCTCGATTGCAATAGAGTACCGATCGTACTTCTGTTACAACTTAGCTCCCGACAATCTCACATAAGAGTTTTTCGCTGCAAGGAAATGGAATATGTCTTCCGATGCAAATCCTTTCGCCAAGCTTCCCGACGGGCTTAAAACCACCGCCGCCGCTGCCGAATTCGTCGAAAATATTTCTTTCAAGGCAATTCCTGCCGAAGCTGTGCGCATCGGCACGCGCTGCTTGCTCGATGGCCTCGGTCTATTCGTCGCCGGCTCGGAAGAGCATACGGTTCAACTGCTCGTCGAGGAAGCGGAACATACCGCTGGACGACCCGATGCGCTTTTGCTGAGCCGCGGCAACACCAAAGTACCCGCGCCGATGGCGGCGCGCGTGCTCGGCACCGCTGGCCATGCGCACGATTGGGACGACAGCCAGGTGAGCACCGATCCGGCACATGTCTACGGTCTCCTAACTCATCCAACGATTCCGCCGTTGTCGAGCGCGTTGGTCATGGCGCAGAAACTTGGCAACATCGACGGCAAGACTTTCATGCTCGCGTTCCTCACCGGTTTCGAAGTCGAGTGTAAAATCTCCGAGTGGATGCTGCCGCAACACTACCTGCGCGGCATGCACTCCAGTG
>CAYZJE010000421.1:0-3393 GCA_964478485.1 uncultured Syntrophobacter sp. | reverse complement strand
GTGATCGCGATCGAGAACGTTCGCCTGTTCCAAGAGCTCACCGAAGCGCTGGAACAGCAAACCGCCACGAGTGAAATCTTGGGCGTCATCGCCAGCTCGCCGACCGATATTCAGCCGGTGTTGAACATTGTGGCGGCAAATGCCGCCCGACTTTGCGAGGCAACCGACGCTCAAATTCGTCTCGTTGAGGGTGACCGAACGCGATTGGTGGCATCCTTCGGAGCTGCTCCCGCACCCGAGTTTTCGCCCACGACCTTGGGAAGAGTCGGCGGCCGAGCGATTCTCACGCGAGAAACCGTACATGTTTACGATCTCGTGCAAGCCGCAAAAACCGAATTTCTCGACGCTCAGGATATCCTCCTTAGAACTGGAACACGGACAATTCTGAGTACTCCGATGCTCAGAGAGGGAACGCCCATTGGTGTAATCAACATCAGGCGAACGGAGGTTCGTCCTTTCTCCGAACGACAAGTCAAGTTGCTTGAGACGTTCGCTGCTCAAGCCGTCATCGCTATCGAGAACGTGCGCTTGTTCAAGGAACTCGGCGAGCGCAACCGTGACCTCACCGAAGCGTTGGAGCAGCAGACGGCGACTAGCGAAGTGCTTAAGGTCATCAGCCGCTCGGCGTTCGACCTGCAGCCTGTGCTCGAAACGCTGGCCGAGAACGCTGCCACGCTATGCGCTGCGGAGCAAGCGTTTATCTTCCGGTTCGATGACGGGATGCTGAATGTGGCGGTCGCGCACAACGCCTCCGCAGAACTAAGAGAGTTCGTGCAGCGAAACCCGATCGCTCCCGGACGCAGCAGCACCACCGCAAGAGCGGCGCTGGAAAGACAAACCATCCATATACCGGATATCCTTTCGGATTCGGAGTACACCTACGAAGCCTGGCGAGTGCAACCACATCGATCCGTGCTAGCTGTGCCCATGCTCAGAGGAGACGACTTACTCGGTGTGATCACGGTCAACCGTTCCGAGATGCGGCCGTTCACCGACAAGCAGATCGAGTTGGTCACGACCTTCGCTGATCAGGCGGTGATCGCCATCGAGAACGTGCGGCTGTTCCAGGAATTGCAGGCGCGTAACCGCGATCTCACCGAAGCTCTGGAGCAGCAAACTGCCACGAGTGAGATTCTGCGGGTGATCAGCAGTTCGCCCACGGATCTCCAGCCTGTCTTCCAAACGATCCTCGACAATGCAGTCCGCCTCTGCGAGGCGCAAAACGGCGCGGTGTTCCGATTTGATGGAGAAGTCTTTCGGGCTGTCGTAACGAAGAGCGTTTCGCCCGCATTTCAGGCCTATGTGGAGAACACGCTGATCCGGCCAGGCAGAGAGAGTGCACTACGCCGAGTAGGACTTGAAAAAGGGCCCGTCCATATTCCTGATATGCTTGCCGACCCCGAGTGCATTGTGCCGGAGCCTTACAGGGAAGAGGGGATGCGGACGAGCCTCGCCGTGCCGCTGCTCAAAGACAATAATCTGATCGGCGCAATCGCGATCTACCGACGAGAGGTGCGTCCCTTTGCGGATGCGCAGATAAAGCTGGTTTCAATCTTCGCCGACCAGGCGGTCATTGCCATCGAAAACGTCCGGCTGTTTCAAGAACTCACTGAAGCGTTGGAACAGCAAACCGCGACGAGTAAAATATTGGGCGTCATAGCCAGCTCGCCGACTGACATTCAGCCGGTACTCGATGCCGTTGCTGAAAGTGCCGCACGGCTGTGCGATGCTAACGACGCTTTGATTACTCGCATCGATGGTGATTCCTTGAAGAGAGTGGCTAATTATGGACCGCTGCCCGGGTCGCTGGGTGGAGGTCCTGCCTCAATCGACCGTGGCTCGATAGCCGGTCGAGCCATCATTGACCGGCAAACCATTCACATACGTGACTTTGCAGCAGAACCAGAGGGCGAGTTCCCAAATGCGCCGCTCGCAAAAAGTCTTGGCGTTCGAACCGTACTTGCCACGCCATTACTGCGTGAGGGTGTGCCGATCGGAACGATCATGATCCGTCGGATGGAGGTTCGCCCTTTCTTGGAAAAGCAAATCAAACTTCTTGAAACATTCGCCAGCCAAGCTGTCATCGCGATCGAAAACGTCCGGCTGTTCAACGAGCTCGATACCCGCAACCGGCAGCTCACCGAAGCATTGGAGCAGCAGACCGCGACGAGTGAGATTTTGCGCGTGATAGCCAGCTCGCCTACGGATATCCAACCTGTGTTGGATGTGGTTGCCGAGCGTGCCGCTAAGCTGTGTGATGCCACTGATGCTGCGATCATTCGTGTCGATGGCGACTCCTTAACGACCGTGGCTAATTTCGGGCCGCTGTCGCCCGCCGCTCCTAATCCCCCATTCGACCGAGCCTCTATACCTGCCCGAGCCATTATTGACCGGCAAACCATTCACATTCATGACCTCGCGGCCGTGCCGGAAGACGCCCTGCAAGCGCGCTTTGCTAGAAGTCTCGGCGTTCGGACGGCACTTGCAACGCCGCTGCTCCGTGAAGGTGTTCCCATCGGGGCCATTCTAATCCGCCGCACAGAGGTCCGACCGTTTACAGACAAGCAGATCGCTCTCCTCAAAACCTTCGCCGATCAAGCGGTGATCGCCATTGAGAATGTGCGGCTGTTCCAGGCATTGGAAGCGCGCACGGGCGAGCTAGCGCAGTCGGTCGGAGAACTAAGAGCGCTGGGTGCGGTCAGTCAAGCAGTCAGCTCGACTCTAGATCTTGAAACGGTTCTCGCCACAATCGTTTCGCACGCCGTCCAGCTTTCCGGCACCGATTGCGGGGTCATCTATGAGTACGACGAAAGCAAGCAAGAATTCGATCTCAGGGCGAGCCATCGGATGGAGGCAGAGGTTGTCGAGATCCTGCGCACCGCGCCGATCCACCTGGGCGAAGGAGCCACCGGCCGGGCGGCGACCATGCGCGCGCCGGTGCAGGTTTCAGACTTTGCCAACGAGCGGGAATTCACCGGCGCCCGGGCGCGTCCTCTACTGATCCGGCTGGGTTACCGCTCGCTACTTTCCGTGCCGCTCATGCGCGAGCAACAGATCCTGGGCGCGTTGACGGTCTGGCGGCGCCAGTCCGGAGAATTTAAACCTGAAGTGATAAACCTGCTGCAAACTTTCGCGACCCAGTCCGCTCTGGCAATCCAAAACGCCCGGCTGTTCCGCGAGATCGAGGAGAAGAACCGGCAGATTGAAGCCGCCAACCGGCACAAGTCGGAGTTCTTGGCCAACATGTCCCACGAGCTGCGCACGCCGCTCAACGCCATCATCGGCTTCTCCGAAGTCTTACAGGAAAGATACTTTGGCGAGTTGAATGAAAAACAAGCCGAGTACACGGAGGATATACTTTCTTCAGGCCGTCATCTGCTCTCACTGATCAAT
>CAYZJE010000420.1:0-3407 GCA_964478485.1 uncultured Syntrophobacter sp. | reverse complement strand
CAGGCATTTCGCCAAGCATTCAAGCAAATCACTTCGGGCCGGCCTGGCGCGGCGCACATCGCTCTCCCCTTCGACGTGCAGAACGGCGTAGTCAATCGAGCCGAAATTTGGGGTGACGCTAACTTTGGCCGCTGTCCCGCTGGGCGCGTTAACCCCGATCGCGACAACGTCGAGCGCGCTGCAAGCCTGCTGCGTGATGCAGCGAACCCAGTTTTCATCTGCGGTGGCGGCGCGGTTATTTCCAATGCGGAGCCGGAATTACTCGAGCTTGCCGAGCGGCTCTCCGCGCCGGTGGCGACCACCATCAGCGGCAAAGGCTCGATTGACGAACAGCATCCGCTCGCCGTTGGCGTCGTCGGCTCGAACGGCGGCACTCCCGAAACTCGCGCGATCGTCGATCAGGCGGACTTGATCGTCTTTGTCGGCTGCCGCGCTGGCTCGGTCACCACTGAGCGTTGGCGCCATCCCGTGCCGGGAAAGACCAAAGTGATTCACATCGATGTCGATCCGAAAGTTCCCGGCGTCAACTATCCGGCGGACGCGGCGCTGGTGGGGGACGCCAAGCTTGGTCTGAAAATGTTGAATGAAGCGCTGGCGGCTACCCGCAGGCCGCTTGATGCCGCGCGCGTGGAAGCAGCGAAAGAACAGAAGTTCGCCAAATTCCAAGCGCTCGCGGAGTCGAACGAAACGCCGATCAAGCCGGAGCGCGTCGTCGCCGAACTCAGCCGAGCGCTCGACGCCGACGCAATCGTCGTCGCCGACGCCGGCACCCCATGTCCGTATTTCTCTGCCTACTACCCGGTACGCGGCAACGGGAGAAAATTCATTTCCAACCGCGCTCACGGCGCTCTCGGCTACTCGATGGCGGCGGCGATGGGCGCGCACTTCGCAGAGCCGAACGTCAAATGCGTTGCCGTGATGGGCGACGGCAGCTTTGGTTTTACCTGCGGCGAGCTTGAGACCGCCGTGCGTTACCGGCTACCGATTACGTTCATCGTAATTTCCAACGCCAGCTACGGTTGGATCAAAGCGGGACAGCGCTCAGGTTATGGCCAGCGTTACTTTGCGGTCGACTTCGCCGTCACCGATCACGCCGCCGTGGCGGTGGCCTTCGGCGTTAAAAGCTGGCGGGTGAGCGAACCGAGCGAATTAGCAAAAGCGTTGAAGGAAGCGTTTGCGCACGGCGGTCCGAGCCTAGTGGACATCGTCTGCCAACCGCTGCAAGAAGCCAATGCGCCGGTGTCCGAATGGATCGCTTAGAAGCAGGCAATAGGCATTAGGCAACAGGCAATAGTTGATGAATTCATTTTTCTTTCTGACTATTGCCTAATGGCTGTTGCCTATTGCCTTCTTCAATTCTTCAGCCGCACTTTGGTTCCCAGACTGGCGCAGTCCTCGTCAGTCATCAGTCCGGCGGCGCGAATGCCGTGCGCGGCAAGTTCTTCGTCGCGTTCCTGGGTGTCGCCGGTGACGCCGACGGCACCGATGACATCTCCTGCTTTATCGCGGATCAGCATGCCGCCGCCTTCAGGAAAGATCTGATCGTCCGAGGCGCGAATGAGATATTGCATAAACCGCGGCCGCTCTTCGGTGCGCATGCGCACCAGCGACGAAGAGCGCCCGAGCGCGAGCGCGGCGTACGCTTTGCCGTAGGCCATCTCAAAGCGCATCATCGCCGAGTCGTCTTCCTTCTGAAAAGCTTTGGCCTTGGCGCCAGGCTCGACGACGATGACGCTCATCGGCCGGCAAGCCAGCTCACGGCCACGGGCAAAAATCGCTTCGATGATGCGATTGGCTTGCGCCAGCGTGATCATGCTCATAATGCCTCCTGCGGCAAGCGCCAAAATTGTTGGCACTTCGGGTTTACTGTGAAAAAATATTCACCACAGAGACACAGAGTTCACCGAGTTCGGAGATTTTTTAACAAACACTCTTCACTCTGCGCCCTCTGCGCCTCCGCGGTGCTTGTTTTGACGATCGCCTTAGCGGAACAGCACGGCCGCCAGCTCAGAACGATACTTGTCGGTCAGCGGATCTTCGTCACCCAGCACTTCGAAGATTTGCACCATCGCTTTGCGTGCGCCATCGTCTTTGAATTTACGATCGGCCTTGACGATGGCAAGGAACTCGACCAGCGCCACTTCATATTTTTCCACTCCGGCCAGAGCCTGGGCTAGCTGGAAGCGCGCGTCGAGATTGTTCGGCTCAGCTTCGATTTTCTCCCGAAGAACAGCCATATTTTGCACCCCGCCGGCCTGCAGGTCGAGTCGCGCCAGCAAGCGGTCCGCTTCCTTCCGTTCATCGTCGACGATCGAAATCTGATCGAGATAATTCCTCGCCGCGTCATTGTCGGCGGCGTTCATCGCCAGGCGGCCGAGACCCAGCAACGCCTGGGTGTGATTGGGATCGGCCGCTAAGATCGCTTGATAGGCGGATTTCGCCTCGTCGGCTTTTCCCGCCGCTTCCAGCTCGGCGGCGGCAAGCGCTTCTTTGTCCGCTGGTGTTGGCAAGAATTTGGACAAAAACTCACGCAGCATCGGTTCCGGTAACGCGCCGGTAAACTCCGAAGCCAGATCGCCGTCTCTGAACAGTTTCACGGCGGGAATACCTTGGATGCCAAAGGCGCCGGCCAACTGCTGGTTTTCGTCGACGTTGACTTTGGCCAGGATGAATGCGCCGGCGTACTCACCGGCTAATTTTTCCAAAACCGGGCCTAACACCTTGCAAGGACCACACCACTCCGCCCAAAAGTCGACTAACACCGGGACCTCGGTGGAGCGTGCCAATACTTCTGCTTCGAAATTTTCTTCGTTAACGTCGATTGTCCATTCGCTCATATCTTGCCGTTCTCGCCTGCCTCAAAACAGTTTGAACTATTGGAACGGCTTGAACGATTGGAACCCTAAGTGACGATTGTTCAAATCGTTCAAACGGTTCAAGCCGTTCAAACCGTTACTCTCACCGTATTGTCTTACTTGGCAATAATCGCCTTGGCGAAGTTGCGCACGTTGGCAGCCACCGGGCGCATCGCATAGACGACCGTCTCCCAGATTTCGTCCTCCGTCGCCCCCAGCTCGCGCGCTCGTCCTAGATGTAGCTTAGCGCCATGCTCATGCTGGATCGCCAAATTGACGGCGAAGAGAATCAGCTGCGCCGCTTTTGCATCGAGCGACCCTTCTTTGTACTTCACATTAAAGAACTCAGCGTCTTTTGCCATTGTCGTTTTTCCTTTCGTGTTTCAACAGAATTAGTCAGACTCCTTCTTCCTTTGCGTACTTTGCATTGCAATATCGCAAAATTTCAGAGGGCGGGTTTCAAACCCGCCCCTACCAAGTCAAATTCTTTTTTGCGTTCTTTGCGCCCTTTGCGGTTAATACTCCGGTTCCGAATCCTTTTTGGTTGCGGCT